>JAQGOE010000235.1 GCA_028293725.1 Gammaproteobacteria bacterium | reverse complement strand
CCGTGGACTGGTACTCGATCGACCTCGAGAATGCGATCGGCACTCTCACACCGCAAGTTCTGGTGAATCGCTGCCGCCAGGAAGGCGCCTACTGCGACCTCGTAATCTTTAATCCGAATGGCTCGGTGGCCCAGGTGGACACGCTCTCCCAGAATCTGAACCGCGTGCAGACCAGCGGATTCGACATCGAACTCGATTATCGGTGGGCGCTCTCTCCAGGAACTCTGGATTTGAACTTTCTGGCCACACGCCTCGAACATCTGACCACGACCGATGTGACCGGGCTCTCGATCGATCGGGCCGGTATCGACGGCAACAATGTTTCGGGCGGCGGCGCGGGCTTGCCGCACTGGCAGATGAACAGCCTGGTCACGTATACGGGCGGCCCTGCAACATTGAGTCTCGAAACCCGTTACATCCAGGCGGGACTGTTCGACGCCACCTTGATAGGTCCGGGGCAGGCGGGCTACAACGTCAATCTTCCAAACAGCATCAATAACAACCACGTGGCCGGAGCGGTCTATTTCGCGCTTGGGGCGCGTTACAAGCTGCCGTTTGCCAAGCCCAACATGCTGGAGGTGTATGGCAGCGTGGAAAACCTGCTCAATCGAAATCCGCCCGTTGCGCCCAGCAACCAAGGGTCGACGAATAACATCCTGTTCGATCCGCTGGGGCGCGCCTTTCGACTGGGGGTGCGGGCGTCTTTTTGAATCGCGACCGGGGGGCCGGTTTTGGTACCATGCGCGCTTGCCGTCGTTGACGAGGGGATCTCATCCTATGAGATTGTAGAGGAATACGTCCTAAGTCATTGATTGGTAAGACGGAGAGGTGGCAGAGCGGTTGAATGCACCGGTCTTGAAAACCGGAGGCCCTTTGCGGGGCTCGTGGGTTCGAATCCCACCCTCTCCGCCATGAAATCAAATAGATACGTTCGCCATCTCGAATCCACTTTTCTTCCGAGTTGCACTCTGAGTTGCCCGCCCCGGTTCGTCAGTCGGAGCCGTTCGAGCATGGTTCGACTTCAATGCTTGGACCACCCGCTGCTGTCGCGTGTAGCCCGACCGCGATAGCCAGCCATACAGGGGTTGCGAACAGGAGCCACGGCAGGTTTTGCTGTGGCATACCGCCGAGGAAATGCAGCATCAATTCGAGAAACACGGCGCCGAGCTGTAACGCGACGAGCGTCCGCGCGAGCCGGCGACGGCATATTCCGTTCCGAGTCCGCCATGTGGCACCTAGCAAGGCGAAGGTGAGCGGGTTGAATAACAGCAAGTTGGCATTCTCCCACGCCGCGCGATGCGCCGTGAGTGCCCAAAGCGCGAGTAATACTGTGCCTGCGATTCCCGCAAGAACGAAATACGCATTAGTGAGAGAGGCGTACAGCTTGGAAAGCCATGGTCTCGAGGCCAGCATCGTGATAGCGAGCGCGAGGCCCGCGATACCGAGCGGCACATCAAGGTCCGGCGGCATTGTGCTAGGCGGCGTCAGGCGATTCGGCGCAATTTGACGCTCGCTCACAACCAGCGGTTTGACGCCCCCGCGACCATCAGGGACGCGTACGCTGCGCATCTCGCGCGCGAGCACCATCGGCAGAAAGCTTTCTTGCCATTCGTTCAGGGGATGGTCCGCGAAGGGACCCAGTCCAAGATCCATTCCAACCATCAACCACGGTTGCGCACTCATGAGGCGGTCGATCTGCTGGCGATAGGTCATCGGTGCGGGCCGAGCCGCGAGGGCAGCCTGCAGCGCGCCGCCAAGTGCAGAGTTCAGCGCATCGCGCACGCGTGTTGCGCAGTTGTCGGTGAGGTAGTCGTAGTTATAGCCCACGTTTTCCGGACGGAGGTTCCAGAGGAGGAACGCACGTAGGCTGACCGCTTGCGCGGCGGACAGGGCGAGCCGCTGTGCGACGACCGAGCGGCCTGCGTCGATATAGTCCTGCTGGTAAAAGTCGCTGGGCTGGATGTCGATCATGTAACGCATGTAGCCGCGTGCGAAGTTCCAGAGGAAAGTGCTTTCCTGGAAATCGAACACACCGTAGTTGAAGTCTGCGGACTCGCCCGAGCCGCGGTCGAGTATCCTGATTGAGTCATGCCCGAAGCGCTCCCAGTAAATCGCGCCCGGGCCATAGGTGATCAGCGATACCTCAAGGTCCCCGCCCGGTGCGTCGATAACGCCGGCACGCGCACAGAGGGTAACGCCCAGGCCGACTACGACGCTAAGGCAGGTTAACAGGATCGAAAGCAGTGTTCGGTCCGGATTCACAGGTCCATTGATCTCGATCGCGTCACTCGAAAAAACCACGGAGATGTGCCATGAGCGAGTTGCGGACGGTTCGAAAGTACTCGAATTGCAGGCTCTATGATCCTGGCGAAGCGCGCTATGTCACTCTGTCCGATCTGGCGGCGTGGGTTGTCGATGGCGTCGATCTACGAGTCATCGATGCGGATACGAAATAGGACATCACCTGTGCCGTCCTATTTCGAGTGATGTCGGCTCAGGAGAGCAGGTCGCCATGAACTGCCATGCGCTGAGCGCCGCTTTGCGGTGCGGCTCTGCTTTCTCCTTATAGAGCGGGCTTTCCAATACTTTGCGGAGCGCACCGAAGTTCGGGTATTCGACCAGCGCAATCGCATCCCAATGTGGATCCGTTGGGCCGATGAGGACGGCGGCCACAACCCCGACATAGAGAGCTTTGATTCCTTCGACCTTTTCCGCGGCAGCGACCTCTCTGAATGCGGGCGCATAGCGCTGCAAATAAGCTTCGCGTCCGGAGCAGGGTTGGCTGCCAGGGTCTTCATACTTTGCCGTCGGATTGAAGGCAACGAGGTTCAGCATCACAACAGGTGCATCGGGTGGGAGCTTCTGCTGCGCACTGAGGAGATCGCCTTCATTCAGCAGGATCGGTTGCATCTTCAACTCTCCAATCAGGCACGCATCACACTTTGCGCGACTTTAACAAAAATTCTAAATGTGTCAATGTGTAGTTAATATGACTCATAAATTTTCCGCTGCGGAGGTGCTGGCGCGGAAGGAAGCGATCGTGGTCGCCGCGACGGAGGTATTCCTCCGCTATGGCTATGCGCGCACCACCATGGCCGACCTCGCCGCCGCCATCAAACTCTCTCGGCCCGCACTCTATGTTTTCTTTGCGGACAAGGATGAGATCTTTACGGCAGTGATCCGGAGTTTGAATGACAAGATGCTGGACGAGTTCCGCCAGACATTGCCGAAGCTATCGACGCTGGATCGCAGGCTGCATCGCTGTTGCGCCGCTTGGGGGGCTCACGGCCTCGAACTGATGGAAAAGCATCCCGATGCCAAGGATCTCTTCGATCTGAGCCTTCCGGTGGTCGTTGAGATGTGTGAGCGATTCGTCGATCTGGTCGCAGAGCTTCTGTCTGATGCGCTCGCTGCGTCCGCATTCAAAGGCAGTGCCCGTGACATCGCGCGTAACCTCGTCTACTCATTCAGGGGCCTGAAGGAGGCCGCGCAAGACAGCGTTCACCTGCGGAGGATGATCAGGCTGCAGGTGGACCTGGTGCTCCATGCGTTGCGGAGCTGAGCCGGCCGCCGACTTTGTCAGCGATGACGAACATAGGGTTCACGTAGTGCGCTTCACGCGAAAGACGTGGAAGGGGCACAAGGAACCCCCAGGGATTCAGTCGCCAGAAGCTCCCCTTATGAAATTTCTCCTGACAGCGTCTGGAGAATGTTCCGGCAGGGCAGGCCTCCTTGCCGACAGCACCCTAATCGCAACCGGCGTCGGCTTGGTCCGCCGCGTGCTCTGCGCGCCATCGCAGCCGGCCGTGACGATGAGTGTCTGGCCGAGCGGGTGCGTGTGCCACGCTGACCGAGCGCCAGGTTCAGGTGACATACGCGCACGACACACGAGCAGGTTCTGTTGCGGCGTACAGCGGATCAAGTGACGACAGATGACTGGATCGCATTCCCAGGCAGCAGTAACTTCGTGATCAGCGTCTCCGCCGCGACATCCAGCATTTGTTTCTTTTGCTCCTCGGTCAGCGGCTTGGTGAATGACAGGCGCCGGTCGATATGCTCGAGGCCCGCATCATCTCGCGACCATCGCAGTCCGACCGTAACTTTCCCCAATGACCAGTCGTTGGAGACCGCGTGCTTGCGCAATGCGATCGCGGTACAGGCGCCGAGGCTCGCGAGCAATAGCTCGCGCGGAGCAAATCCGGCGTCGCTACCGCCTGCGGAGGCCGTAGCGTCCGCCGTCATGTGATGGTGTCCTGAAACGATCTGCTGTACGTGCTGATGTTCGTTGATTACGGTGACGTAGGCCATAAAGTGCTCCTTAGATACCGAAATCAATGCCGCACGGTGCAGGGACTCGGTCTCGCGTGGTCCCTCGAAACTCGGCACGGTGACATGGGCCGACCATGTTGATTTGCAGACGGGCCGGCCCGTGCTCGCGCCGGGGGCGAAATACGAGCGGAAGAGCATTCCGCTGTGGCCGAGCTTCGGTGACTACCGGCCTCACTGTCGGCTCGGGCGACGTGCCCGCGGATGCCGGGCGGAGCGTGCTCAAGGCCTAGGACCCGCTCGGGAAGCGGGTCGTCTGGCAGGCGTAGTCTCTGGCGGGATTGCGCCGGATTTACGCGCTTCTCCGGTGCTTTTGTCATCCGAAGCCTTTGCCCACATCGTACGTGATGGGGGACTCGCGCCGCGGGGCATGCCTCCGTTTCCCGAGCTCACTGGCCGAGCCGAAGGCGACGATTCTTTACCCGTCCTCTATCTTGCTAGAGGCGATGACCTTGCGGTATTTACAGATGATATGTGCTTCGAAGTACGCAGAAGAGTAGTGGCCTCGACATGGGTGATCTTCGCCTGCGCCATGGGGTGGCTGAGTCCCGGCAATTCACAGGAGCCTAATCGCGACATCCCGTCGAATGCGCACTACAGCGCCGGCGCCCAGGGCTGGGCCTGCAACCACGGTTTCACACAGGTCGCGGGACTTTGCATGGGGGATGGTGATGTTTTACCAAGCGCGAGTGTGTTTGAGGTCTTCGATGGACAGTGGCGATGCCGCTCCGGTTATCACCGTGCGGGCAGGTTCTGCATACCGGGTATCGCGCCTGCACATGCAGCCTTTGTAGGAGGTGCAGATCACTGGGAATGTGACTGGGGCTTCCAGAAGATCGACTCGCAATGTCAAGAGATCAAGCCGCCGCCTCATGCGTACATTGAGGCGTCCGGGCGTGATTGGGTGTGCTTTCCCGGGTTCGGGCGAATGTCGGATCATTGCGTTCCAATGCCGAACCCCGCGCCGGCAGGCGAAGTCACCACAACACCGCCTAACTCGGACGTGATTCCGGGCGAACGAGCGTGACCCAGCCAGCATAAGAATTGCCTCGGCATCTGCGCGGCCGCCACTCACGGTCAGATCCCACGGGACTATGCCGCGGCTATACGACGCGTGCTAGCTCCCAACATATTGGCCTCTTGCTAACACGCCAATTTAGCCGTATATTTCTTGTTGACTATAGTCCGAGGGGCGCAAGCATCAGCTCCGACGTAGTTCATCGTATGTTTTGGCTACCAGCAGCGAGGGGTTGATATCGAGAGCCTCGGACAGGCGGAAAACCATTGCTAGAGTTGGACTGCGCAAACCACGCTCCAGGAGCGACGGGTAAGTGCGATCGAATTCGCAAAGCGAGGCGAGGCTGTCTTGTGAGATGCCCTTCTGCAGGCGGGTTTCGCGCAGCACCCGTCCAAACGCGACGGCAACTTTTCGGGTTCGCATGGTCGTAGAGCTTGACTGAATGCGGACTATAATCCTACGGACTGAATACCTGTCGGACTAATGATCGACAGACCACCGTCCGATGACACGAACGCCGGTACGTGTGAAAGTCCATCGTGAGTATCCAACATCTACGCAGTGAACGTTAAGATATGGCTATCACAGCACGCATAACGATCTGCAACTCGTACCGTGATCTGGATCTTCGAACTGAGCTCGACAAGCATCTGACAATGCTCCGACGCACCGGGGTGATCGAGGTTCGCCGCGATAGGAGCGCCAGCTGCGACGAATACCGCGGTTACTTCGAGACGGCGATCGAATCAGCCGATGTCATTCTTTTGCTCGTGAGCCATAATTTTCTGGCGTCGGACTATTGCTACGAGTTCCAAGCGCGGCGCGCCTTGGAGCAACATCGGCAGAAACGTGCGTCCGTCATTCCCGTGATCCTTCGCCCTTGCGATTGGGAAGTCACCTCATTCGCCGAACTTCCTGCAGCGCCTGCCGATGGCCGGCCGGTCACGACCTGGCGCAACCGGGATGAGGCGTTCATGAGTGTCGTTCGGATTGTCAGAAATGCGTTGAGGTAGTGGCGGCCGTGCGCCCGCCCGGGGCGGAATTGAGACCTGAGGCGAGTGTCGCCGCGTGCGCCGGGTGTTCCAATGTCTGGCGAACACGCTGGAGGGGGACGCTTCACGGTGGCGTCGACTCGATGAGCGGTGTACGCCGTGCCATCCCGTGGTGTTGGTACTTGAAAGTACAATCTCGACCATTTGATTCTCTCGCGATCAGGCCACGTGGGTGAATGCGTAACTGCGCTCCAGAACCTCTTTTCGGCCTACACCTCCGTTCTGGCCCTCCACAGATTGATGGCAATGCTCGCGCTTGCAGAAGCAACTGTCTCAGCGCCACTCGACGCTCAAATGCGCCTGAAGCGGGAGCAGCTGAACGATCTATGTCGCTCAGAAGAAGCAAAGAGCGGGAGTCTCGACATCGAGATACTGGAGACCGACGTCCTCAAGCTCGTTCGGAAGGATTGCGGCCGCATCCGATCGGGACTGAAGGACTAGCTCGATTCAGCATCTCTCGACCAGAAGCTCGAAGCATCTGACTCCTCTGGCGTCAGACTCGCCCATGTAGAGCCTGTGAAAGCCTGGGAGGCGGCAGAAGAACGGAGCCAGAGCTCCCGGTCAGGAGTGTCGAAACATAGTCGACCCCGCGGCGGCCGGCGCCCCTTGGCCAGATCGATCTCGAAAGCCGGGAGGACCGGGGGTAAAAATCTTCATCCCCCGGCCCTCCAATGGCTCTCCGCAGCCATTTCCAACGTTCAACAGGCCGTTCTCTTGGGCTACTTGATCCGCAATCCGCTCAGCAGCGCGTCGTTGAGGACCGGCGTGAAGGCGATTACGTATTGACCCGTGCTATCCGCGGCCGCCGATAGCGATTCCGCCACTGGAGTGTCCATGTCCCCGGCCGCAAGGAAGACATCGAAGTTGGACAACACGGTCTTGCTGTTGATGCTCACATTGAAGAGTCGCGAGCCGACTGCATCGAATGTGGGTTCGACGAAGTACAGCGTCACCGTGTGGTTTGAACCCGGCGCAAAGCCTTTCACGGTGTAGCTGAAGGTACCGGTGCGGGAGTCCCGGAACACCTCCATGGGCAGCCCTTTCGGCACGTTGACCGTCTGGATGCTGTCTGTCGTGGGAACTACGCTGCCTCCGGCGAAGTCCTCGTCCGCCAGAAACGAGCTTACCGCTGGACCACCACTGTTGATCTGAACGGCACTGGAGGCGGGACAGGCGTGGGTTGCGACCGTGAACGGTGGTGAGGCCCTTGAAGCGCCCGCGGCATCGACGGCTGCGACCGAATAGTAATAGGTCAGATTGCAAAGCGCCGCTTTGTCGTCGTAGACGGTAGTGGCGATGCCGCTGGCGATTTCGTTGTCGGCCGAGGGCGCGAACGCGGGGTTGGTGCTGCGGAATACGTCATAGGATGACACGCTGCAGGAGGCAGGTGCCGTTGTGGGTGACCAACTTAGATTGATCTGGGTAGCAGACTGCGCTAGACCGCTGACGTTCCCGGGCGTGGGAGGTACCGTAATGCACGTCCCGGGTGCCGCCGGCGTTACGTCCAGGGTGTCCGCGCGCGAAATACTGGCGCCGTCCAGGTTGAACAACTGGATGCTGTTGGTTCCGGCTTGCAGGTTCACCACGATGCTGGCGGTCTGGTAGGTCTCGAAATCCCCCGTGACCGGGAAATCCATGGCGGAGGTGACCAGAGTCCCGTTGACATTGATTCCCTCCGGTCGGTTCAAGACTCCTCCAAACAGACCTGTGGAGAAGGCATATCGGACAGCCAGCGTGTAAGGACCACTCGTCGGTACGACGACGTTGTTGAACGTGGCTGTGCCGTCGTGGGCATACGCCATGTCCACGACTTCATGGTGCGGATTGATGGCGTTGCTGGAATGAATGTAGCTCGGGAACCAGCCGCTCAACCGGCGAAAACAATCAAAGCCGTCGATCAGGGCGTCGGTGAAGTAGTACTGCATGCCCCCGGCCACCGGTATTCCGGGAACGGTGCCGGAACCCCGTGAGGTGGGTGGGGTTGCTGGACAGTTTCCAGCCAAGGCCGTACCGGCTTGTGCCGCAAGAAAAGCCAATAGGATCAACCATGATTTTTTCATTGAGAATTCCGGGGTAGTGAGGTTCGGTGCAGGTCTCGAGCGCGGCCATGACACTGCAAGAACAAACACTGCCTCGCGGTCGCCGCGCGGCGACGTCACCAGATCGCGACATCCCGGGAACGCGACGGAAGATGTAAAAGGACCGCAAACCTCAACAACGAACAAGCGAGCATTCGGATGATGCATTCACGAACTGGAGTTCGCCGTCATGGTGGCATCGCGTTGCTGGCTGCATGACGGCCGTGCCCGGAGCGTCGAAGAGGCGATCCTGTGGCATGGAGGGCAGGGTTATCATGCGTACAGCAACGTTGGTGCCAGTGATGGCGTTGGCCGGGCTTTTGGGGGTGCTTTTCTCGGCAGTAGCGCAAGCCGAGACGCCGTCACGTGCTTGTCCGAACACCATCCGCTACAGCGTGGTTGACTTGCCGTTCATTCCCAGAGTCATTACGTCCTCGGGTGTCGTGGCCGGGATGACCGAACTGCGTCGCGCGGTGGTCTGGCGGCGAAAGTCCGGCGTAGAAGAGTTGAGCGTTCCCGAAGGGTTTCACTATACGGAGCCGGTGGCGATCACCAAGGCCGGCGACGTCGTGATCAATGCGTCGGATGCCGAAGGCCATAAGCGTCGAGTCTTCGTCTATTCAAATCACTCTCTCACTTCGCTCGCTGGCAATCAAACCTGGGCGCATGGCACCGGCGCCCTGAGCACGATCGTCGGGGAATGGGCACCGGTCGGCAAGACAACCACTGACGCGGTGTATTGGAGCAACTCTGTGCCGCATTCGATTGGGCTGTGTTGCGGTGGAATATTGAAGGCCGTCAATGAGCGGGGCGACATGGTAGGGGACGCCTATGATGAGCAAGGTCACTATCAGGCGTTTATCTGGAGCCGTTTGCGCGGCCGACGAATCATCGATCCGGCGGACTCCTACAGCTCGGCGGTGGCGATCAACCGCGCCGGACACATTCTGCTGCAAGTGGGGAGCGAGGCATATCTCGATGACACTCGCCACCTCGAGCGCCTGGATCTGTCCGGGAAGTTTTATAACAGTGTGCAGGCCATGAATGACTGCGATGTCGTGGTGGGTGGCTACGGGCCTGACTCGGAGCACTATCGCGCATTCGCGTGGGCCGAGGCGCAGGGATTCCGGGATTTGAATTCCCTCGTTCCCAGCGATTCGGGTTGGAAACTCGAGTCCGCCGCCGCCATTAATGACCGGGGCGAGATCGTAGGGAGCGGGGAATTGC
>JAQGOE010000221.1 GCA_028293725.1 Gammaproteobacteria bacterium | reverse complement strand
GCCCTGGCTATCCGCCAGCGTTACCGCGCGCCTCTCGGCCTCTTGTCGAATGATCGACCCCGGCAGGAGCTTCTGATCCACACCCAGCGCGATCAGGTGCTGCCCATACACCGTGTGCAGCATGCGGCCCGTGCTCGACGGCGCCACCCAGCCGCGACTGGCCATCTCCAGAGGGCTACAAGGCTTCAGCGTTCGCTGGGGGAGCTTTTCTTCGAGCTCAGCGGAGGTGATTTACCACTCAGCAGGCAATAGATAATGGTTCAGATTTTTAAACCACATCGAGGGGGGCCCCCGCGGAAAAAGTCGCGAAGTATATCGCCCTGAAGCCGGCGAGGCTCGCGAAATTCCGCGGGGTCAAATTGCTTCGCCGGAACAACCTGGGTCGACCCGATGTTGCCGCACTTGGCCGCAAGAGCGGCGGGTCTCGACACTTCAGCAGATCTGCCCAGCGTTATTTCGGAACGGTAAGCTTCATCTCCCCGTCTACCACGGGATTACGATCGTTCTCGGTGCAGTTCGTCGGGATCATGCGTTTCATGTCCGCAAGGTGCTTGAAGCGCAGCGTCATCTGCCACGGCCGCGCGAGTGTCTCCGGATCTTCGATCGTGAGCTGATCCTCGAGCTCGTCGGCCTGGGTTCGCCGCAGGCGCTCCGTGAAATGCGCCTGCTCGCTCAACACGCTGAACCAGGCTCTCGGACCAAGCGGTTCCGCGACGCGTGCAACCGTATCGACCACGAGTGTTTCGCCCTCCCAGTGTCCTATCGAGTCGCCGAGCGGAGTGGGCCAGAGGTCGTCGCCGGCCGGATGCCCGCGGCGGTCGGTGTAGATGTGCCTCACCTGGCCGTTCTCGAACACGATCAGTGTTTCCTCCGGCAGCACGGCGACCTGAAACATCCACGGCGCCTCCATTACCTGCGGAAACGTCCGCTCGCAGACTTTGAACGTCCTCACCCTCTCGGCGATGGCGGCCGTGTCCTTCATGGCCTCCTGGTATGTGGCCGCCCATTTAGCGTTGTAGGGTGGCTCGCGCGTGGTCTGCAGGGTCTGCTGCAACGTCGCTTCGCCGCCGACAGGGCGGCCCGAAACATCCAGCGGCCACCACGCTGCGCTCTGCCAGACTCCCGTCCAGTCGGGCAGCTTCGCGAACGCACTGGCCCGGGTGGCGCGATTCGTGTCGCCCTGGGCCGCCGGGAGCATCAGGACCGCGACGAATATGGAGATCAGTGAGCGCGCGCGCATGAAATGATTCCGCCTTTCACGGTGGCGTGCCGATCGGCCTGCCATCGGCGAGTGTCGCAGACATGAACAGGCCCGCGTTCGTGCCATCGCGCATCGGATGCACGACCACCGTGATCTTGTCGCCGGGCTGTAACGATTTCGGCTTCCAGCCGCCATGAAAGAGCTGCGACGGCGAGCCCATCTCGACGCTCCATTCTGTGGGGCCCGCGTCGCCGGGTACTATCAACTGGATCCAGCAGTGGGGATTGGTCCACTGCAAAGTCTTCACGGTACCGCTCAACGTCATCGATTTTTGATTGTCGAAGATCGCGCCCGTGTGATGCCCGAACGCCTGCAATGCGACGAGTAACAGTGCTGCGCCAAAGAGCATGGGCCGCGTAGTCAAAGAGTGCTCTCCCGGATGGCCGACGTTCTGTGCGTTCGTTTCCGCCCGACCTGAGAGTACTGCGTGGCGGGCGCTTGTCCAAGCCCTGTCTTGTCTCCCAACGCGGGTCGCGGGATCGGTGTCCGGCGCTACGGGTCGTTCGAAGCGTTTTTCGGCACATCCGGGGTCGAGATCATGACGGCCCCGCCAAACTGCCGATTACGTCCAGGATCAACAGGCCACCGCCCAGAACCAGGACGAGCCAGTTCGCCCAGGTGAAGCGGCTATTGCGATCATGGCCCGGCGCAACGGTGTTGTTGACGTGATTCACACGTATTTGCACCGGAATGAGGAACACGACAGCAAAATCACTCAACAACCAATAGGGCTCGGGAAGACGCCACAGCATGGTAAACAGAATCCATCCGGCCGTGAGAGGCCCTGCCGGAAGAAAGCTCAGCTCCAGCTCGGGACGATCGTAATCGCGCACCTTCTTGAAAAACTCATAACAGAAGAAGTAACCGAAGAACGCACGCCAGAAGGGCCGGATGTCCAGACCTTCGCGCTCCTTGATGTACTGCCAGTTCTTATAGAACCAATACAACTCGTACAGGCCGAATGTACAACCCGACAACAGCACGAGTTTGAGAACGCTCACTGGAAAGAACGGCGGCCGCTCTCCTTCGTACCCGAGTGGTGAACCCGTCTCGGGTACATCGGCGACCTGGGCGGCCGGCGGGGCATAGAGATTTCGATCGCTCATCGAGCTGGTCACCCGCTCATGCCATTGGTCGAAAGAGCGGCGCTGCTTCCAGCCGGGGATTTGCTCATCTGCCAGGTGATCGCTGCCGGATCGTTACCCGAAGCAGCCACCGAAGCGTCGAACGACACGACTGTGCCGAGCAACACAGGCTGGGAAGGCGCCACGGTCGATGAGCTGTTGAAAACAACCTTGGTGACGAGCGCGGCGACCGGCGGAGAGGTGGTGACCGCGATGGTGATGGATTGCGAGGCCGTCTGACCCTGGGAATCCGATACCTGCAGTTGTAGGGAGTAGTTCCCGGCAAGGTCGGGCGCAATGCTGACAGAGGGTGTGGCGGTGCCGCTGAGAGCGGCCTGACTCCCGCTGGGCTCAGAAAGGAGCGTCCATTGATAGCCCGTGATCGTGGCTCCCGGGCCCGCCGTGCCGGCGCTGGCCAGTACGATCGTGGAGCCGATGGCGGCCTGCAGGGCGGCTCCCGAGCCACCGGTGCTGGCGCCGCTCTCCGCTTTGATAGTGGCGCTTGGCGGGGCATTCGTGGGCGCCGCCGCAGAGCTGGGACCTCCCCCTCCTCCGCACGCACCCAGCACGCCGATACAGCAGAGCGCGGCCAGCCCCACGGCCAGTTTCGTCAATTTCATGCGTCATCCCTCGTGACGGTGCGCGAACGTCTCGTACTTATAGTTGCTTGTTGCGAGCCGGCGGCGCCCGTACCGACGGGCCAGAACACGCCATGAGCTGCATCTTAACAGCCGGCT
>JAQGOE010000214.1 GCA_028293725.1 Gammaproteobacteria bacterium | reverse complement strand
CATTACGCCCCGATGGTTCTGCAGAAAGCCGGTGATTCCGAACACCACTGCGGCGATCGCGCCCCATGCCCCAATCCACAAGTGCAGCTTGCGGATCAAGCGATGCGCCCGCATGCGACGCAAAGCGACGGTGGATTCCAGACTCACGGTGCTCATACTTCAGCCCAACGCCGCAGCAGGTTATGGTAGACGCCAACCAACTCGACCATCGCAGGATGGGTGGCCGTATCACGGTTCAGTTTCTGGATGGCCACGTCCAGATCGAAGAGTAAGCGGCGCTCGCCAGCGTCGCGCAGCAGGCTCTGCACCCAGAAGAACGAGGCCAACCGCTCGCCGCGGGTGATGGGCTCGACTCTGTGGATGCTCGTGGACGGATAGAGCACCAGGTCACCGGCCGGTAACTTGACTCTGTGGGTGCCATCGGGATTTTCGATCACGAGCTCGCCACCGTCGTATTCGTCGGGTGAGGAAAGGAACAAGGTTGCGGAAAGGTCGGTGCGCAGCGGCGGCGCCGCCTGCGTGGTCCTGTCGTAGCGAATTGCGTTGTCGACATGGTTGCCGAAGCCGTTCCCTACCCGGTAGCAGTTGAATAGCGGCGGAAACACGTGCCGGGGCAGCGCAGCACTGAAGAACAACGAGCTCAGATTCAGGGCCTCGAGGACCGTCGCACCGAGCTCACGCGCGATCGGGTGGGTCTCACGTAGTTGCAAGTTATGCTTGGCCAGGGCCGACTGGTGGCCGGCGGTGATCCGCCCATCCGACCAGTCGGCGCTCGCGAGGCGCGCACGGAATTCGCTCACCTGGCTTTTACTCAATACCTGGGGGACGTGTAACAGCATCGGATACCCCTGGTCAGAACGAGAACAATGCCGAAACGATCGCAGTACGGCCGGCTCCCGGATTGACCCAACCGCTCGTCGTGGAAACCGTGCGCAGCTGTGTGAAGTATTCCTTGTCGAATAGATTCAGCACGTTCAACTGGATGTTCACGAGCTTATTCACGGTGTAGCTCGCCATGAGGTTGTGTAGAACGAATCCGGGAATGGTTGCCCGGTTGTAGATCGCAGTCGGCGCGGCGTTGCTGGCGGTCGCCCATACCCACGACGTGTAATTCACGCCATATCCGGCAGTGAAACCGTGCGGCAGCTTGTAGGTCATCCACAGATTGGCGGAATTCCCGGGGGTGTTCGCGAGCGCGTTGCCCTTCTGCGCATCGATCCCCGTCAATGCCAGGGTGTGGCCCGACACACTTTGCAGTACCTCGCTTCTGAGGTGCGCGTAGTTCGCGAATACAGCCCACTCGCGGGTTATGTTGCCCGCAAGTCCGAGCTGCTCGCCGTCGACGCGGGCCTTGCCATCCAACTGCTGCGCCGGCACGTTGGGATCGCCAGAGGCGACCAGGTAGTTGGTGCGGTCGGTGCGGAACACAGCCGCGGTGAAGGCGAGTTGCTCATTCAGGAGATCCCACTTTGCGCCGAACTCGTAGGTGACGGCATCCTGCGGTTCGACATTGCAGTTCGTCGTGCAGCTGCCGTTCACCGTGGAAGTCGACGGCAGTTTCGAATCACCGTAGGCGAAGTAGAGACTCGCCTCCTCCACCGGCTTGTACAACAGGGTGCCGCGGTAGGAGAGCAGATTGTTGTCATTCACCAGCGGATTGGTGGCCGCCGGAGCGAGCGGTCCGGGCGGTGTGTTAAGGGCGGCCGCGGGCGTTGCGGTCCAACTCTCATAGCTGGCCTTGTCGTGCTCGTAGCGCGCGCCGATTCCCAGCAGCCAATGATCCTGGAATTTCAGCGTATCGAAGACGTATCCCGCTTCATCGGTGAGTGTCGAGTCGGCGCGGCCGGAGACCGTGAGATTTAGCGGCTGGGTGAAATAGTGGTTGGGGTCGTAGAGCGGCTGAGGCAGCAGCAGATAGGTGCTGCCGTTGGGATTACGGTAATCGCCGCCGATGGCCTGCCAGTAGCGCTCCTTGGAGAAAGCGGCCCCGACCACGACCGCATGCTCGATGAACCCGGTGTGAAAGGTCAGTGTCAGGTCCGTCTGGTTCGCCAATATCCGGTTGCGGGTGTCACGCAGGTTGCCGATAGGACCACCCGGGGTATAGGTCGGGCCGCCCACTCCTTCCAGCGGGCTCGCACCGGCGGCTCCGCAGCGTAACGTCGCGGCCGGCGCCTGCAGGTTCGTGCCGATGGGATACTGTCCCGGGGCGAGACAGATGCGCCCCTCGGCGGCGTCGGTGATGCTGTAGCGATCGTATTGCTCCGCGCGTGTCAGGTTGCGGATGGTCGCGTGGGCATTGAAGTCATGCGTCAGGATCGCGGTTAACGCGTCGTCGTCGATCTTCTCCACGTCGACATTGCTGAAGCCGTAGTAGTTGTCGCGATCGATTCCGGCCACCGGCGCGAAATTGCGCAAAGGGATCCCGTATTCGGGCAGGTTCCGGTCGTGCTCGTGAACATACGTGACGGTGAGACGCGTCGGAGTACCGATGCCAAGTGCGAATGACGGCGCGATACCCCACCGCGTGTAGCCCGTGACGTCGCGGTCGGCGACTTCGTTTCTATGAGCCATCGCGTTGACGCGCCAGGCCATGCCGAGATCCGGATCACCTATCGTGTGGTTGACGTCGGCGTTGCCCCGAACATAGTCGGCCGTGCCGGCGCCGAGGCTTACATTCGAGAAGTTCGTGGCGGTCGGGAGTTTGGAGACGAAGTTGATGGTGCCACCGAGCGCCCCGACTCCTGAATAGACCGAGCTCGTACCCTGCACGACCTCGATCGCCTGGGTGTCGAAGGGATCCGTGTGAGTCGTATTCGCGCTCTGGCGCACTCCATCCACGGCGATGTCGTTCGTCGCCGTAAAACCGCGGATGTTGATACTGTCGCCGTAACTGCCCCCTTCTCCCGCGCCGAAGGTAATTCCGGGCACGTTCTGGCGAAGTACGTCTCGCAACAGTAACGTGCCCTGCTGTTGGATCAACTCAGCGGGGATTACGGTGACCGTCTGCGCCGTGTCGCGCAGCGGCTCGGTGTATTTTGGCGATTGCGCCTGGTCGACTTTGAATTCGCCAACCGCCGCGTCGACGCTGATCTTGCCGAGTTGTGTTTCCGTGCCGGACGCCGGGGTCGATGGAGAGGTCGGGTTCGTGGCCGACTCTCCCGGCTCGGTAGCTACGGCGCTCAGGCTGGCGCCGCTCAACGCGAGATGGACGGCGACCGCCAGAACCGATCGGGAAGTGCAATTAGACATAAACCCTGGAGCCTCGAGGTGTTGTTGTACATCGCCGGAACCAATATCGTAAATGCGAATCATTATCATTTGCAATCGCGTTGTTGCTTCCGTAGACTGGGCTCCTATGGCGGGATACTTGAATTCCTATGGGGGCTCGGCCCGGCGTGGCGCATTCGGCCTCGCCATCATTGCCGCCCATGTCGGGTTCGTAGCGCTGCTCGCGCTCGGCACTTTGATGAAGCCTGTGAACGAGGCAGCGCCACCGATCGTGGTGAGTTTCCTGGAGCAGCCCTCTTCCGAGCCCGCGACGCGGGTGCTATCGGATCCAAAGTTGGCGACAGTGCAGCCGGTGTCGGTGACTGTGCCCGACGTGCCTATTCCGCCGGAGCCACAGGCGGCCGCCATCACTGCGAGCGCAGAGCCGCCCGCTCCCGCCGCGCCATCCCAGCACATCCCGGCGTCTCAACCGGTGTCAGTCGCAGAGCCGCCCTCGCTGTCAGAAGTGGCCTATCTGAAGCAACCGGCGCCACATTACCCGACCGAGTCGCGGCGCTCCTTCGAAGAAGGGCTGGTGATTCTGCGTGTGCTGATCGATGAGTCGGGTCACGCGAAAAGCGTAAATATCTACCGATCGAGCGGACATCCTCGTTTGGATGAGGCGGCACGCGAGGCAGTGGTGCGCGCGGTCTTCAAGCCCTACATCGATGGAGGAATCGCACGCGCGGCCATAGCGATGGTACCGGTGGAGTTCTCGCTGCATCACGGCTGAAAGGCCACGAGTGGCCTAGCGCGTGCGGCGTAAATGGCCCTTGCCGCCCTTTTCACGGTCTCTAGTATGTGAGGCCTCTCAGGAGGCTCGAACATGACACCAACAAGACATAGGTCCGGGCGCCTGGCGCTGCTCGTGGCGGCGGCCGTCATTCCCTGGTTGCAAACCAGCGCAGCGCCAACCCAACCGGCGGCCAAGCCAACGGCAACACCGCACGACGGCGCGCACGACTTCGACTTCCTGATCGGGGACTGGAAAGCCCATGTGCGGCGCTTGCCCGAGCGGCTGACGGGCTCGACCCACTGGGTCGAATACGACGGGATCTCGAACCATAAGAAGCTCCTCGATTCCAACGCCAACTTCGAGGAGTTCGCGGTCGAGAGTCGCGACAAAAGCCTGCACATCAAAGCGCAGACCCTGCGGCTGTACAACCCGGAGTCGCATCAGTGGAGCATCTATCTTCTCGACCTCGACAAAGGGACGCTGGGAACTCCACCGATGGTGGGTGAGTTCACGGGCCACCGGGGAGAGCTCTACGACCAGGAGGACTATAAGGGGCGCGCGATCCTGGTCCGCTTTGTCTGGACCGACATCTCACCGCACTCCGCCCGGATGGAACAATCCTTCTCAGCGGATGGCGGCAAAACCTGGGAAGTGAACTGGATCTGCGAGTTGTCGCGCTAGAGTTGAGCCCGTATTGCCGCTCGCACGATCTGCAGACCGGATCGTGTAGCGGCGCGTGAGGCACCCGCGAATCCGAAGACGAGACCGCCGCGGGCGGTTGCGCCGTATTTTGCAAGCGGGTGAACCTCGACGCCCGTGCGAGCGCACTCTGCGGCCACGGATCGATCGTTCAAACGTCCGTCCTTGAAAAGCGCGGTGAGGTGTAGGCCAGCCACCGCCGGCCCAAACTCCAACACGTCGTCGAGAATGCGCGCTTCCTCCAGAAAGGCCAGCCGGCGCTCGTTGTAGATCGCGCGGGTCGCGCGCATATGACGCCCCAGGTGCCCTTCGTTTATGAACGCCGCAAGCACGCCTTGCATGAGCAGGGCCGTGTGACCGTCCGCGGTGTGCTTCGCGTCGACGAACGCACCGACGAGCGCCTCGGGCACGATGGCGTAAGCGATTCTCAACGCCGGAAACAGTATTTTGTTGAAGCTACCCACGTAGATGACACGCCCGCCCGTATCGAGCCCCTGGAGGGAAGCAATCGGGCGGCCTTCGTATCGGTAGTCGCCATCGTAGTCGTCCTCGATGACGCACGCGTTTTCTTCCAACGCCCATTGCAGAAGCAACTGCCGGCGCTCGAGCGACATCTCATAACCCAACGGATATTGGTGAGCGGGAGTTACGTATGCCAGGCGCGCGTGGGGCTCCAATATTCGACCCGCCTCGACGTCCAGACCGTGTTTGTCAACTTGCACCGGCACGATCTCGAGGCCGGCCGCGCGCAAACAGTGCTGGACCGGTTGGTACCCCGGAGTTTCGACCCAGGCCGACTCACCCGGATCCGCCAGCACTTTGCCCGCGAGTTCCACGGCCTGCTGGGTGCTCGTCACCACGATCACCTGATCGGACGAACACCGTGTCGCTCTCATGGCGGAGGCGTGGGCTGCGATGGCCTCCCGCAGCGCCGGTAATCCATTGCTCGCGCCGTAGGCCCAATAGTCGGTGCCCGCCCGGGAGGTCTCACGCCTCAGCAGGCGATTCCAGGCCGCTCGCGGGAAAAGATCGATAGGTGGGTGTGACGGTGTAAACGGGATGGCGGCAATCGGCTGGTAGTGACCGGGGTACGTTTGTATCGCTCGGGCTCGCCGGGAGAGTCGCCGCTGCGTGCTCTCGGGTTGTTTTGTACCAGACTGCTTTGACGCCAGCGGCGGAGAATCGCGTTCGGGGAGGCACCCGGCAACGAAACTGCCGGCGCCACGGCGGCGGACGATATAACCATCATCGACGAGTTGGCCCAGGGCCCAGTCGACGGTGTTCCGGGCCACACCCAGGTCTTTCGCAAGGGTTCGGCTCGACGGCAAGCGGGCGTTCAATGCGAGAGCGCCGCTGCTGATGGCGGCGCGGATCCGCTCGCAGATCCGCACGTACGCGGGCTGGTCATCTCCGGCGTCGAGGCCCGCAACGTCTACGGAGAAAACGGAACCTGATTGCTTGGGCATGGGCCTTGATTCCAGTCAGGCGTGACACGCTGTTTCGGGTTGTCCATACTTACGCGCATCCTGCTTTAACGCGCCCTATTACGGTCCCGATGATTCTACAAGAAGCGCCAGACAGACCGGCCGCCGTCCCGCAGGCGGTATTGGCGCCGCTCAGCCGGGCCGCGATTTTTCTGGTGGTGAGCATCAAGCCGGGCACCGAAAATCGCGCGACGCTGCGGGCGCTGTGCGCGGATCTTTCCGGGCTGGTGCGCGCGGTTGGGTTCCGCGACATTGAAGCGGGACTGTCGTGCATCATGGGATTTGGCTCCGAGGCATGGGATCGGCTCTTCGGTCAGCCGCGGCCTGCAGAACTGCATCCGTTTCGGGAATTTCACGCGGGGACGCGCCATGCGATCGCTACGCCGGGCGACGTGCTGTTCCATATCCGGGCGCGACGCATGGATCTGTGCTTCGAGCTCGCGACGCAGATCATGGAGCGCCTCGCGGAGGCTGCCTCGCCGGTGGACGAGGTGCACGGCTTCCGTTACTTCGACGATCGCGATCTCATGGGCTTCGTCGACGGGACGGAAAACCCGCAGGGCGAGCTCGCGCGCGATTCCACGATCATCGGTGCGGAGGATCCCGCCTTCATCGGTGGTACCTACGTCATCGTGCAGAAATATCTCCACAACCTCACGAGCTGGAATGTCCTTTCCACGGAGGCCCAGGAGCTCATCATCGGGCGCAAGAAGCTGTCCGACATTGAATTGGATGACTCGGTCAAGCCGACCTGCGCGCACAGCGCCCTGACTGTGATCGAGGAGAACGGCAAGGAGGTCAAGATCCTGCGCGACAACATGCCGTTCGGCCGGGCCTCGCAGGGCGAATTCGGAACGTATTTCATCGGTTACAGCCGCTCGCCACGCACCATCGAGCAGATGCTCGAGAACATGTTTGTCGGCAGGCCCCCGGGAAATTATGACCGGATACTGGATTTCAGCACGGCCGTAACGGGCAATCTGTTTTTCGTGCCGTCGGCGACCTTCCTGGATGACGTGGCGGACCCGTCGTCGGAGGCCGCGACGACCTCACCTTCAACTGCTTCGGTGCGCGATGGTTCGCTCGGCATCGGCTCGCTCAAAGGAAACAACTCTCATGAATAATCTGCATCGCGAACTGGCGCCCATTTCCGACGCCGCCTGGGCCGAGATCGAGGAAGAGACTACGCGGACCCTCAAGCGATACCTCGCCGCGCGGCGTGTTGTTGACATGCCCGCCACGGGAGGCGTCGGACTCGCGGCCGTCGACACCGGGCACCTGAGCAAAATCGCGGCCCCCTCGGACGGCATCCTCGCGAGGCTGCGTGAATCGAAGCCGGTCGTGGAGCTTCGGGTTCCGTTCGAGCTGTCCCGCGACCAGATTGACGATGTCGAGCGGGGGGCCGACGACTCAGATTGGCAACCGGCAAAGGATGCCGCGAAAAAGATCGCCTTCGCCGAGGACGGCGCAGTCTTCGGGGGCTACGCGGCTGCTCAAATCGGCGGCATCCGCCAGGAGACCAGTAACCCGATCATGACGCTCCCGACAGATGTACGCGACTACCCCGACGCGATTGCACAGGCGTTGACCCAATTGCGACTCGTTGGCGTCAACGGTCCCTACTCGGTCCTGCTCAGCGCCGATGCCTACACATTATTGTCGGAAACCCGGGACCACGGCTACCCTGTGCTCGAACACGTCAAACGGCTCGTCAACGATCAGATCATCTGGGCTCCCGCGGTCGCGGGCGCATTCGTACTGACCACCCGGGGCGGCGATTTCGAATTGTCCATCGGACAGGATGTCTCGATCGGCTACTCGAGCCATTCGGACACTGCGGTGCAGCTGTATCTGCAGGAAACGTTTACGTTTCGGGTTCTGACGACCGAGGCGGCAGTGGCGTTGGCACCACCGAACAAATCAACTGCGGGCTGACGCACCTGTCGCGAGTCAGTGGGACTCAACGTAACGCTTCACCTTCTCGAGATAGGACGCCCGTCGTGCCTCGTCCAACCAGGCTACCGTGAATGCGTTGCTGACGAGTTGCACGATTTCGTCGCGCGTCAGGCCACCCTCTTCCTGTAACGCCTGCAGATTCTCGTTCATGTAGGCACGGAAATAGGCCGGGTCGTCCGAATTCACGGTGGCCCGCATACCGAGTGCCAGCATGCGTCGGATCTCCGCGGCGGTCAGGCTCTGCACCACAAAACGGTTGGAGACCGGGCAGACGGTGAGACCAAGGCCCCGTTCGGCAATCGTCGCGCACAATGCGGGGTCCTCCAAGGAGTTCACACCGTGGTCGATGCGATCCACACCGATGGTGTGGAGACACTGATCGATGTGGACCAGCGTGTTCTCCTGGTTCACATCACAATGCATCGTGAGGCGGTAGCCGTGCTGGCGCGCTTTGCGGAACACCTCGGCAAACTTCACAGGCGGGTTGTCTTTCTCGTCTGAATCGAGCCCGACGCCGACGATCCAGTGTTTGAAAGGAAGCGATTCCTCCAAGGTGAGCATGGCGGACTCAGCGCTCATGTCACGCAGGAAACAGAGGATGAGTTGCGTGTCGACTCCAAGCTCCGACGCGGCGCGCTCCTGGGCACGCCTGATGCCACGAATCACCGTGTCGAATGGCACACCGCGCGAGGTGTGCGCCTGGGGATCGAAAAACATCTCGGCATACAGCACCCGCTGTTGCGCCGCCTTTGTCAGGTATTGCCAGGTGAGCTGAAAGAAGTCGTCTTCCTCGCGCAGCACCTCCATGGCCTTGTAGTAAATGCGCAAGAATGACGGCAGGTCGTGGAAGTCGTAGGCCTTCAGCAGCTCTTCGACCGTGGCGTACTCCAGCTCCACGCCGTTTTTCTGGGCGAGCTCGAAACTCAGCTCCGGCTCGAGGGTGCCTTCGAGGTGGACATGAAGCTCGGCTTTGGGCAGATGGGCAATGAAGTCGTTCATGGGGTTCCGTCGAAGGGGCGCCTGGGTGCTCTATATTGCAGCCATTCTCGAATGAATGGCATCCCCCGGGGGCGGCGATCAACTTCCGAGGGAACGAGGGGGGTCGGCGGCTAGTTAAGTGCCTCCGCCCCCCGCGTCCAGCCGGATATGGAAGCCTACTTGGCGGCGGCCTTCGCCTTGGCGGCCGTCTTCTGGGCCAACACGACCTCAACCTCCACCAACACTCCGGCGGAAGCCAGGCCCGCGACCTGCACGGCCGAGCGGGCCGGCAAGTTGGGTTGCTGGGGGGTGCCGAAGAACTGGGTGTAGGCATCCATGAAGCCCTTGAAATCCATTTTCCCGGTGGCGGGGTCGCCGACCAGGAAGACGTTCATTTTCACGACGTCGCCGAAGCCGAGTCCCATGTCCTTCAGGGAAGCGTCCATTTTCTGGAAGGCCGACATGGCCTGCGTCTTCGTATCACCCCAGTATTCGGGGGTGCCCTCTTTCGCCTGTGGGTTGGCGGGTGAGGGGGTGAAACCGCTGTGGAAGATCAGCTTGAATCCGGCGGGTATCTCCACCGCGCGCGCGATCGGAAACGTGCTCCCGATCGGGTAGCGGACGATACCGGGCGCGTCGGCGGCGACTGCGGGGACCGCTGTAACTATAGCGGACATCGCCATGACGGCGGCGACCGCTGCACAGGCACTCTTCATGCCATTCTCCTTTGGAGTTGATTGTCGAGGTTGCAGGCTCCCGGAGAGTTTAGCGCCGCGGGAGGGTATTGATATAGGCGACGACGTCTTTGATGGCGGGCTCATCCGGCAATGCGGAGGCCGCGGCTCGCATCTGGGTGCCTGAGTCATCCTGTGTGGCAAGTCCGCGCAGACCAGCCTGGAAGTCCTGGAGCTCCGTGACCAGGTACCAGTCGGTCTGGCCCGCCAGCGCGGGCGCATGCAACGCGCTGTTGCCCTCCCCTTTGGCACCATGGCACGCCGCGCAGGATGTATAGAGCTGGCGACCGTGCTTCACGTCTCCGCTGACAGTCTTCGGAGGTGCCTTCGGCGCGAAGGTTCCGACGTAGAGGGCGACGGCGTCGATGGCCTTATCGTCGAGTTGCATGGCTACCGGCTGCATTTCCATCCCGGATACATCAGCCTGTTGGGTTCCGCGCAATTGGCCGCGGAAGTGCTCGAGCTGACGTTTCAGATACCACGGCTCGATGCCAGCGATCTTCGGCGCCCGAATGGCCGGATTGCCATTGCCCTGGGTGCCATGACAGACCGTACAGAACCCGTAATCCGGTGTTGATGTTGGGCTCGTGGCGGGATCGGCACTGCAGATCGCAGTAGCCACGGAGCCGACACACGCCAGGAGCACCTGTCCGACAACGGCTCTAACACTCATGACGGCGCCCCCTTGGTGGCGAGCTCAGCCCGAACGCGGCTGTCGATGTCTTTGACCGCGTGCCAGGCCGAATGCATCGCGCCCTGTTGCCAGCCGGAGTGGTAGCTCACCTGGTCGCCGATCATGTAGTGACGGCCGAACGGAGCCTGGATGCGCGCGAAGTACTTATCGCGCGTCTCCGGCGCCCATTCAGCGGCACATCCGAGCATGTTGTTCATTCGGTGCCAGACCACGCTGACACCCGTTTCAATGTGCGAGCGATAGTCGGGGTGGACCTTCTCGCCCTGCCGGGTAGCGGCCTCCAGTCTTTCGGCCGGCGACATGCGCTCGAACCGATTGGCCGCCTGGCCGCCGAAAACGTAGGCCCCCAGCACGACGCCCTTCTGACGATGGATGCCGTGGCAGGGGTACCAGATCTGGGTGATGTCCTGGGTCGTCCAGGAGACGCCTCCGTAGATCTGCTCCTTTTCCCAGAAACGCTCGCGCATCTGGAAACCGATCTTCATCAGCTCGCCGCGCGGTACGGCCGTATAGGCCGCGGTGTAATCGGACGGGAAGTTGTTGGGAATGCCGGCCATGAGCTGGAATGGCACGCCGTTTAGGCAATAGTCGGCGCTGATTTTCTTGCGGCCGTCGGGCCCGTTATAAACCACCTCGACGCCGTGATCGCTCGCGGTGACGGACTCGACTCTGCAATGCCTGTGGACCAGGTGCCCGACTTTGGCCATGAAGCCGTCGACGACCTTGTCCATGCCGCCGACGGGTTCCATCATCATGGCCGCCTGATCCTCGGCCTCGTCCCAACTCATGACAATCTGCCACAGGTGCGTCTTGAGCAACTCGGAGAACTGCCGGGTGTTCTTCAGCTGCGGCGCCATGGCGTAGTCGGTGCTCACCAGGCCGGCTCGCACGGAGCCCTTGTAGGTGTTGACGTGGTCGAGGTCGCCGAAAGCGCGCAGGAAGTCTATGACACGCTCGGCTTCTTCCTTCGTGACTACATCATCCAGGCGACCGGAGCCGATGCATTTGGCGGAGAGCTCCGCGAGAAATCCACGCGCATCCGTCACGTACTCGCGATTTCGAACGGGCTTGCCGCCAAACGCCGCATCGTCCTGTACCCAGGCGTTGCGGTTCTGGTTGACGAACGGCGCCAGCGCCACTCCCAGCTCCCGGCAGTAATCGAGCAACGTCGTGTGATGGCCGGGAATGCGGGCCGGTCCCATGTTGAGATAGAGGTCGGGATCGGGATCGAACTGACAGGTTTGTGGATTGCCGATCTCGTCGATCAAGGAGCCATGGCGCACCGTGAGGTTGCGTCCGCCCGCGCGATGGGAGGCCTCGAGCACGGTGCACTCGTAGCCCTTGCGGTTGAGCTCATAGGCTGCCGTCAGGCCCGCAATGCCGGCGCCGAGAATGACCACGTGACGGGAAGAGCGACCCAGGGGCGCGATATCCGGCTTGCCCTCGGCGCGTGCATCGGAAACCAAACCGAGTCCCAGGGCTGCCTGGTAGGCGGCGGCGGAGCCGGCTGTCAGGCCAACAAGATGGAGCAGACCACGACGGGAGATGACGGCAGACATTGATATGGGAACCTCGGCTTCCGTACCTGCAACGCCCGCGGCACACATACAAGCCTCATGCCAGGGCGTGGCATCAGACTGTGCGCCGAGGTTGAACTGCTGTGATAGCGCGGACTTGCACCTCATGGTCCCTTTCGGAGCAGCTCATTGCGCCTGGACGGCGCGCACCGGGATCGGGCGTTTTATTTCGCGGGGCGCGCTGCTGTGGTGCGCCATGTGCGACAGAGAGACGGACACTGTGCGGTAACCGCATCGAGACTGGCGGAAAACTGTCGAGTACTTCACGTTGCCGCACCGCATTCGATCTAATCGATTGAATTAATGAGGACTATGGCGCGGCCAAGGTCTCGAGTCCTGCGCTATGGTTTTAACAATGAGTACAGTGAATCCCCATCTTAAATTTCTGGTCGTCGATGATTTCTCAACGATGCCGTTCACGGCACAGACACTCAGCGAGAAGCTCGGAAAGATTCTGCAGAGCCGCCCCGCGGGGTAGGCGCCAGTCGACATGACAACAAAAAATGATTTGCACGCGGAGTGGGGAACGCTCTTCGGCGCGTTATCGGACGCGTTTGCCTCGGGCAACCGGGACGCCTTCATCGAGACTCTCGATCGCCTGGGTGAAGCGCGGGAAGTGGCGTTGTATAAGGAGCTGCGGGAGCTCAGCGGCAGCCTGCGCTTCGCGCTCGACCAATTCCGGTTGGATTCGCGTCTCGCGACGCTTGCCGGAAAGGACGTTCCGGACGCACGAGTGCGGCTCGATCATGCGCTGAAGTTGACGGAGGACGGGGCCCACCGCACGTTGGATCTAGTCGAGCGCTCCTGTCCGCTGGCCGATCACACCGCGAAACATGCCGGTTCTCTCATCGTATCGTTGCGGGCTGTTCGTGGCGATGTCACCGGAGTTACCCCGCTCGACAAAGTGCTCGGGCAGGTCGCCGAATTTCTGGCGACTGCCCAACGCGACAGCGATACCGTAAGGGCCAACCTCACGGAAGTGCTGATGGCGCAAAGCTCCCAGGATCTGAGCGGGCAGATCATCCGCGGAGTCATAACGCTGGTTGGAGAAGTGGAGCGGACGCTCGCGCACTTTGCCGCCCTGGCGGGTGGACCTCCGGTGAAAGTCACGGGGGCGCCTGTCGAGACGATGACCTCGGCACAGGGGTTTGGGCCGGCCGTGCCCGGTTTAACCCGGAATGCGGTGGATGAGCAGGGTGACGTGGACGCGCTACTGGCTGACCTGGGGATGTAACAGGCCGTCTTCAACTCGATGACCTTCGGTTCGGTGACCCTCTGTTCTGTGCCGGTCCCTGGCCAGTACAGTACTCCGCTGCGCGGATTTGTTGTGACGGTTGACCGTCGCCGGTAAGCGCTATAGTGCCCCGAGATGGGACGGGGAGCGGTACATGGCTAAATCGATTCTTTCACTGAGTCTGGATGAGCTCGAGCGAACGGCGGAATTCGTACATAAAGTCGTGGCGCCGACTCCCCAGTATGCATGGCCGAAGCTGCGCAAGCGCGCTGGCTGCACCGTCTGGGTAAAGCACGAGAACCACACTCCCACGAGTGCCTTCAAAGTCAGGGGTGGACTCGTCTATCTCGATCGACTCGTCAAGCGGTTGCCGGCTGTTCCGGGCGTCGTCTCGGCTACGCGCGGAAATCACGGTCAATCCATCGCCTTCGCTGCCGCACGCGCGGGTATCCCAGCGGAAATATATGTGCCCCTCGGGAACTCGCCGGACCAGAACTCGGCTATGGCGACTTTCGGCGCCAAGGTCCTCGAGGTGGGTAGGGATTTCGATGAGGCGAAGCACGCGGCCCAGCGCGCGGCGCAAGAGCGCGAGTTGCACTTTATTCCGTCGTTCCACCGCGACCTCGTGTTGGGAGTCGCGAGCTATGCACTCGAGTTTTTCCGGGCGGCGCCGGCGCTCGACACGGTGTATGTGGGTGTTGGCATGGGGTCCGGGATCTGTGGGTTGATCGAGACCCGCGATCTGCTCGGGCTCAAGACGGAGATCGTGGGTGTGAGCGCGGTGAATGCGCCGGCCACTTCGAAGTCGTTCGCGGCGGGTGCGCCGGTAACGACGGCGTCCGCCCTCACCTTTGCGGATGGGATTGCGACGCGTGAGCCCAGTGCTGAAGCCATTGAGGTGATTTGCAGGGGCGCTGCGCGTTTTATCGAGGTGAGCGAGGACGCTATCGCGGAGGCGATGCGGATTTACTTCGATGATACCCACCAGGTTGTCGAGGGTGCGGGGGCCGCGCCGCTGGCTGCGCTTTTACAGGAGCGCGGACGGATGGAGGGTCGGAATGTGGGCGTCGTGCTCAGTGGTGGGAATATTGAGCGGGCGCGGTTTTTGACGGTGTTGGGTGGAGGAACACCGGCTGTGGGATAAGTGCCGGCAGGTCTGCGACCCGCGCAACGGATCAGCGGTCCGATGCGCGGGGCAGAATGTCGCCTAGAAGTGGTAGGCCGCCGTAACACCGAAAGTCAGCGGACGATAGCTCGACAGATAGTAAGGCTCGGAGCCTGGGATATCGTGCGAGATCGCCAGCGGGGATTCCTCTCGGGTGAGGTTGTTACCGAACACCGAGACCTCCCAGCCACGCAGGTACATGCCGGCGCGCATGGAGAGGGACTTCAGGGGACCGGGCTGTTGCAGCGTTGAATCGTATCCGAACGTTTCCCGATCTACGGCTGGCGTGCCGTTCTGATAGGTGTAGTCGATCCGATAGAAGGCGCTGTGGTTGAAGAGGTTGAACTTGTAGAGGGTCCAGGCGGAGACATGGAACGGCGGACCGCCGATGACGTCGCCCTTGTTCACCAGAATGGCGTTGGCCCCTTCATAGATGGTGTGATCGTAGGTCAGGCTGACATAGCCGGCGCTGAAGCCGGCCACGAAGTCCTGAGTCACCTTGAAGCGCGCCGCGAGATCGCCGCCCACGCCGGTTGCCGTGCCCAAGTTGTCCACGTAGGAGAACCCACAGGACGGCAGCCGGACTGACTGCTGGATGCTCTTCCATTTCAGGGTGTAGACGCTCGAATCGAGGCCGAGGCGGCCGCCAAACAGGCTGTCCTTCGCGCCGATCTCATAGCTCCACAGCGAGTCGGGCTTGTACGAGACAGGCGTCGTCGTCAATCCCAGGGCTGTCAGATCCGAGCCGCACAGGTTGCTCGGGGTGTCGCCGTTGACGCCGCCCTGACGGAATCCCTTCGCCGCCGTGGCATACAGGAAGTTGTCGGCATCGAGCTGATAGGACAGACCGAATTTCGGTGTGACCGGCGTGTCGCTTTGCGAACCCGAAATCGGGGTCTGCGCGAACCCGGAGAATGCGGAGGCCTCCTCGAAGGAGAACTCGTCATGCGACACACGCACGCCGGCGCTCGCCTTCAACGCGTGTGTGATGTTTACATCGACATCGGCATAGCCCGCGATTTGCTTGTCCCGCGCAGTGATGTATTGGACGAAGCTGGGGGTATCGCCGTGGACGCTCGTGTAGGACGCCTGCCCATTCGTCGTGATGTCACCGTCGTGCTGGGTCTGATCGGAGTAAAACACGCCCACCGTCCAGTCGACCAGGGCGTCGCGGTCGGTGGATTGCACTCGGGCTTCTTCGGTAAAGGCGTTCTGTTGGTTGGTGATGAATGCCTGGGACGGCGCGTCTCCCGGCAGATACTGCATGGGATCGCCGTCGAATATGCCCGCGAAGTAGTTGGTGTAATCGAGAGCGGCGTAGTCCTTGTGATAGAAATAGGACGTGTTCGATATGAAGGACACCTTCTCGAGATCGTACTGTACCTTCAGCGCGGGCAGGTAGAACGAGTCGCGGGTCGGCTGTGACGTCCGGCTCCCCTGCTTGAAGTCCTCGTTGGACGCATTGCTCAGCGTGTTCCAGTACTGGTCACGATCGTGGTTATAGACGTTCTGGTACAGCATCGAGGCGGTCACCTTCAGACCGTCCAACGGCACCGCGGCCAGGGCCGCCCTACCGGCGAACGACTGTTGGTGGTTGGTCTTGGAGTCGACTGTCTGCCCCGTATCGGGTGAGACGCGGTCGATGTAGCCACCGTCGTTGCGACCCCATGCGCTGACGCGAAATCCCAGCTTGTCATCGATAATCGGTCCGCCGATGGCGGCGCCGGTTTCGTAGGAAGGATCGCCGCCCAGGGTCTCCGCGAGTTCGCTGCGAACATAGCCGCTATATTTTTGGAGACCGGGCTCCGGCGTGATGAACCGGACCGCGCCCCCTTCGGCTCCGGCGCCGAACAGGGTGCCCTGCGGGCCGCGCAAGACCTCGACCCGCTCGAGATCGAAGATCTGCGGAAAGGCATTGGCGTTCCAGTAACCGACGTTGCGCATCTGGATCGGCGTATCGTCGACATAGACACCGGTCGTT
Source organism: Gammaproteobacteria bacterium (assembly GCA_028293725.1). The sequence goes on along the minus strand of JAQGOE010000214.1, from coordinate 3,435 downwards.
GCCGCGCCCACGTCCGAGAACACACCGCGGATCGCTATATTGCTGCTGTTGTTACCGGCAGCACCGCTGGTGTGCGTGAACTGGAGGTCGGGAGTCAGGCGCGCCAGATCATCGATCTGCCGGACGCCCTGATCGTCCATCAACTCAGGGGTGTAGGCGGTGATGTTCAACGGTACTTTATTGATTTCTTCCGAGCGTCGCGTCGCCGTCACCGTGACTTCCTGCAGGACGATCCCGCCGTCCGCGCCATAGTTGGCGACTGCGGCGTCATCGGCGGCCTGAGCGACGCCGCCCGCGAGCAACGCCGAAACTGCGGCCGCGACAGTGACTCTCGAGGGTTTGAACAGATTCATTATGGCTGGTCTCTTATGAGTAAGTTTTAAAACGAGCTCACCGAACAACCTCATTCCGACTCTTGTTATTATTCATCTTGTTATTCTTTGTCATTGCAGAAAAACACGCGTCCTGCGCGGCTTAGGTGTCTGTCACCTCCAGGGGGCGCCGTTGCGGCGGCGCTCGTCGACGCCGCGCCAATAGCGCTCCCAATCATCAGCGGGACCGATGCCGTCCATGGTCGCGGGCCCGGTGATCCGCGCGGCCGCCTCCGCGTCTAGCTCCATCAACACGCGACCACCGGCGGTCACTTGTTTGATGGCGGACAGCATCAGCATGCGAAAGGCGACGATCGCCTTGTCGGTGAGGCCGAGATGCTCGCGCGTACGGTCCTGGATCGTTCCCTGCGATTCGACGGCCCACTGGTCGTGAACGTTGATGTCCTCACCCATTCCGGTATAGGTGCGGGCTCTCTGTTCATCGACGTCGAAGCCGTAGTTGTTGAAGCGCCCGAGGCGTGGCTTGTAGTCGGGACGCGTATAGAGTTGCAGCCGCTGCTCGCGCATCGTGTCCTTGTCGACCGGTGCGCCGAAACTCGTGAAGATCGCAAACCAGTAGCAGCTCACGTCATCGATCGGCACGTGCCATTGGGTGATGGTCATGTCTTCCGACATAGGAATCACGAAAGCCTGCGGGAACAGCAGGTTGGTCACCCGCACGTGCATCTTGCCTTCACCGATGTCACGCAGCGCGGTGATACGCAGGCCGATGTCGCTGGGCTCGACGTCGATCTTCGGGCGGGAAAACTGCCGCAGGACTTTTGTCATGGGCAACTCGCTATCGGCCGAGGCCGCGCGGAATTGTTTCCCATAGGAGTCGCCGACGGCGTCCTCGAAAAAGCGATGCAGGAAGCTCGCGTGCGCCGGATCCAGGCCGACCTCGACCGCCTGCAGCCAGTTGCAATCCAGATAGCCTTTGAAAGCAAACACATGACTATCGGGGGCGACGAAACAATCCAGCGCCGGAAGTGCCGGCGGCGTGCCCTCGCCGAGAAAGCCGAAGACGATACCGCTGCGCTCCTGCACCGGATACGCACGCTGGCGCACCCGGGCGCAGACGCGACTCTCGGGCGGCTCGCCCGGAGTATCGAGACATTTCCCTTCGGTATCGAACAGCCAACCATGGAACAGGCAACGCAAGCCGCCGTCTTCGAGACGGCCGAAGGCGAGGTCGGCACCCCGGTGCGGGCAGTCCCGATCCAACAATCCGAGACGCCCGTCGGGGCCGCGGAACAACACGAGATCGTGGCCGAGAACGCGAACCGCCTTCACCGGGCGCGGGCCGTGGAGTTCTTCAGCCAGTGCCACCGGTTGCCAGTAGCGACGCAATAACTGCCCCGCCGGGGCGCCCGGACCGATCCGGGTGAGCAAGTCGTTCTGCTCGCGAGTCATCATTTATGTTTAACTACCGCACACTTCGTGTAATATCGAACACGGCTCGATTGAATCATAGTCTTGGCGTCAATGCACTAGGGTTTTACGGGGAATCTTGTGCGCCTACCGCACACATCAGGTATTTCTGGTAATTTCAGACCCCTCAAAGTCATCTGTAATGAGGGGACGATGCCTAAGCTCGATGCCAGGGACGCGGCGGCGCGTGCGTCCAATCCACTCGGACGGGATTTCTCGGAAGCCCTTTTTCGCGGGCTGCAAATCATTACGGCGTTCGGCCCGAGCGCACAGGCGATGACACTCAGCGATGTGGCACGGCAAGTGGATCTGCCGCGAGCGACAGTGCGGAGGTCGCTGTTGACACTGGCGCATCTGGGCTATGTGAAGGAGGAAGGCCGGCTCTTCAGTCTGACGCCGCAGGTACTACAACTCGCCGCGGCCTACCTGGGCGCCAGTCACGCGAGCGCGATTCTGCAGCCGTGTTGCGAGCGGCTCGCGGCCGAGTATGGCGACACTTTCTCCGTCGCGGTGTTGGATGGAGACAGCGCTGTGATGATTGCCTACGCCACGCCACGGCGAATGTACATGGACGCTCCCGGCATCGGGCTGAGACTGCCGGCTTACTGCAGTGCCGTGGGTCGTGTTCTGTTGGCCGCCCTCCCCGACTTGCAGCGTGAGAGCTTTCTGGAGCGGTTACAGCCCCAGGCTGTCACCCCGCGCACGGTGACCGACAAAGCGGAGTTGCGCGGGATTCTGGCGCAGGTTGCGGCGGAGGGGTTTTCGGTTGCTGAAGAAGAAGCCGAGATCGGCTTCCGCTCGCTCGCGGTGCCCGTTCGCCGGGTGGGGGGAGCGGTGGGGTTCGCGTTGAATACGGGGATGCATGTCGAGCGGCGCTCTGCCGAGGTAATGCGGGAGACTTATCTGCCGCGGTTGCGGATGGAGGCGGAGTCGTTGAGTAAGCAGTTGTTGTAGGAGGCTCGTGAGCGTGATACGCGGAACATGGTGTGGGGTGGCGCTGCTAGCGGCGGGGTTGGCAGTCGCTGCGACAGGGCCGTCGGTGGGGGATGGGGGGGTCTCGCCGTTTTATGTATGGCAGGGTGCGTTGCCCAAGCGGGCTGGTGTGTTGCTTCGGGAGGAGGCGCTGCCGGAAATACAGGCTCAGAGCGCGGCAGCGCGCAGCATCCGTTTTCTCTACAGCTCGACAGATGGCGTCGGTGGGCGTGATCGGGTTGTCGTGTCGGGCGCGATGTATGTCCCGAAGGGAACGATGCCGGGCGGGGGATGGCCTATCGTTGCATGGGCTCACGGGACCACGGGGATTGCCGATGTCTGCGCGCCTTCCTGGCGGGGAAGTGCCCCGCGTGACAAAGAATATCTCGATGCCTGGCTGAGTCACGGATTCGCGGTCGTTGCAACGGACTACCAGGGCTTGGGGACACCGGGGGTGCATCCCTACCTGTTGTGGCGCTCCGAGGGCTACAGCGTGTTGGATGCTGTTCGGGCGGCGTTGCAGCGGTACTCGGGGCAACTTCGCAATGAGGTGATTGTGGTCGGACAATCCCAGGGATCGGGCGCCGCACTGGGAGCCACTTTTCTGGCGCCCACTTATGCACCGGACGTGAAGGTGCGCGGCACGGTGGCGACGGGGCTG
>JAQGOE010000202.1 GCA_028293725.1 Gammaproteobacteria bacterium | reverse complement strand
GCCGGCTGCACCGTCGTTCTCAAGCCCGCGGAACTGGCGCCGTTATCGGCGCTGCGACTTGGACAGCTCATGGAGGAGGTCGGACTGCCTCCCGGGGTGGTGAATATCGTGACGGGATACGGCGGGGCTGCGGGACAGGCCATCGTCGATCATCCGGATGTCAACAAGATCTCGTTCACGGGCTCGACCCGCGTGGGCAAATCCATTCTGGCGGGCGCGGCCGCGCACATGAAGCGTGTGACGCTGGAGCTGGGGGGGAAGTCACCGGTCATCATTTTTGCGGACGCCGACATCGAGGCGGCCACTGCCGCGACGACTCAGACCATCTTCTTCAAGACCGGACAATTCTGCGCGGCCGGAACGCGGCTTTTCGCGCACAAGAAGGTGTTCGACAAGGTCGTACAGGGTTTCGCGGATCGTGCGCAGAAGCTGAAAGTAGGCCCCGGCGTTGCGCCGGATACGGAGATGGGTCCCATCATCTCCCAGAAGCAGCTCGAGCGTGTCATGAGTTATATCGGCGCCGGTGCCAGCCAGGGGGCGGAGATCGTCACCGGCGGCCGACGCATCGATGGAGACGGCTTTTTCGTGCAGCCGACGCTGCTGGCCGGCGTGCGACCCGATATGAGCGTCTTCCAGGATGAGATTTTCGGTCCTGTCCTGTGTGTCATGCCTTTCAGCGACGCCGATGAGCTCGACCGGTTGGCGAGTCTGGCGAACGACACCGTGTATGGCCTCGCGGCAAACATCTGGACGCGGGATCTGTCGGTGGCGCACGGGCTCGCGCGCCGCATCCAGGCAGGCACTATCACCATCAACGGCGGTGGACGTGAGCAACCCATGCCCTTTGGCGGCTACAAGCAGTCAGGCCTGGGTCGCGAGGGCGGACGCGAAGGCATCGAGGCCTACACCGAGATCAAGACCGTCTCGATTGGCCTCTGAGGACGCCGGTCAGGTCGCCAGGCCAGTCAGTTCGCCAAATAGTAGTAGAAGACGACCTCGCGCTCGTCGGCTGACTCCTTGGCGGTCACCACGAAAGTGGTGTTGTTGAGCCAGTCGTACGTGCCCTTGGTGTCCGCATCGATATAGGCGATGGCGCGGTAATAGCCGTCCTGGCGCCGATAGCCGACGTGCTCGACGTAGATCCATTCGCCGTTCTCGGCCTTGAGAATGAAATGTGAGTCGACATCCCGAACGCGATCGGGGCGCAAGGTGTCGTACTGGCCACCGCTGTCGGCATAGACCGCGGCGGTGAGTCGCTCGCCGCGCACATCTCCGCTGGTGATGTCCTGGTAGCGGAAGTCTCCCTTCGGCGTCTTGGATACGTGGGGCGCGTCAAATCGCGCGCGCAACTTAAAGGCGTACTCGAGCTCGACTTTGCCGAGCACCTTGGTGTCTGTTTTAGGAACTACGAAATCGCGCATGGTGTTGCTTTCCTTCAGAGCACTTCGTAGTAGGTGAATACGGTGTGGTCGGGATTGGCCTGCCGCTGCGAGTTGGCCACAAACACCGTTCGGTTCATCCAGTCGTGCGGACCGATGGGCGCGGTAAAAACCGGAGTTGCTCGAAAACGCGTCCAGACGGGCGTGCCGGGGTCTGTATTGGCCGGCGGCATGAGCGGTTTTCCAGGCTCAGGAGGCGCCTGAAAACGCCGCATGGTGCCGCGGTTGTGAATGAAGATCAGGGCACCGTCAGATGCCTCGAACATGTAGTACGTGTTGAAGGAGCCCTTGTAGTAGTCAGCCCCGCTGGCGGGCAATACGCGGCCCTGTAATTTTGGACCCCAGATCTCGCCGCCGCCCACCGACGTGTAGCCGCGGGGATTAGGGGATTGGATCATGATCCGATCGGCGAAGAACACCGTCGCGGAAAAGGCCCAGCGCAGTCCGACCTTCGGAATATCCGGGTCCGGGCCGCCCGCATAAAACGCAGCTGGCGGAGCACTGTCCGGCTTCGCATTGGCAGGCGGAGTATTGGCCGCCGGCGCCGCAAAGGCCGAGAGCGCTGCCGCAGCCCCTGTGGTTGCAGCCGCTCCCACGAATGTCCGTCTGTCCATCAGTTGACTCCGAAGGCGAGTAGCACGTTACCCGGATGCGCAGTGAAGCCTCCGTAGCCCGAATTCACATACATCATCCCGTCCACGACGACAGCGCCGCCGTGATCCATGGCGCCCCCGCGGGCGGCAACACCGTTGATGGTTTCGAAGTCCTTGTTGGTGTCGAAGAGCCAGATGATGGAGCCGTCGCTGGTCGAATAAGCGCGCAGGCCACCGTCCAGTCCCGCACTCAGTACCGCGCCGGGGATGGCAGTCGGTGCACTTCCCTGTCCGGAGCTACAAGCCTGTCCGACGTTCTTCAGACAGAGCTTGGGCTGCGGCGGCTTATCCCAGATAGGCTTGCCGTCCGCGACCCCGATGGCATGCATGCCTCCCGGCGTCGGTGTCAGCAAGTCCGCCGTGCCGATGAACAAGCGCTGGCCTTCGACCGCGATGCCCCATTGCCCGCCGAGGCCGCTGCCCTTGCCAAACCGGGATTGCCACACGATCTCGCCCTTCTTATCCGGGTCGAAGGCAAACACCAGGCCCGATTTCTGGGGAGCGATGAGAAGATCCCGGTCTTTTGCATGCACGAGCGTGGGTGACGCGGAAAAGTCGTAGTCGGGCCCGAGCTCGCTGGGACACGCCGGATTGTTCGGATTCTTCGGTGCGCAACCCATAGCCCAGTTGTCCGGACCGGCTACCTGCTTCATCCAGCGGACGGCGCCGGTCTTCAGGTCCATGGCGATGATGGCGTCCGTGCCCGGCTGCACCGGGTCGGAATAGCCGTTGCCGGTTCCGACATACAACGCACCACGCTGCGGATCGATGGTGGGCGCGGACCAGATGCCCCCGCCGGAGGGTCCGTAAAGCTGCACGCCGCTGCTGGTCTTGCCGCGTGCCAGGGATTCGGCCACCGTGTAGGTTTTCCAGGCCACCTCACCGGTGTTGATATCGAACGCGACGACGCTGCCGCGGAAGGTGCAGCAGGGATAGTTGTTGGTGGAGCCAATGGATTCCTCGCCCACGCCTTGTATCGGCACGAAGAGGTGACCGTCATAGAGAGCTGGCGATCCAGTGATTCCGGCCACGCGGTGCTCGTCGGCCTTGCGCTTCCACAGTAACGCGCCGGTGTTTACGTCCAAGGCGTAGACGTTGGTCTTCCGGTCGCCGAGGTAGACGGCGTAGCCGCTTCCGCCACCTGGCGTTTTATAGGCGGCAACCGAGGGAGTTGCGCCGATAGGTGCCTCCGCCATGTAGGTCCAATACGTGCAACCGCTCTTGGCGTCGAGGGCATAGATCTCGCCGGACTCGCTTGTTACAAACACACGGTGACCAAACACGACAGGTTGCGCGCGCAGCACCACGGTCTTGGTGTAACCAAAAGCCCATTTCAGTTTCAGCTTCGGCAGGTCCGCTGCTGTCAGTCCGCCGGTCTTTTGGGGTTGAAACCGGGTGTTGGCGAGCCCATTGCCCCAGCCGTTCCAGGAGGGCGCCGACTGCAAGGCCGTTGCGGGGCCCGGGCTCTTGCACAAGTTGGGCTTCTCGGTGCTGGCCGATCCGTAGGCGGCGGCGCCGAAGCGGCTGCCGGATGCATATTCCGAGACCGCATGCCGCTCGGCGTCGTTCAGCAACGCTCCTTGCGCCTGCATCTTGCCGCTCGTGAGTGCCGCCAGCACGCTTTCGGGCGGGACTTGCCGGAGCAACTCGCGCGGCGGCGCCCGCAAGATCGCCGGATCCACGGGCTTGTCGGACGAGGGGCTGGCTCTCGAGACGAGCGTGGTATGACAGGCCGCGCAAATGCGCTCAAAGGTCGCCTCCCCGAGGCCGGGCGGAGGAGGCGGCTGTTCGGCTGCGGACGCCACTGCAAAGGCACCCAGAAGCACGGTGGCCAGGGTAAATCGCGCCATCAAAGATTGTCGTGTCCGCAACATTGTTCTGCCGGCCGGTTAAAACCCCTATTGTCACAGAAAGCCCCCTGCGGGCGGAGGGTTCGGATGCCTCGTCGTGAATAACGACCACTCCGTGCACAAGGTGTCGCCCGAAAACATCTCGGTGCCCCGCAGTAGCGGAACCCCTCACCCGCGCCGCTGGCCGACCTTGGTACCCGGTTCGTTCCGACGCGAGCCTTTCTCGACCACGACGCCGTCATTACCGACTTCAAACTTGCCGACGGCACTCCCGCGGGTTGACGGCTGAGAGAAGCGCTGCCTGAACGCCGGAACCGTTCAGCTCGCCGCGCGTTTGATGCTGTAACAACAACCCCGGAGGGCGGTGATGACAGCTTCAACTTGTCTGCGCCTTACTGTTGGCGCGCTTCTTCTGACCGTTTCCGGCGCCCTGATGGCGCAAAACGCGGAGACCAGCGACAACGCGAGTGTGCGCGCGGGTCCCGACCCCTCGTATCCTGAGGTGGCGCAGCTCGATGCCGACACCCCCATCCAGGTGATGGGCTGTCTCGATGATTGGAGTTGGTGTGATGTCACCTTTGGAGATAATCGGGGGTGGCTCTACTCGCCCGATATCACGTACGCGTATCAGGGTGGCTACGTTCCGCTGTATTCGTATGCGCCTGGACTTGGCATACCTGTCGTGGGTTTCTCCCTCGATGGATACTGGGGAAGCCACTACCACGATCGTCCGTGGTACGGGCAGCGTGAGCAGTGGGCACATCGCGAGATTCATCACCAGCGACCGTCGGGACCGCCGCCTCATTCCGGGCCGCCGCCGCGTGAAGCGGTGCGTATGGACCGTCCCCATGGGGGGCCGCAACCCGATCGATCGATACGCCTAGGTGGCGCAGCCGAACAGTCGCACCAGGATGCGGGGCGACCCGGCCGGCCTGCTGAGAGGCCGGACCGCCCTGCGGACCGACCCGATAGAAACGCGGGCCGTGTCGACACGCGGGCATCTCAGCCCCGTCCTCAGGAGCACGCGCCGCCGCCGGCTCAACACCCTGAGACGAATTCAAAGCCCCCCGAGCATCAGGCTCCGCAGCGTGACGAGGGACACATGCGTCCGGCCCCGGGCGCGGCCCCGAGCGGGCGTGCGGAGCCGCAACGGCATGAGGAGCCGGCGCACCCAGAGCCGCGAAAACAAGAGGGTGAGCCCCCCAGGCAGTAGATGACAAACGCCGTCGCCACCGCAGCGGCGACGGCGTCGTCGGGGACGAATTGAGCAACGCGGACATTGCAAAGCGGATGCAGATAAGCGAGAAAACGGTCCGCAATCACGCGTCCAATCTATTCGACAAACTCGGCGTGTGGTCCCGTGCGCAAGCGATGGTTTTTGCGCGCGACCACGGCTTCAATCCGTAGCATCGAGTCGCACACCGACGCCAGCGTACCTACACCTGTGTTCCGCCCTGGATGGGCGCAGGTGGTTGTTGTGGGGGAGTCGGCTGGTTCTGTTGCTGCCGTTGCTGTTGTTCCTGTTGCAGCTTTTTCTTCGCGGCGTGATGTCCAATGGCGCAACCGGCCGCGGCGCCCAACACTGCATGATGACCGGCCACGTGACCCGCTACGGCGCCTACCGCCGCACCTTTGATACAACCTTTCGCTACGGCGGCTTGCGTGGCGACCGAGAGGGCCAGCGCGGCCAGCAACGGTAGGACAAGGGTCCGGCTTTTCATTTGTACTGTCCGCGACATGCCATCGTTCCTTTCGAGCGTTTCACTCGGATTCAGACCTGGAAGCGCGTCTTCGTCACGGATCTTCCTCCCGAGCTATCCCGCAGGCAAGGCCGCGGTCTGCCCGTTCGTCCCCGCTGGGGATTCCCTCGCCCCCGCTGGGGGTTCCCTCGCTGCCCGCTCGGTCGCCGCTCGGTCGTCGCAGATCCACGTCGTGGTGTCGTTCGATGCTTTAGCCGCCGTGGCCGGGCTACTGATGCCGTCACGGACGGCACGACCTTCACTCTTCGAAGGAAACGGGCCAGCGCTCCAGAAGCGGTGATAACGACTTTCGCGCCAAAAGGCGGCGTGTGGCCTGTCCGAGCAGCGGAGCTACGGGCAGGGTAGTGCGCTTGCCCGGGCCGGTTGGTGTGCCCGAGGGCGCGGTGTTGAAGCCCGTACTGTCGGTAACAACGACGCCGGAGATGCTGTCGAGCGCTTCGACAGAGTCGATTCCTGCGGGTACAGGCGTGTGCGTGACCGCAACGTGTATAGCGGCGGCCCCCGCTTGATGACAAGCCTTGGCTGCTCGGGCGAGTGTTTCGCCCGTTGCGCAGAGGTCGTCGAGGATGAGTACGGTTTGTCCCGCCACATTGCCAACGAGCGTGCCGCCGGAAAGCTTGTCGTTCTGCCGCCGCTTCTCGATGAACGCGATGCCCACGGCACGGCCCAGCCGTGCGATGAGGTGCTCGCGGAACAATTGCACCCGCTTGATCCCGCCGATGTCGGGCGATACGACAGTCAGTTCTTCGCGCCCAAACCGGGTCGCGAAATGATCGACCAACATCGGCACGGCGGACAGGTGGTCCACGGGGATACGGAAGGCGTTATCGAGTGCCGCCGGGTTGTGAACGTCGAGTGTCACGAGTTGGCTTGCTCCGGCCGCTTCCAACAGCTCGGCGACGTAGCGGGACGTGACGGGATCGCGCAGTTGGGTGCGCCGGTCCTCGCGCGCAAACGTCAGGTAGGGGAGCAGGACGA
>JAQGOE010000195.1 GCA_028293725.1 Gammaproteobacteria bacterium | reverse complement strand
TGCGCGCGGACTCGAGCAACGCGTAGGTCCCTACAACGTTGGTCTGGACGAATGCGCCCGGCCCGGTGATCGAGCGGTCAACATGCGACTCCGCGGCAAAGTGCACGATGGTATCGATGGCTTCCTCGCGGAGCAGGCCCTCGACGAGCTCGCGGTCCGCAATGTCGCCGCGCACGAAGCGGTATTGTGGGTTGTCTGAGACGGTGTGCAGGCTTGCCAGATTCCCGGCGTACGTCAGGGCGTCGAGCACGACGACACGGTCGGCCGGATGCTCCCGCAGCCAGTAGTGTACGAAGTTCGAGCCGATGAAGCCGGCGCCTCCGGTGACCAGCAACCTAGCCAATCTTCATCTCTCCGAGAATGCCGCGTAGGCGTTTCCGCCAGTGCAAGGGTACGAGGCCGAAGGACGTCAGGGACGTCTTGTCCAACACACTGTAGGAAGGCCGACGCGCGGGGGTCGGGTAATCGGCGGTGGCGATGGGCGTCACCGTCACACCGTCGGACACCAGACCCAGCTGCGCGCCCTCCTCTGCGATCGCAACCGCGAAATCGTACCAACTCGCCACACCGGCATCGGTCCAGTGATGGACGCCTTTGATTTCCGACTTCGCCACAACACCCCACAATGCCTCGGCGAGAGCGCCGGCGGCAGTCGGTGTGCCAACCTGGTCGGCGACCACGCGGACCGAGCCGTTGGCGTTCATGACGCGTAACATCGTGCGCACGAAGTTACTCCCCGCGGCGGCGTAGACCCAAGCGGTTCTCACGACAACCGAGTTCTCGGGAAGCGCTTCCAGCACCGCCTTCTCGCCCGCCAGCTTCGTGGCGCCATAGACGCTCAGGGGATTGGTCGCGGCGTTGGGGCGATAAGGCGTGGAGGTCGCGCCGTCGAAGACGAAGTCGGTCGAAATATGGATGAGTCGGGCGCCCGTCTCACGCGCGGCGGCGGCAAGGTGTCGCGCTCCATCGCTGTTGATTCTTTTTGCGAGCTCGGGCTCGGACTCGGCACGATCCACGGCCGTATACGCGGCGGCGTTGATGATGACGTCGGGCGAGTGAGCGCGAACATACTCGACCACGGCGCGGCCGTCAGCGATATCAAGTTCTTTGTGCGAAGTGGCCAGGAGATTCACCGAGGTCGGTGCGGTACTAGCAAGGCTGCGTCCAACCTGACCTCCCACGCCCGTAATAAGGGCCTTCACGGGAAGTATTCCGCATCCCGGAAGCGTGTTGCCCTCGCGTCCTTCGCGGACAACACCGGTTCGACGCCTTCCGGTAGAGGCCACGCCACGTTGAGGTCGGGGTCGTTCCACTGGATGGCGCGCTCATGGGCAGGAGCGTAGAAATCGGTGCAAGCGTAAAGGAAATCCGCCGAATCGCTGAGCACGACGAAGCCATGCGCGAATCCTGGCGGAACCCATAGCATGTGGTGGTTCTCTTCTGACAATGTGGCGCCGACCCACTGGCCAAACGTCGGCGAGCTGCGCCGGATGTCGACGGCAACGTCGAAGACAGTTCCGGTCACGACCCGAACGAGCTTCCCCTGTGTCTGTTGGATCTGGTAGTGCAACCCTCGCAGAGTGTTGCGGGTCGAGCGACTGTGATTGTCCTGCACGAACTTCGCGTGCAGCCCCGCGGCCGCGAATTTGCGCTCTTCCCAGGATTCGAAGAAAAAACCGCGTGCATCGCCGAACACCCTTGGGCGGATCAGAACGACGTCAGGAATCGCGGTGGGCTCAAATTCCATTTCACACCTGTCCGCGCGCAATCTCGAGCAGGTAGGTGCCGTAGCCCGTCTTGGCGAGCGGCAAGGCGAGCTGCTCGAGACGTGCAGCGTCTATATAGCCGGCGCGGAAGGCAATCTCTTCAGGACAACACACTTTCAGCCCCTGGCGGCTCTCGATCGCTTCAATGAACATCGCTGCCTGCAACAGCGATTCGTGAGTACCGGTATCGAGCCATGCAACACCACGACCCAGCAGCTCGACACGCAGTGTACGGCGTTCGAGATATATGCGGTTGACATCCGTGATCTCGAGCTCGCCACGTGCCGAAGGCTTCAGCGAGGCCGCGATGTCGAGCACCTTGTTATCGTAAAAATAAAGCCCGGTGACGGCGTGGTGAGACTTTGGTTGCGTGGGCTTCTCTTCGATGTCGAGAGCGTTGCCTTGGGCATCGAACTGCACGACCCCGTAGCGCTCCGGGTCGCGAACCCGGTAGGCGAATACGCTCGCGCCTGAAGTATGTTCGGCGGCGGCCCGGAGCTGCTCGGGCAGACCAGTCCCGTAGAAAATGTTGTCTCCCAACACGAGCGCGACACGCTCGTTGCCGACGAATTTCCTGCCAATAATAAAAGCCTGCGCCAGTCCTTCCGGCCTGGGCTGCTCCGCGTACGACAGGGAAATACCCCAGCGGTGCCCGTCGCCGAGCAACCGCTGGAACAGCGGCAGGTCCGCCGGAGTCGAGATAAGGAGGATGTCGCGGATACCCGCCAGCATAAGCGCCGACAACGGGTAGTAGATCATCGGCTTGTCATAGACCGGCAGGAGTTGCTTGCTGATGCTGAGCGTCACCGGATGCAACCGGGTACCCGCTCCTCCTGCCAACACTATGCCCTTGAGTGCCATCTCAGAACGATCGTACAGCCGCAACGGCGATAGCCACGTTGTAGATGATTGTCGTCACTGCTGTCCAGAACGGCAGAGGTGGCAGACGTTCCGTATCGAGCGGTACGACGATCGTGTCGCCCGGCTTTATCTTCTGCTCGGAGGCGGACATCTGGAACCAGCGATGGCCTTCGGCGGCTACAACACTGCCGTTGGCGTGCACGACGTAGATCTTGCTCCGATCCGCGCGCCGCGTCGTCCCACCGCTCAAGCCGATGTAGTCGTCCCGCGACAGGTCGGGGCCGTAGAGGTGCGACGTTGCACTTTGCACTTCGCCGATGACGGTGACCTGCTGTTGGAATCTCGGCACGATCAATCGATCGCCATCACGCAAGATCACGTCCGCCGGCGAACCGACCCGGTTGTGCATCATTCTCGGCAGGTCGATCACCAGCCGACCTACGGCCTTCTGAGACCGCAGTTGTCCCAACAGCGACTGGCCCACGGTGATGGAATTGCCGCTGTTCGGTAGACCGGCCGCCGCGCCGGAGATGGCTAACGCCGCGAGGTCCGTCTGCATGCGCGTGGCCAACAAATCCATCTGCTCCTGTTCGCGCATCTTCAACTCCTCCCGAGTAAAGACGCTTCCTTCGGGGAACGCAAATTCCGTAAGCCCGCCCGCGCGTGCCAGCACCGACACCAGTGTTTCGCCACGCTTGATGTCGTAAGTGCCGGGGAAGCGTACCTCACCGAACAAGGTCACGCTTTCCTGCGTGTGCCACTGGGAGACTTCCTTTACACTGAGGATGTCGAACGGCTCGAGCTTGATGTTTTCCTTCGGATCGCCGCGCAGCGCCTGCGTCAGATCGACCTCGATCAGATCCGTACGGCGGGTCTCACCGTCCTCTACCCGATACCGGGTCAACTCGGCCTTGCCACCGTACGCTGCGTCGGCCAGGCCGCCGCCAGCTCGGACCAGGTCGGCGATAGTCATTCCCGACTCGAGCGGATATTCGCCGGGTACTTTGACCCGCCCATCAACATGAACGACTTCGGTCGGCCGATTGACGTTCGACTGCAGACGCAACTCGTCCAGCACGGGTTGAATGATTCGATCGCGGCCGGAGGCCAGGTCGAACACCATGACCTGGTCACGGGGCAGCAATTGGATGTCAGCCGCCGAGCCGGGCGCTTTCAAGGCCGCCGAGAGATCGGCCGACAGCACTGTGATCCGCCGATCGGGCGGCAGCTCACGCCGGATCAGGACGTAGTGCAGATCCGCATTCGGCTGCAGGTCGTCCACGGAGTGAATGACGTCGGTGAGATGCATGCCTTGATGGAAGGCATAATTTCCCGGCGTAAATACATGCCCTTGCAGCGACACGCCCGCATCCAAAGTCGGCTTCAGCCGGGTGACGCGCAACACGTCACCATTGCGCAAGGTCTCTGCCTTCGCGGCGGGACCGAAGAGCGTTACCTGCAGGACGACGCGTCGCTCGTTCTCATCCACACGGGACAACATCGCTTTGACCGGATCGGCCTGCGGCGTGAGGCCGCCTGCCAGCGCCACGAGATCGGCCACCGAGGACTCGTTCTTGATTTCGTAGATGGCCGGACGATGCAGTTCGCCGGCAGCACTGACCGTATTGCCGACCGACGGCACGAAGATAACATCACCCTGCTCGAGTTTGTTGTCATCGGTGGTGTCGCCGCGAATCAACAGATCATAAAGATCGAGGGTCCGCACCAGCGTGCCCTGACGTTTCAACTCGATTTTACGCATCGAGCCGATCGGCTTGATGCCGCCCGCGGCATAGAGCGCGGAAGTCATCGTGGCCAAGCTGCTGATGGTGTATGTACCCGGCCTACGGGCTTCGCCCAGAACGAAGACGCGGATCGAGCGGGTATCGCCCATCGAGACACTGGCGCGCACGCCTATGAGCTGGCGCTCGACGCGCGACTCGATGCTCGCCTTGACGTTG
>JAQGOE010000187.1 GCA_028293725.1 Gammaproteobacteria bacterium | reverse complement strand
CCTGAGCCGGCCGGCGCTTGAAGCAAGATCGAGCGTCGCGGGTCAGTCGCGTACTCGCGTGCGTGCTCATCGGCCGCTGCGGACGCGGTAGCATCAGTGAGGCTAGTCATTTGCTGCCGCTTCCGCAGCGGCGCGATGCGCTGACCCATGCGCCGTGGCCGTGCGACCCTCGTGCAATGCCGATTTTGCCCGCCCTACTCATGCGTGGCCTCCGAGACCGGCGCGTCGCTATCGGTGGCCGCGACGCGATCTGAGATACGGCAGATGCTCGCGACATGACAGTAATCGCATGCGCCGGGCTTCGGGTCTACCACTGCGCGCCCTGCGAGAAAGTCGGCCGCGAGGTGCTCGACGCGAGATAGCCATTCTTGCCGGCGAATCGGCCACGCATCGAGGGGATCTGTACCGAAGGCGCCTTCGACTCCCCTCACCTTCGGCAGCAACTCCGCCGAGTTAGCAATGCCGTCAAACCGCACCTCTCTCGCCGTGACATTCACTGTCGCCATTGCAACCACGTCCTCGCCGAGCGCGGCGAGGTATGCCAACAGCTGCGGATGGGACGGACGCTCGCCATACCAATCTGCAGCCGTACGCCGGCCGCTCTTATAATCGAGGATCGCGCGCCCGCCACTTTCGAGCGCATCCACCCGGTCTATACGAATGCGCAACTGAGCGCCCATCAGGGTCAGTGTCGAATCCAGCTCCGTGCTCTCGACGCGGAATGGAGCGCGTTCGCGCTCAACGGCGCAGAGCGCGCGAATTAGGCGCGTGGCGCGCCGACATTCCCGCGACAACGCGGGTGATCGCTCAGGGTCGCCGAATAAGTCGCCCTGCATGTCGTTCAACGCAGTAACACGGCGCTTGTTCGACGACGAGCGCCGTACCGTTTCGTCGGCAGCTTCCTCGACGCTACGTTGTATAGCGGCATCAAGCGCCGACTCAGAGAGCGACGCCAGTCCCTGGGAGTCGCGCAATATTCCCCACAGCTTCTGTAACGCCGCGTGCAGCAGTTGCCCTCGCAGGTCAGCAGCAATACCCGGCTCGGGTGCATCGAGAGGCGTACTGCCGAGACGCAATTCCGCATACGCGCGAAACGGACACTGATTCTGCAGCTCGAGGCTCCGCGTGCCGGAAGGTAATGGCTTTTCAATCGCCCACGCGGGACCGACGGTGTCCTCAAACGTTTCGAGCATGCCCTCGCGATGGATACGAACGGGCAGCCAGATGGAGGCGGCCAGCGCGGTGGTGGCCGGTGCAGGCGCGCCATGTGAGCTGGCGCCACGCGGCCCGGTGCGAGGTGGACTCGCGCTAGGTCGGCTCGCGCCGGGTGGGCCTGCGTCGGATGGGCTCGCGCCACGCCGCTTCCAGTCGCCTGCCGCGGAGGAGTCCGAGTCAGTCGCGCTAGGCGGGCTGCCGGCATGCCGCTCAGGGGCGTTCGCGTCGGTAAACCACTCCGCCAACAGCGGACTCGGCAGCAACTCGAGGTCATCCGAGCGCGCGGGAGCGCTCAGTACCAAGTCGTCAGCACCCGCGCGCCACGCCGAAATCAATGCGCGCGCCTCGGCCAACCGCCCGCCGGCGCTCGCGGCGGGGACGCCAGCGGCAAGTTGTGCGCCGAGCGGTATGAACGGATCGGGCTGTACCGGCTGCGGGAAAGCTTCTGCGTGTAGGCCTGCTACCCAGATCGCGTCATATCGCACCACGGGATCTGCCAACGTCGACGATATGGTGATCACCGCGTCGTCGTCCGCTGGTCTAAACGCCGTGCGTGTGGCCAACTCGGTAAACCATTGAATCGCGTTATCTCGCGAGATCGAGCGGGCCGCTGAGGCAAGTTGGCCAAACTCGTCCAGCAGCTCATAGAAGCGAACCACGGTTTGCTGTTCGCCGCTGCCGCGCGCGCGCTCACCCGGCCAGTCGAACACCTCGAGCGCCGCCCGAAACCGCTCAGACCAATCACGCGGCGAAGCCGAGCCCTGGCCCAGTGCTACTGCTGCCTTGTTGATTTGCGCTGAGATGTCGCGAGCCGTAGCAGTCAATGTCGATGGCGCGCCGCTCAGCGCCCCAACGAGTTCGTGGAGATCAAAGTGCATCCGCTCGCGCTCGCGAAGCCATAAGTCCACCCGCGCACGTGGAAGCGGCCCCGGCGTCTGCCAATAAGGTGACCGCAGCCATCCACTCACCGCCTCAAAGTCGCCGGCGTTGCCGCCCAGCCAGGACAGCGTCGCAAGCGCATGCGCAACCGCTGGGACGCGGGCCAGCGGCACGCCGCCTTCGATCACTACAAGACTGTCGGCCGCACTCCCCTCTGCCCCAAACCACTCACTGGGCCGCACGGCTTGCCGAATCAGAGTCGCGAGTCGCTCGCGTGTACCTGGTGCGCCCGGCAGCATGATCAGAATGCGAGCGTCGCGACTTCTCTCGATATGCCGCTTGCACCACTGCGCGATACGTTCGAGTTCGTCCAACTCGTCAGTCGCCATTATCGCGTTGGGCGCGACAGCAGCCACGGCGCCCATCTCACGCGAAGGACTGACGAGCGACCGCAGCCGTGGTGGAATTGTTAGAAATCCGCTGCCGACGACCCGCGGTTCTCCGCCGGGGCGGAGACTGGAGTCGATCCTGCTTCGCAGTCGCCCTGTGAGCGACGCCACAGTCGCGGCGCCGAGCGATTGGCACCGCTCATCAACGGCGCGCTGCACCTCAGCCAGGAGTGCGGCCTCGGTACCCGGCGCGTCTTCGAGGATCGAGTCAGACAGGCTCCTAGCTGCGGACCCGGCGGTGGTTTCCGACCTCGCCTCAGGCTCGGACTCAGACGCGGATTCGGACTCAGATTCAGATGCGAGCGACCTCGTCGACCGCACATCATTCGGCCTCGGTCCGACCACGCCGCGCACATTGATTCCGTAGTCGGCGGCAATCGCGCTCGCCCTGCGCAACGCCTCCGCCAACGCACCTCGATTCACGAGCTCGAGTTCGCCCGTCGCTTCCGCCGCGCACTGACGCCACAGGAACCATTCTTCAGCAGGAGAGAGAAGTCGCGGCACGTCAGTGCCCGCCGTCGCGGCGTAACGCTCGATTTCACGCGTGAGCCACGCTTCGACGGGGAGGATGTCGGGCGTCGCCCATACGCCCCGTCCCTCCGCGAGCTCAGCCGCCGCGTGGGCGAGCCTTGCCGCATGGGCCCGCTGACGCGAGGGGACGACGACGGTGCCGCCCTGCTTTACAACCTCGTTGAGCTCGGTAGGAAGCCTAATCAAAACAAACTATTAGAGAACCTAGTGAATGTTCTACTTGAAGCGGGTGCCGGCCTCGACCACATTGTTGCCGCCGTTCCGAGGAGCGTTGGCGTAGGCGGTGAGCAACTCATCAATGCGGCCAAAAACATCGCGGATAGTCGACGAGTCCGGCAGCGTGGTGACCCGGAAGTGATTCCGGTAGGCAACGTTGAAGCTTACACCCGGCGCTACGAGTACGTGCTTCTGCTCCAGCAGATCGAGCGCGAACTGTTGGTCATCGAATTCCGGCAGCTCGCTCGTATCCACTCCGATGAAGGCGTACATCGCTCCCTTCGGGGGCTGCAGCTTCAAAAAGCGGCTGCTTTCGACGGCATCTGTCACGGCACGACGTGACTCGTATAACCGCCCACCGGGAGTGATGAGCTGGCGCAAGCTTTGATAGCCACCGAGCGCAGTCTGTACGGCCCATTGCGCGAGCACGTTACTGCACAGACGTAGCGAGCTGAGCAGCTCGAGAGCTTTCAGATAGTCAGTGGCAGCGCGTGTGCGGCCGGAGAAGACGGCCCAACCGACGCGATAGCCGCAGGCGCGATAAACCTTCGACAGGCCCGACAGCGTCGCGCACAGCGTATCCCGCACGAGAGTCGCCATAGGGACGAACTCGGCGCCGTCGTACGTCATCTGGTCATAGATTTCGTCGCTGAACACGACGAGGCCAGAACGTTCTGCGAGTCGCGCGAGCGCCTCCAGCACAGGCCTCGGGTAGACGGCACCCGTCGGATTGTTGGGGTTGATCACCACGATCGCACGTGTGCGCGGCGTAACGAGGCGGGCAACCTCTTCCGGATCCGGGACAAAACCATTCTCGGGGCGGCAGGGATAATGGACGGCCTTACCACCATTCAGGGTCACGGCAGCGGTCCAGAGCGGATAGTCCGGGCTCGGGATCAACACTTCGTCGCCGTCATTGAGGAGCGCGCGCAGGACGAGATCGATGAGCTCGCTCACGCCATTACCCATGAAGACTTCGTCTGCAGTGATACCGGTGATACCGCGATCCTGCTGCTGCATCACCACGGCTTCGCGCGCTGGGAAAATGCCCTTCTGATGGCAGTAGCCCTCCGCCTCCGCGAGGTTCTCGATCATCGCGAGGCGCATGGTTTCCGGAGTGCGGAAACCGAAGGCCTTCGGGTTACCGATGTTCAGAGAGACGATCTCGTACCCGGCCCTCTCGAGCTCATGGGCGCGATGCGCAAGCCGGCCGCGGATCTCATACTTAACGTGGCGAAGGCTGTCGCTGGGGCGGACTGTGGGTTCAGTTTTCATGG
>JAQGOE010000169.1 GCA_028293725.1 Gammaproteobacteria bacterium | reverse complement strand
TCGTGGCCCAAAGGCAGGGCAACCCAAGCGGTGAGCTAAGATAATCAAAGATAATCGTCCGATGACGTGCGCCCTCGCAAATAGCCTATATGAAATCAAGTTTCAGGAAATTGCAGTGGACTCCCTTCGTGTGCGAGCCTCCCGCCCGGGCTTGCGAGCCGGCCGCCACCCGCGGTTGATGCCTGCCAGACAAAGACCGCAGCGGCGCGGACTGCGCCGGCAATCTCGGCGGGCCGCGAGTGCCCGTGCCCCGAAAGGCCGTGTGGCATGGGGAGGGACGGCGGCCCAGAGCCTTGCCAACGTGATGCAGCGTTTAGTAGGAAATACCGGTGAAGAGCGCAAAACCCCCAGGCCCGATACAGCGTGGAACAACCTACTCGGCTCCCGCCCTGGAGAAGGGCTTGAATGTGCTGGAGCTGCTGGCCAAAGAGAAGAAAGGGCTGACGATCTCCGAGATCGCCGCTGGACTTGGACGGTCCGTCAGCGAGATCTTCCGCATCATTGTCGTGATGGAGCGCCGGGGCTGGCTGCGAAAATCCGACGGCGATAAGTACAGCGTCACGCCCCACGTGCTGCACCTCGCGTTCGGGGCGACGTCGGCGGAGGAATTGTCCGCCGTCGCCAGACCGTACATGCGCGAGTTTTGCGCCGCCAGCGACCAGTCCTGCCATCTGGTCATCCGCAATGGCGACCAGGGCCTGATCATCACGCGGCAGCAAAACCCGGGTCCGACCGGGCTGCACGTCAGAATCGGATCGGAAATCGACCTGAAGTCATCCTGCTCCGGGCATGTCTTGCTTGCATTCGGCCTCGGCTTCCGCGCGTCGTCGAACACCCCTGCAGCCGCATCAGACAAGTCGTTCGCCGCCATCCTGAACGCAGTTCGCGAAAGAGGGTACGAGCGCATGGAGAGCGCGCGCACCCTCGGCGTCACCGACGTCAGCTACCCGATTTTTGACATGCACGGCGACGTCTTGGCGGCGCTGACCGTACCCTTCCTGCGCTTCATTGATGGGTCGCAGACCCTGTCGCTCGACAAAACCCAGGCGCTGCTGGACCAGACCGCAAAGCGCATCTCCACTGAATTGGGCGTCAAGCGGGAATCCGTCAACGTTCAGGACTGACGACTCCAACGAAGGCAACCCGCACCCTTCGATCCCCGAGATCACCCGTCGTCGTTCCCAGCTGACCCCCGCGCTTTACGGCCTCGCGGGCACGCCCCAACCAAGACCCCGCGCACGAAAGGGGGGAGCGTGCCACCCGTGCACTCGCAGTGTAGAGCGCTGGCGCATACCCCTTTCCGATGCATTTTGAACCCAGATCGTCGCGGTTGAAGCCGCCCACGATTGACGCTCTATTTACACAGGTGAAATTTATTTTTACCTATGATATTACAGCGCCGAGGACGTCGGTTAGGACGGGCCGAAATCAGGAAGAGGGGGGAATCATGAAGTTGTTGTATCGCTCGCTGACCCATGCGTCAGTGTCTGCGTTGGCGACCGTGTGGGCGGTCGGAACGGCCTCAGCTCAGGCGACTGGTCAGGGCGACACCACCGGCCAGGGCGACCGATCCAAAGCCGACGCATTACAGGAAGTGGTTGTTACGGGAATCCGGCGCAGCCTGGAGACCGCGGAGGCGATCAAGCAGAACGCCGATCAACTCGTCGACTCGGTCACCGCCGAAGACATCGGGAGGTTTCCCGACAGTGACATCGCCGAATCGTTGCAGCGGATCTCAGGTATCCAGATTCAGCGCAACCTTGGCGAAGGTAGTACCGTCGCCATCCGCGGCCTGAGCGACGTCCGCACCGAGCTCAATGGCCATGACATCTTCACCGCCAACGGCGGCGTCGGGCTGTCCTTTGAAGAAATCGCGCCCGACCTGCTTTCGCGCGTGGACGTCTACAAGAACCCCGCGGCGGAAATGATCGAGGGCGCGCTCGGCGGCACCATCGACCTGCGCACGCGCATGCCGTTTGACGCGAGTGGGCGTTTGTTATCGGCGACGGGCTCCGTCACCCGGTACGATTTGGCCAAAAAGTATGGCAGAGACCTTTCCGGGCTTTACAGCGACCGTTGGAATACTGATTTGGGTGAAATCGGACTGCTCCTGAACGCGTCGGAGCAAACATCGGCGTTCCGCGAGGACAAGGATCAGGTCGAACCCTATCTGTGGCACGGCCCAAGCCCGGATCCGAACGGCGCGCCCGTGCAAAACACGTTGGTGCCAGGATATGAGACGCAGAATATCCAGGTGCCGCAAGGCGGCGGCTTCCAAGTCTCTGCCGGCGATCGGAAGCGCCGCAGTTATACGGCCGTTTTGCAATGGCGGCCAAACGATCGCCTCGAAGCCTATGCCCAGGTGTTGGCCGCGACGTATCACTTCCAGGATACGGGCGTATCCTTTTTCGCAACGGACAACAGCGCGGCGCCCACCGGCACCTTCACGGTTGACAACGGCGTTGCAACTTCGGGCGCCCTGTACGACCCGTCCGCGACTTCAATAACCTTTGGCGGGCAGCGCGACACCCAGACAATCGATTACACCACGGGTCTCAATTGGAGGCTCACGGACAAAGCGCACGTGGTGGTGGACTACCAGCACATCAACGCATGGGTCCACCAGGATACCGTGAACCTTTATATCGCGCCGTACACCGCGCGCACCGGCGTGCCGGGAGAATTCAACGCGGACTACAACTATCTGTTCGACAACCGCGGCCAGTTTCCGACTCAGAGCTCGAGTAATCCGGACTTCTTCAGCAATCCGGCCAATTACGGCTTCTCCGCCATTCAGCCCGACCGGACTCGCAACGACGCCAAAGCCGACGCCCTGCGCGCCGATCTGCTCTGGGAATTTGACGACGGCAGTTTCCTGAAAGGCGTGAGCAGCGGCGCTCGCCTTTCGAAAAAATCGGCCATCAACCGCGATACGAATGTCAACAATTGGACCTCGATCGGCTCGTGTGCCAATTGGTCCACCGCCGCTAATTGTTACAAGGTTTCTGACTTCCCACAATTCGTCGAGTACAATCCCGGCCAAGCCACGCTGCTGCGCGGTGCCGCGGCAAATTCGGTTTTCGGCCCGGTGCTGCAATGGAATCTCAGTGATGCGCTGAATCCGGCAACTGCCTTTGCCGATGTCAAGGCCATCAGCGGCCAGGTCATCGGCTTCGGCGATCTCAACAATCCAGCGCAGTCCACGACCAGCACGGTTGATGAAACGGATTCCGCCCTCTATGTGCGTGCGAGCTTCGGCTCGAAGCTCATGAATAGGGATTGGGACGGCAATGTCGGCGCGCGATACGTACGCACCGAGGAGACCGGGCACGGCTTCGAGGTGCTCAGCTATCGCACCGCCGGGGGCACAAACCCGACCAGTACATCGGCCACGGTCCCCTATGACGGCGGGCGCAAATACCAAAGAGTGCTGCCGAGCCTGAACTTGCGGTTGCACATCACGCGGACTCTCCAGGCGCGCTTCGCTTTTTCTCAGAACATCTTCCGTCCTACCTTCACCCAGCTCAATCCGAGCTACACGCTGTCGCCGAGCTATAACGGCTCGGAAGCGACGCCGACGCCCGTGAATCCGAGCCAACCGTACAACGCGGTGACCAACCCCTACCAGGGTACAGGCACCGTCGCGGGCAATCCGGACCTGAAGCCGGAACGCGTGACCTCGTTCGACGGCGCTCTGGAGTGGTATTTCGCGCACGACGGCCTCGCCTACATCACTCTGTTCGACAAAAAGCTGAAAGACATCATCGACTCGCGGACGTTCGCCACAACCCGGAACATCCCCAACGTCGGGGAGGTGCTATTCAACGTCAACGCGTTCACGAACGTGACCAGCGGCTACGTCCGCGGCTTCGAGATCGGCGCGCAGAAATTCTTCGATTTCCTGCCTGGCCCGCTGGCGGGTCTCGGCACGGCCGCGAACTTTACGCGCGCCGACAGCAACGCCGGCACGGCGGCAGTAGGAACGATCGGGTCGCAAACCCAGCTCGCGGTGCCGCTGATCAACCTCTCGCGCAACAGCTACAACCTCATGGCGCTTTATGACTACCACGGCTGGAACGCCCGTCTCGCATACAATTGGCGTGACAAGTATCTCGACTCCGTCAGTGAAACGGGTGCGGCAACCCTGCCCATCTACTTCAAGGCGTACGGGGTTATCGACGCCTCGGTCAGCTATGACTTCGACCACCACGTTGCGCTGACGCTCGACGGGCAGAACCTGACTGACGCTGTCACTTACAGCTATCAGGGTGAGCCGCGCTACCTGCGTAACTATCAGATCGACGATCGGCGCGTATCGCTGCGTGTACGTTGGCGCAACTGACCGATCCGCGTGCGCCGGGTTTGGCCTGGGTCCGCGCATGGAGCCTCTAATGCAGTGCTGGGTTGCGAAAAGCGCCTCGGAGCGACACACATGAGCTGGGGACCGGGAGGGCTGGATAAGCCGGTCAAACGTATCATCATTGTGGGTGGCGGCACAGCCGGCTGGATGGCCGCGGCCGTCCTATCGCAGAGTCTTCCCGCCGAACGGGTGTCCGTCACCGTTATAGAGTCGCCGGAGATCGGCACTGTCGGCGTTGGCGAGGCGACCATCCCGCCCATCTTGCAACTCAACGCGTTGCTGGGGCTCGACGAAGACGACCTGGTCCGCAGGACCCAGGCCACCTACAAACTGGGCATCGAATTTCTCAATTGGGGGGCTTTGGGCGAGCGCTACTTTCATCCCTTTGGGGTGAGCGGCTCAGACTTGGGCGGCGTGCAGTTTCATCAGCATTGGCTGAGGACGAAGGAGGGCGAGTTGGCCGACTATTCGCTTACGACCGTGGCCGCCTACGCCGGGAAGTTTGCCCGCCCGTCTGATGATCCGCGCAACGTGCTTTCCAGGATGTCTTATGCCCTCCACTTTGACGCGACGCTCTACGCGGCGGTCTTGCGCGAACTCGCGGTCGGCTCGGGTGTGCGCCACATGGAAGGACGCATTACCAACGTCCGACTGAACAGCGAGAACGGCTTTGTCGACTCCGTGCAGCTCGCCGACGGCCGCACGCTCGAGGCGGACTTATATATCGATTGCTCCGGCTTCCGAGGACTGTTGATCGAGGACGCGCTCGAGACCGGTTACATCAACTGGTCACATTGGCTGCCGATGGATAGGGCGATCGCCGTGCCAAGCGCCGTAAAAGGTCCACCGCCGCCCTATACGCGCGCGACCGCGGGCACGGCGGGCTGGCGCTGGCGCATTCCGCTGCAGCATCGCGTTGGCAACGGCCATGTCTACTGCAGCCCATTCCTGGATGACGACCGCGCCGAGGCCGAGCTCCTGGACAATCTGGAGTCCCCGGCTTTGAGCGCGCCCCGGCGCCTGCAATTCACCACCGGCCGGCGCCGGTTGTCGTGGAACAAGAATGTCGTCGCCCTGGGGTTGGCGTCCTGCTTCATCGAACCGTTGGAATCAACTAGTATCCACCTCATTCAGCGCGGCGTCGTCACGCTCATGTCACTGTTCCCGGCCGCCGGCTTCAACCAGGCTGAGATCGATGAATATAACAGGCTGATGGCGACGGAAATCGAGACCGTTCGCGATTTCGTCATCCTGCACTACAAGCAGACCAGGCGCGATGACGCGCC
>JAQGOE010000116.1 GCA_028293725.1 Gammaproteobacteria bacterium | reverse complement strand
GCCGACTGAACGCGCCTATGGTCGGATTGCGCGCGCGCCGTTCTCCTTTATCGTGGTCGGATGGATAGTGAGGCGGTCGCCGAAGACTTCGTCCGGGCGCGACTCGGCGCGGAAGCGCTGTTCGATTTCCCGGGCACCGTTCCGACAACACTCAATACGGCTTACGCCTATCAAGATCGGGCGATCGCGCTCTGGCCGGACAATGTAGCCGGCTGGAAGGTCGGGCGTATCGGAGCGCCGTGGCTCGAGCGGGTGGGCGAGGACCGGCTGGTGGGTCCCATCTTCCGGCGCGGGATTCGCCTCGCGCCGCCGGATGCGCAGGTCGAATTTCCCGTGTTCCAAGGGGGCTTCGCCGCTGTCGAGGCCGAATTCGTGTTCCGCCTCGCCGCGGACGCCGAACCCGACAAAATCCACTGGACGATCGAGGAAGCCGCGCGGCTGGTGTCCGGCCTGCACGTCGGTATCGAGGCCGCGGGCAGCCCGCTGGCGGCCATCAACGAGCTCGGGCCGACCGTCGTCGTTTCCGACTTCGGCAACAACGCCGGGCTGTTGCTCGGGCCCGCGATTCCCAACTGGCGCAATCGCACGTTCGACTCCCTGACCTGTGAGACGTTTATCGATGGCAATTGCGTCGGCCGGGGCGGCGCGACGTCGTTGCCAGGCGGTCCGCTCGCCGCCGTCGCCTTCGCGCTGGGACGCTGCGCCCGCCGCGGCCTGCCCATGAAATCGGGTTATGTCATTTCCACCGGGGCCGTCACCGGCATACACGACATCCGCATCGGGCAGACCGCCCGTGTGAAGTTCGCCGGCGTCGGCGAACTCTTGTGCCGGGCGGTGCCCGCCGTGAAGAGCGCGCGAACGTAATACAAACGTTTGTGGCCGATCGACCCGCTCCTTCGTATTGAGATAACTTCAGGTTGGAACCTCCAACCGTGGGGCGGTGCGCGCTGCACCTGCTCCGTATGAATTCCGTTTCATGTTACGACCTCGGTCTCCGACACGGGGTTGGTGTCGGTTTGTGCATAGCACGGTAATTGTTAAGAAGTGTTTAGATGGGGGCGCCTAGCCCGGGCCGCGCAGGCGGGGGCGCCCAGCCGGGCTGCGGCCGCCCGGGCTGTTGCAAAAGTTACAAAGTTGTAAGTTGGGCCGGGCCGGGCCGCGCAGACGCAGGTGCCGGCTGTAGCGTGAGCGGTGGCTATAACACGTGGACTGCGTCACGAAATTGGCGCAGTTGCGTCACTACAGACTGAGTTGCCGCGCTCCGCCAGGGCAACACCTGACCGCTGACAGGGTGTTTCGCGCGGTTTCCAACATGTCAATACACCATGTTAGGCGCGCGCAGCGTCCCTGACTTGTGTATCATCCGGCACACCCTCTAGTTGGGTGTTTTGCGGAGTAATGTGTAATGGCGAAGCGTCCCTCAAATGATGGAGCCGGCTGGAGCTCCAGCGAGCTGAAAACCCTCAAGTCACTCGCGAAGGCGGGAACCCCGACGGGCCAGGTGGCCAAGCAGCTCGGGCGCACCGCGGCCGCGGTTCAACAGAAGGCGATGCGGGCCGGGATTTCCTTCCGGGCGGCCAAGCGCGCCGGCGCGAAGAAGAAGTAGGAAACCGACCGGTTTCTCTTCGGTCAGGCCTGGGCGGTCCGCCATGGCGGGACGTCCGGCCTGACTTGCCGCATTCCTTTGCCCCTCACCCGCCGCGGTTAATGTTTTCTCGCTGCCGCGCTCTTGTTTTGAGCCGGACGACTTGTCAGACTCGTCCGCGGACAAGCTGTATTGGTGGGGGATCAATAAGGGGGCGGCATGTCGAAAGTGACTCGGTTCACGTGTTTCTTTTTTGGAGGGGCCGTGGCAACGGTCCTCAGCGCCTGTGATGTGCAGGTGCACGACGCAACGCCGGATCAGTTTCCGGCCAATCACGACGTGGGAATGTACGAGATCAAGGCTACCGTGGCGCCCGACGCCCTGGTGACGCCCGGTTCGGTCTTTCTACGCGGTTTGAGCGGCAAGCAGCGCATCGTGCTGACCGCCAACCGGGCGGGCACCGCATGGCACGGCATGTACGCCATCCGCTGCCAGCCGAGTTTTCCGCTGCAGATCTTTGCGATCTGGAAGCTCCAGGGTCTGACCACCAAAGAGAAGGTCGTGCCGGAGCAGGCGCGCGAGATCAAGCTGGTGGAGCCGGCGCCGACCAAAACGGCGACCATCGACACCACCGCCGGTAAGCCTCCGAAGGGCGGCTGGACGGGGAGTGTGAAATACCGCTTCGCCACCCAGGCTGCTCAAATCACCGGCGCCCACATCGAGCCGTCTAGTCAGGATCCCGCAGACGTCAATGCCGCGAAGGCCATCACGGTGAGCAGCCCGCTACCGGTGGATGCGCCTTGTGGTGTTGCTACGGACGTCGAGCTGGCATCCAGTGCGCCGAACGCACATGGGAATCTGGTGATCGACACCACCCATGTGGCCTATCCGCACTGGACGACGAAGGTCGAGTTCGCTCCGAAGTAAGGGGCCCGCGCGGCAGGAGTAGTCCTGCCGCGCTTTTGTGCGCAGGAGGGATGCAATATGTCTCCTGGTCCGCCGTCTGCTGTTA
This sequence comes from Gammaproteobacteria bacterium, assembly GCA_028293725.1. The sequence goes on along the minus strand of JAQGOE010000116.1, from coordinate 386 downwards.
GGTTTCACCGACAGCGTTAGGCTCTACCGACACTGCCTTTTCGTACATCGCGAAGCACCGTTGTTGCGCAGTGTTCCGGCGAGGGTTTTTTTGGGGGGTTGGTCCGGGAAGGGGCGCACCGGAGTGACGCAACTCAAATCCGCTCGTACAAGATGGCGCCGTCGGGAGCGCAATCAAACCGGTGCGCAATGGAGTGTCGCGCAGAGGCGCTGAACGTTGTGTGAATGGAGCGGGCCGCCTAGTCCGGGCCGCGTACGCGGGGACGGCGCCGACTAATCCCGCAGTCGCGCTCGCAGTCGCGCGATGTGTTCCTGAGATAAGCCGATTTCCTCCAGGTAAGCCCGGGCGCCGCCGAACTTCTCGAGATAGGCGAGCATGTTGTGAAC
>JAQGOE010000100.1 GCA_028293725.1 Gammaproteobacteria bacterium | reverse complement strand
TCAATGAGGGCGAGTCGGGCGCCCTGTTCGGCCGCAACGAGCGCGGTGGCCGCACCCAGTGCGCCGAATGCGCCCGTGATGGCAATGGCTTTGCCTTTAACTGTGGATGTCATGTCGTACCTCGTTCGTGGGCTGCCTTCGCGTGCGCGGCAAACCCTAGGATACCCCCGGGACAGTCCTACGCCCGGAGCGGCTTGTCAAGCGCCACGGGGTCTCGCTCAAATCAACTGCAAATCCCTCGGTACGGCGTTCGGAAACACCGTCTGGATCTGCGCGTTCGACATTCCCCACATGCGCCGAAACAGTCCTCCCAGCACGGCCCGATGGTCGTTCAAAACAGGAAAGTCGCGATCCTGAAACAACGTATCGTGCGCAACCCGTGCCTGCTCCCCAGCAACACGTCCGCCGCTGATGCTGCCCCCCATTACCCAGTAAGCCGAGCCATGGCCATGGTCGGTACCGCCGTTGCCGTTCTCGCGGAAGGTCCGGCCGAACTCCGACACCACGACAACCACCGTATCCTTCCAGTCCGGACCCATGGCCGCGGCGAAGGCTTGCAAACCCTCGCCTAGATTGTGGAGGGAGTTGGCGAGATTGCCCTGTGCGCCGCCCTCGTTGACGTGAGTGTCCCATCCGCCCACATCGACAAAGCCGAGCCTGTACCTGTCGCGCATGAGTTGGGCCATCCGTGTGGCCTTGACCTCGAGGCCCGCCGGCTCGCCCGCGCCTCGATTGGCCGCGCGCATCTCGTTCTCCGTGGATCGTGCGACCTCTCGCCGTAGCTGCAGGCCGTCGGCAACCGCACCCCCGAGAGGACTGCCGGCATACATCGCGTTGAGCAGACTCGCTTGCCGTTCGTCAAGAGCGGGCTTGGCGGATCCTTCGAGCTCCAGGTTGGGAATACCGACCCCTCCTTTGAAGGTAAGCGGCAATCCATCGGTAAAGGAGATCGGAGCGCAGTCTGTCAACACCGCCGACAGGCGAGCCAGGAACCCCGAGCGGTAGTCACGCTGTGCCGAGGCTCCCTGTGCGCCGAGCTCGATGGTGTCCTGAGTATGGAAGTGGCTGCGCGACAGGTCGTCCGTTCCGGCAAAGGGAATGAAGGCGACTTGCCTCGCCGAGTAAAGCGGCCCGATGGACTCGCGCACCGCAGGAGCGAGCGCCCAATCTGCGTCAAGCGCCAACGCGCTTGTGGTTGAGGCCCCCGCGCCCGCTCGTGGGATCGCGATGCGGGGACGTGCTTCGTAGTAGAAGGAGCTCGAGTAGGGGATCAGCAGGTTGGCGCAGTCGTATCCGCCACGCAGGAATACGAGCAAGAAACGGGGACTAGAGGCGGGTGCCGCCAACAGTCTCGTACCGATGCCAGCTGATAATATGGTGCAACTCGTCCTCAGGATGTCACGACGATTCATTTGGGCGCACTTCTCAGCGATAGTTGAATTCGGGCGAGGCCAGCAGCAGAGCGTTCCATTCCTGTTGTGAGCCGGACCGCTCGAGCGTGGCGGCCGTTCGCGCCGACAGGTAGGGCTCTACATCATCGAAGTAAACCCCACTCACGAGGTGTGGGAATCCGCCGTTGTCCGCGGCGAGGGAGTGTGCGACCTCGAGCCGCCGCGCCATCTGCCCGGAGCTGGCCCAGCCGTCTTGTGTCAGAAGATAACCGTCAGGAGTCGGTCTCCCGTACAGCTGTTCGCCGAGCTCGCCGAGCCAGCGGACCAGGGGCTCGGCGTTGGTGATCGGCTTGCCGTCGTAGGCCAGGCGTATCGCGGACACGATGTAGTGCATCGGGTCTTTGAACTTCTGCCCCAGGGAGGCAGTGAACTCGCGCGATGCGAACATGACGCTGAGCACTGCTGCGATGTCACCGTCCGTTTTTCGAAACGTGCGCGCCATGCGCTCGATGAGTTGCGGTGGCGGGTCGTCCGCGACGAAGTACATCGCAAGCTTGCGCGAGATGAACTGTGCGCACGCGGGCTGGCGCACCAGCAGCGTCACTGCCTGCTCCACCTCGCCGAGGCCGCTGCCCGTGATCGGCTGTCCGAGCAAGGTCTTGGTGCCGAAGTCGTGCCGGGCTGGGTTGAATTCGAATATGCCTTCGCGCCGATACAGGGGCCGCAATTCAGGTTTGAGCTCCGGGACGCTGGCGCTGGTATTGATGGCAACGCCCGTCAGGATCCGGGCGAGTTCCTGGACGTCATGTTGCGAATAGCCCGCATCTACACCGAGTGTATGCAGCTCCATGAGCTCACGCGCGTAGTTCTCGTTGAGCTGGCCGACGGCATTCTGTTCATTATCAAGGTACTGCAGCATCGCTGGATGCTCCAGGGTCGCCAGGACCAGATCGCGGAAGTGCCCCAATGCATGGGGCCGGATCGCGTTTTCCTCGTAGTCACCGAGCATCCATTTCGTATCGTGTGTGTGGCTGTAGACGCTGAAATGGTCGAGCCAGAACCAGACGAGTTGCTCCTGTAACTGGGCGGGTGAGTACACGGCCCGTAGCAGGTTGCGCTGGATTGCCTGCCTCGTGAACTGCTCGCCCCGCTCGCGCAGATGCCGGCGCCCCTGCTCGAGCTGTATCGGGTCGCTGATGGCTTTGTTGTGCGCCTTTTCGGCGTCGACCGTCGACATCACCTGCGGCAGCTGCGCGTTGGAGACGGGCAGAGCGTCTATCTGCTGCGCGATCTGCAGTGGTAGCGCCGTATCACGCGGCGCGAGCTGCTCGCGGAGAAATGCCGCGCGCCCGACCCTGCGATATTCGGCGACTGTGACGGCGTTGATGCCGTAGGTTACGCGGTTTAGCCACAACACGTCCGCGCGAGTCAGCACTGCAGCGGGTTTTGTGGTAATGGGGGCGCAGGCGGACAAAACAAAACACACGCCGACAAAGGCGGCGGTCAGAGCTCTCGGACTCATTCGACGACTCTCCTTGTGTGTCGACATTTCCGGACGTGCTTACAGCATACAACAGTAATGAACGATTACGTTTCAGGGACCAAGGTCGCATCGGCGATGTCTTACGAGGGACAAATTGTCCCTAACTCGCGACATCCGCAAGCACACGTATGTTGGCAACACGACCTGCGTCACAACCTGGGGCAAGACGACGACCCCGGATTTCAGACTGCATTCAGATTCCTCCCCTACAGTCCCGTGCAGGTTGTTGCCAAACAACGCATAGCGTTGCCAAGCGCAGAAAGCGCGCGCAAGCGAAGTTGCACGTTAACCAAGTTTGAGGGACAGGGAGCATGTTAAAAAAGTACGCGACGACCTCCGTTCTGCTGGCGGGCTCGATGTCGGTCATGACCTCGGTGGCGCTGGCCGACGATGCGACGCCGCCGCCACAACAGACGGCGAACGTGAAACCCGCGGAGTCGGCGCCGCTGATGGAAGAGCTGGTCATTACTGCAAAATTCGTGTCGGAAAGTGCCAAGAGCGCCCTGAAGCAGGACGTGGGCATACTCGACACGCCTGCCTCGGTCGACAATTACAGCGCCTCGTTCATGAGGGCGATCGAGACCACCAACGTCACGGACCTCTACAACTACATGACGGGCTTGCAACGCGGTGGTGCAACCGGCTACGACCTGTCAATCCGGGGCTTCAAGACGGCGCAGACCGACAAGAACGCCATCCTGGTGGACGGTCTCCCCGGCCTTGCCACCCGCTACGGCTCGCCGCCGACGATTAACACCGAGAGCATCGATGTCGTGAGGGGGCCCGCTTCCGTCCTCTATGGACAGGATCAGCCCGGTGGTTTCGTCAACATGATCACGAAGAAGCCCAGCGCGACGGCGGCCGGCGTGGTGACCGTGACGGAGTCGGCCTACGACGGCGACGGTATCTCCATTGGACACGATCTGGGAACCGTCGCCGACCTGGATTTCACGGGAGCGTTCAACTCGGGGCAGTCCGTCCTGTATCGCCTGATACTGGAGAATGTGCACAAGAAATCATTCCGCGAAGGCGTCTACGAGCATAGCTACTACATCGCACCCAGTCTCACCTGGGTCGTGTCGAAGGACACCACGGCCACTGTGGCCGTGGAAGTGCGGCACCGCGAGGCGGGCTACGACAATTTCCTGGTGGCGCCCAACAAGGACGTGCACCTGATCGCCTCACCCACCACGGTCTATCAGAGCCCGAATGACATACTCCCTGAGTTCGGCCGCTCAGAGACGTTCACCCTCGATCACGCCATCACGTCCGACATCAACTGGCATACCGCCGTGCGCTCGATTACCGCCAATGACAGTGCCGTCGGCTACGACCAGAACTCGGTATTCCTGTTACCCGCAACGACCAAGGCGCCCATACTGCCGGCGGAATGGGTAGTGCAGCGCCGTGCGCGCGAGCAGTTCAACGAGCGTAGCTACAATTTCATCGACAGCAACGTAACAATGCCGCTGTCGCTGGGCCCCGTGGAAAACAGGTTTCTGTTCGGCGTGAACGGTGGTGTCGATACCACCGATTTCAACCGTATTCAGTTTTTGAATGGCCCGGTGACCGGTGCATTGGCGCGGCCCGGCCCGACCTCGATCAACGTAAGTGTCTACAATCCGATCACAAACATCTCACCCGCGGTCACCAGCTACCCACCCGCCGCGGGGTTGAACGACCGATATACCCGTTCGGAGACGTACGCCGGGTACCTTTCCGATCTGATAACGCTCACGGAACAATGGAAGTTGAACCTGGGTGTGCGCGACTCCTCCGAGCAGCAGTATGCCGCGGAGCGCAAGTTGACTCCGAAGACTGCCCAGAGCATCAAGACTTCCAAGGCGCTCCCGACGGCCGGCCTGATGTTCGAGCCCAGCGGTTCCTGGACGCTGTATTCCGCCTATAGCACGTCCTACGTACCGGTGCCCGCTACGGCGCAAGACGTGAACGGCAACTATACGTTCAAGCCGGTGAGCGCCCATCAAGTCGAAGTCGGAACAAAGCTCGACAAGCTGCAAGGCCGTCTGAGCGTGACGGTGGCTGCATTCGACATCCATTCGGATAATGTCATCGAAGCGGCTCTCTGCAACCCGGGTGTCGTCGGTACTTGCTCGCTGCAGGTTGGCCAGGAGCATTCGAAGGGCGGCGAGCTGGAGGTCAACACACACATCATCGAGGGCTGGCAGGCGCTACTGGGCTACTCCTATACGGACGCCCATGTCTCAAAATCGGACAGTACCGCCACGGCGCCGCTGGTGGGCGACCGCCTGACCAATTCCTCGCTCAACAACGTTCACTTCTGGTCGCGATACGATGTGGGCTCGGGTCCGTTGCGGGGTTTGGGCGTCGGCCTCGGCGCGTTCTTTGTCAGCAGCCATGCGGGCACGTTGCCTAGCGCAAGCGACAAGAGGCTGCTGTTGCTCCCCGGCTATACGGTCGTCGATACGGTTGTTTACTACTCGCTGCTCGGGCGATACGACTTCACGCTCAAGGTCGGCAATCTGCTCGACAAGGTTTACTACGAAGGTGTCAACTCGACGACCAACGACCTCGGCGTGGTTCCCGGCTCGCCGCGTTATTTGCAGCTTTCCGTGCGCGTTCCTCTTTACTGACCGTCGAGGTAAATTTCATGCCGAAGACAACTGGCTCGCGGCTTACGCTGGCTGCAGCCGTCCTTGCGCTCTTTTCCGGGCCCGCCGCCGCACTCAAATATGCGCCCGTGCAGCACCATCTGCCGGTCGATCCCTCGATTCCGGCATGGCAACCGGATCCGCTGCCTATCGAGCCGGAGGAGGAGTTCAACGTCGTCGGCGCCGACGTGATGGACGAAATGACGCTCGGCTGGGTGAAACTCTTTCGCCAGGCCTATCCGAAGTTGAGTGTGACGATGGAGGCGCGTGCTTCCGGTGCGGGCGCACCGGCGTTGGTCGAGGGGCGGGCGCACGCGGCCCCGGTGGGCCGCGAGCTGCTACCCGCCGAGGAGAAGTCCTTCGTCGACAAGTTCGGCTACGAGCCGCTGGCCATCCGGGTGGCCACCGGTAGTGTGAGCTCGCTCGGCAAGACCGCCTCCACCATCATTCTCGTCGACAAGGACAACCCCATCCAGGGGCTCACGTTCGCGCAGCTCGACGCCATTTACTCGAAGACGCGCAAGCGCGGTCACGCCGACATTCAGACCTGGGGCGATCTTGGCCTGAAGGGCGAGTGGGCCCGTCGTCCCATCCACTTGTATGGACTCAAGCCGCCGAACGGTATCGAGTGGTTCTTCAAGAACCGGGTCATGCTGGGAGGGGAATGGAAGGATGGCATCCAACCGGCAAAGGGCGAGGGGTTTACCCACGCGTTCACGGTTGCTGCCCACGACATGGCACAACATCCGGGGGGATTGACCTATGCGCTGTTGGCGAACGTAACACCCGACGTGAAAGTCGTGCCGGTCGCCGAGAATGACCACGAGCCATTCGTCGCACCGACCCTCGAAGCTGTCGCTTCGCATCGGTATCCGCTCAGCCGCTACGTGTATATCTTCGTCAATCGTCCGCCCGGCAAGCCGCTCGAACCCAAGGTGCGGGAGTTCCTCAAGCTGGTCCTGAGTCGGGAGGGCCAACAGGCGGTGGCGGATGACGGTGTTTATATTCCACTGAACGCCGATGTGGTGCGCGAAGAGCTTCGCAAGCTCGACTGAGGGGCCCATGACGCGCCGTGTCCTCGCGCTCGCGGTGCTGTTGTTGGCCACAGCAGCAGCACCCGCGACGGAAGTCGACCAGGATCTGCCGGCCTACATGCCCACCATGGCGCTCGAGGGAGAGCTGCGTGTTTCCGGTGGCGACACGATGCGGCCGCTCGTCGAGGCGTGGGCTCGGAAATTCCAGGTGTTACACCCCAAGGCGACCGTACGGGTGGATTCCGTGGTATCACTCGCTGCCGACGGCTTCGCGGCGTTACTCCAAGGTCAGGTGGAACTGGTCGCCTTTGTCAGGGAGCCCTTCCGCACCGAGCTTACGGAATTCAAACAAAAGTTCGGGTATCCGCTGCGGCTGATCAATGTCGCGGGCGGGAGCTTCGCGACTAAAAGCGCCACGCACGCGCTCGCGATCTACGTCAACGCGGCGAATCCGCTAACACGTCTAACACTGGCGCAGCTCGACGCCGTGTTGTCTACTACCCGACGCCGCAGAGCACCTCGGACGATAACCACTTGGGGGCAACTGGGTGTCAAGGGCGAATGGAGCACGCATCTCGTTCAGGTTTACGGCATGTTACACCTGCGTGACAGTGGCAATCCTCCGGGCATCGTCAACTTCATCCAGCAGCGGGTACTCCTTGGCGGTGAGTTCCGCAGCGACATTCACGAGCAGATCGATCGGCCGGGCGATAGCGCGCTGCAGGGCATCGTGCGCGCTATCGCTGCGGACGCCAACGGGATTGGCTATAGCGGATTCGGTTATGCGGTCCCCAACACAAAGACCCTGGCGCTGGCAGAGAGCGCTGCGGGCCCTTTCTACTCGGGCAGTGTCGTGGAAGTAACCCGGCGAAGCTATCCGCTCAGCCGGCAAATTTATTTCGGCGTCAATTGTCCACCCGGACAACCGCTTGCGGCGCTCAGCCGCGAATTCATCACCTTCGCTCTGAGCCGCGAGGGTCAGGATGTGGTGGGGAGTGACGCGATGGGATTCCTGCCGCTCACCGCGCCCCAGGCAGCGGCGGCGCGGCGGGAGGTGGAGTGAGAATGAAGGTAGGTCTCATGGAGGTCACGAAAAGGAGGGCGGCCCTGTACGGGCTCGTGCTTGGCGCACTGCTGCTGGGTGTAACGCGCGCTCGCGCGGCGGAAGAGGGCGAGCGACTGCCGCCCATGGTCGAGTGGGTAGAGCCTGCGGTCCCAACCAACTCCCCGCAGACGCCCGCACAGGAGGAGGAGGGGCGAACCCGCGGGCGAACCCTCCCGGCGGCGGAATTTCTCCAGCCAACGCTGGATCCGTCGCTACCGGTATTCCGTCCGTGCAAGGGCGTCTCGCTCCGGGGGACTTTCAACGGCGCCAGCTCCGACGTGCTACCGGGCCTGGTCACGGCGTGGATCGAACGCTTCAAACGGTATTGCCCCAAAGTCCGCCTGAGTATTGCGCCGCCGTTTGCTGGAAGCCTGGGCGCGCAGGAACTCATCAAGCAGAACCTGGACTTCGTGTTCGTCTCACGCGAGCTGAAGCCCGATGACATCGATGAATTTACACGGAAATTTGGTTACGTACCCGCCAGCGTGCCGGTATCCGGCGGCTCCTATCGCCATTTCGGCTTCCTGGACGCCGTCGGTTTTTTTGTCAACAAGGACAACCCCCTCGAGCGCATCTCCTTCCAGCAGTTGGATGCGATCCTGTCCACCACGCGCCATCGCGGCGGAGGGCCCATCACGGTCTGGGGGCAGCTGGGCCTGACCGGCGAGTGGGCGGACCAGCCGATTCACGTGTACACCGTGAAACCCTGGAATGGGTTCGAGGAGTTTGTCCGCCAAAGGGTTTTGAGCACCGCGGGCCAGCGCGGCGAGTGGCGCACGGACCTGAGTTTCGACCGCCTGATTTTTCCGATCGCGGCACATGTGGCACAAGACCGCTATGCCCTGGGCTACACCGGGCTGGCGTTCGTCGACGCGGGTGTGAAGTCCCTGGCGCTCGCGCCGGACGCGAACGGTCCATTTTACTCACCCAGTTACGAGAATGTGGCGCGGGCGAGCTACCCGCTCACCCGTCTCATCTATTTCAACTTCAACCGGGCGCCCGGCAAGGCGCTCGAGCCGGCACTCGCGGAGTTCCTGCACTTCATCCTCGGCAGGGAGGGTCAGCAGTTGGTGTTAGACCAGGCCGTCTACCTGCCGCTGCGAGCGGGACAGGCCGCGCAGGCGCGCGCATTGATCGATTGAGAAGCTAGCGTTATATCGATAACCAGGTCCAGCGGCGCGTTCGCCTGAGCAACGCGACGTCACCAAGGAGGTGACTTGTGAAGATCCTCATCGTCGAAGATCAGCTGCGGTTGGCCGATTTTCTGAGAAAGAGCCTGTCCAAACGTGCCTACACGGTAACTTGCGCGCTGAGCTGCGGGCAGGCGCGGGACGCGCTTTGCGAGACCAGCTACGACGCCATCGTACTGGACGTCGGTCTACCCGACGGGGATGGCTTCGAGCTGTTGCGACAGTGGCGTGCGGCCGGGTTCAACGAGCCGGTGTTGATTCTGAGCGCCCGGGACACGGTACAGGATCGTATCAAGGGGCTCGATCTCGGAGCGGACGACTATCTCCCGAAGCCGTTTAGCCTGGAAGAGCTTCTCGCGCGGGTACGCTCGCTGCTCCGACGGCACACCGCGGCCAAGCGGACGTTGTTCGAGCATCGCGGGCTGAAGCTCGATCTGCTGAGCCGCTCCGTGTACCTGAACGAGCGTGCGGTCGAGATGACGAGCCGCGAATACGCATTGCTCGAGATCTTCATGCAGAACACCGGCAGGACGCTGCCCAGGAACGTCATCTGCGAGAAGATCTGGGAGTCCCATCGTGACGTCGACAGAAATCTTCTCGACGTCTACATGAGCCGCCTGCGCACCAAGCTGGATACGCGGCCGGGAGAGCCGTTTTTCCGTACGGTGTACGGGGTCGGCTACAAGTTCGCGTGAAATCGATCGGTGCACGCCTCGCGCTTTGGTATGCACTGGCCGCGACAGCTACGTTCGCGTTCTTGTCGGTGGTCGGGTATTTCATGCTCGAGAAGCATCTCATACACGGTCTCGACCTGTTGAACGCCGCGGAGTTCCAGCAAATCGAGGCGCATCTCGGCCCCGACCACCAGGCACTCAGCGCCGCGGTGATCGAGGCGCGCATCCGCGAGACCACCGAGTATGCATCGGTGCTCTTCTATATCGACGTTCACCGCAAGGATGTCGGGATGATCTTTCGCTCGACCAACCTGCACGGGCAGACCATTCCGGATATCCCCCACCAACGCACATTCAATGCCACGCTGCCGGATACCGAGGAGATGCGAGTCGGGGAATTCATCCTCGCACCGTTCGACGTGATGATGGCGACCCCGTTGCATCCCGTCCTGGCGGTCATGGACGGTTATGTGGAAGTTAGCGCTGCGCTCATCGCTGTCATGGCCGTCGTCAGCGCGGCGCTCGGTTTTGGCCTGAGCCGGCTGGCGCTGCGCCCGCTACGACTGATCCAGGCAACGGCCAACCGGATCCGCTCGGACCGCATGAGCGAGCGGATCGCGGTCGCCGATGTTCGCGACGAGATCTCGAATCTCGCGCGCCTGCTGAACCAGATGTTCGACCGGCTCGAGTCCTCTTTCAATCAGACACGCCGCTTCACTGCCGATGCGTCGCACGAGTTGAAGACCCCCCTGTCGTTGATGCGGCTGCAGACCGAGAAGCTGTTGAACGAGGAGGGTGTTACCCCTTCCCAGGAGGAGGCCTTCCAGGGGCTGCTGGACGAAATGGACCGCCTGGACAAGATCGTCGAGGACCTGTTGTTTCTGTCGCGAGCGGAATCAGGCGTACTCACTCTCGACCTGCAGCCACAGCAGCCCGATCGCTTTCTACAGACGTTCGAGCAGGATGCCCGGGTGCTCGCCGAGCACCTGGGGTTGGAATGCGACTGCACTCACGCAGGCGACGGCCCGGTATCATTCGATGGCAAGTGGATTCGCCAGGTTTTGTTGAATCTGGTGAAGAACTCGCTTGGCGTAGCAAGCCCCGGCTCGCGCATCACGGTGAGCTCCACGGTCGTCGGCGAGATGTGGCGTGTATGCGTCGAAGATGACGGTCCGGGGGTGCCTGAAGAGCAGCGCGAGCACATCTTCGAGCGCTTCGTGCGAATCGGTGTCCCGACACGCGCGAACGACCAGGGCTGCGGCCTCGGACTTGCGATTTGCCGCAGCATTGTCGACCTCCATGGAGGCCGGATCTTTGCCTCTGCCGGCACGGCTGGCCGCGGATTGCGCGTGACCTTCGAGATTCCCGTTTTCGCCTACGGCGCGCGCGCGCTCACGAACTTCAGGTTGGTTTAAGGTTTGTGAGCGATGCTTCGCCAGGAGTCGGCGAGCTCGCGCCCGGTACCCGGCCGATGGTTCCAATATGTTCAATGAGGGATGTCTCGATGCGTAGTCCGATGACGATAGCGACGTTGATGTTGGTGGCGCTTACATTCGGCCGGCCGACATCCGCGGTCGCGGATGCCGCGCTCGGCAAAGCCGCTGATAACGCGATTTACGCGCAAATGCTGGTCAATGAGAGCCTGGCCAGGCACCCGGAACTGGTCGTCGTCGGCATGCACGCCGTGAAGCCCGGCGCCAAGGAATCGACCATGATTGCCGCGAATCTGGATCGGATCGGTAAACGGGACGATGAGGATGACCTCGCCGTCGCGCGGGAGCGCAAGACCATCCTTGCGCCCAATCTAAAGGACTCAACCAGGTTTGAGGTGGCGGTGCCTCTGCACGATGCAAGCGGGAAAGTCATCGGCTCCCTCAGCACAGTTTTCAAATACGGCGCCGGGGATGACGAGGTCAAGATGCACGCGACGGCGGTGGCCATCCGCGATGACCTGGCGAAGAAGACGCCGAATCTCGCGGCCTTGTTCAAGCCCGCGCACTAACGAGCTCCACGACTCCAGGGTTCCAACATGAAGGCTCGCCGGTACATTCTGATCCCCGCGTTGACTCTGGCCGTGGTGTCGCTGGTCGTAGTGACCGTGGCGGCCGCGGCCGACCAGGCCGCGATCCTGCAGCCCGCGACCACCATCGAAATGCCTGCTTCCAGCGGCAAGTTCGACTTCCTGCGGATCGACTCCAAGCGCCACCGCCTGCTGGCGGCGCACGAGAATGACGGCACGGCGGATTACTTCGATCTGCAGAAAAGCACCCTGATCAAGCGCCTGAAGGTGGGCGGCGCGGTGGATACGGCAGTCGACCCGGACTCCGCTTATTACTATGTGAGCGTGCAGGAAGAGGCGCGCGTGGCAGTCATCGATGCCGCGACGCTCCAGGAAGTGAAGTCCATCAAGACCGAAGGACCCACCGACGCCATCCTCTACGAGCCCAGGAATCATCGGATATACGTCACGAACGATGAGGGCAGTCATGTCTGGGTCATCGATCCGGTGACCGCGAAGGTGGTGGATTCGATCGCCATTCCCGGCGTGCCGGAATTCATGGTTTACGACGCCACCGCCGATCGTATCTATCTCAACCTCAAGAGCGCCGACAAGGTAGCTGTGATCGAGCCGGCCACCGGCAAGGTGGTTGCGCTGTGGCCGACCGCCCCGGCTGCGCAGCCCCACGGCATGGCGCTCGATACGGAACATCACCGGATCTTCACGGCGGGTGGCAATGGCAAGCTGGTCGTCATCGACACCAACACCGGCAAGCTGATGACGTCCGTCGACATCGTGGCGAAGGTAGATCAGATCGCATTCGATCCTGCGGCGCGACTCGTCTATTGCGCCGGCCCTGACGCGATGACGGTCGTGCGTACCTCGGACCGTGGTGTCGCGACGGTCGGCGACGTGAACACCGCAGCGACCGCCAAAAATGTCGCGGTGGATCAGCAGACCGGGGCTGTCTGGACTACCTACACGGACGGTAAGAGCTCGTTCGCCAGGTCGTGGGTCCCGCGGAAGTGGCTGTTGGATAGCTGGATGGCCCCTTCGGCCGAGGACTGATTGACGTGAATTTTTTCAAAGGTGAGATGAAAATGCGCAAGATCGTAATATTGACGTGCCTGGGTGTGGTCGGCGTCGCCCTGGGATTTTCGGTTGCCACGGCCGCGGCGCCGGAACATCCCAAGAACTGGACCGCGCCGGCGGCGAAGATCTATGCGCAGCAGTTGGTTGACGAGATCATGGCTACGCATACCGAGCTGATCAGCACGACGCTGCATGGCGTACCGCCCGGGCAGACCGACGCCTACACCATGTTCGCGGGCTCCTTTCCCGAGCGGATCGGCAATGCTGACGATCCGGACGATATCGACGTCAGCAAAAAGGGCATCACGATCCTCGACCCCCGCTGGCACCGCACGAACGATACGGTAAGGAAGTTCGTGATGATGCTGCCGCTGCGGGACGCAGCTGGCGAGAACATCGGTGAAATCGTGCTCGCTTACAAGAACCCGGTGGACAGCGGCAAGACGGAAAAGGACTTCTATCTGGCCGCGAGCGGTCTGCGTGACGCGCTGAGTAAAAAGATTCCGGGCCAGGCTGCATTGTTTGCTGCCGCGAAATGACGCTGACCACGGACAATCATTGGGAGGACGGCATGCTCATACTGACTCGACGAGTCGAAGAGAAGATCATGATAGGCGACGAGGTCACGATTACGGTGCTTGGCGTGAAGGGCGGACACGTGCGCCTGGGTATCCGGGCGCCGAAGAAGATCGCCGTCTATCGTGAGGAGCTTTATCGGAGCATGAAGCTGGAGAAGGCGAGAAGCCCGGCCCCGGCGATAACCGAAGAGCGCGCCCCCACGGAGGTTGCGGCGTAGATCTACACGAGATGCAGATCGAAGCTTGGGCAGGATTGCCTGGTCCATCAGGTGGGCGCCACGTCCGGGTCTGATTACCGGGCGAGTCGGTACTGGTACAACGTTCCCGTCGACTCGAGTGGGAGGGGGAATGAGTACGAGAGCGATTGCGTGCGCGTTGGCTATGGCCGCCGGTCTGGTCGTCTCCCGGGTCGCCGGTTCGGCGGATTCCACGGACGCGACCCAGTGGACCTCTGTCGGCCGCACTCCTGATGAGCAGCGCTTCAGCCCGCTGACCCAAATCAACAGGGATAACGTGACCCGGCTCGGACTGGCCTGGTTCGCCGATTTCGACAGCAACCGCGGCCAGGAGGCCACGCCGCTGGCCATCGACGGGGTGCTCTACGTCTCAACCGCATGGAGCAAGGTGAAAGCCTACGACGCGCGCACGGGGCGCCTTCTGTGGGCCTACGATCCAAAGGTTCCGGGAGAGTTCGCGGGCCGGGGCTGTTGCGATGTCGTGAATCGGGGGTTGGCGGCCTGGAACGGCAAGATCTATGTCGCGAGTTACGACGGTCGCCTGATCGCGCTCGATGCGCACACGGGTGCCGTGGCTTGGGAAGTGTTAACTCTGGATCATGACAAGCCGGTCACGAGCACCGGTGCGCCACGCGTCATCAAGGGAAAGGTGGTCATCGGCAACGCCGGGGGCGAATTCGGCGTTCGCGGTTATCTTTCCGCCTATGACGCGACGAGTGGCAAGTTGCTTTGGCGCTTTTACACCGTACCGGGCAATCCGGCCGACGGCTTCGAGACACCCGTCATGCGCACCGCGGCGCAGACGTGGCACGGCAAGTGGTGGGAGCTCGGCGGCGGTGGAACCGTCTGGGATGGCATTGCCTACGACCCGCGCCTGAACCTCGTTTACTTTGGAACCGGCAACGGCTCGCCCTGGAATCGCCGTTACCGGGGCACAGGCGGAGGGGACAATCTGTTTGTCGCCTCGATCATTGCGGTGAACGCCGATACGGGTGCTTATGCGTGGCATTACCAGGAAGTGCCGGGGGAGGCGTGGGATTACGACGCGACCTCGCCCCTCATGCTGGCCGATCTGAAGATCGGCAGCCGCCGTCAGCGCCGGGTCCTGATGCAAGCCTCCAAGGACGGGTTCTTTTACGTCCTCGACGCCAAAACCGGCGCGCTGATCTCAGCGAAGAATTACGTCACGACCACCTGGGCTTCCGCCATAGACATCAAGACCGGCCATCCGGTCGCGGATCCCCAGGCCCGTTATGACGAGACGGGCAAGGCGTTCGTGGTTCAGCCCGGCGGCCAGGGAGCGCACTCGTGGCACCCGTCTTCCTACAATCCAACGACGGGGTTGGTTTATTTCTCGGCGATCGAGACGAGCACAGCCTTCAAGAGCGCGGCAACTTTCGTGGCTCACTCCATGGCCGCGAACACCGGCCTGGAATTTCCCCTGTCGCCGACCGTGTACGACGACCTCAAATCCAAGGCGCCCCGCAAGTCCGAGTCGCGACTCGTAGCGTGGGACCCTGTAAAGCAGCAGGAAGCCTGGCGGAGCGGCGTGTTGGGAACCATCGGGGGCGGCACGCTTTCGACGGCAGGAGGACTGGTTTTCCAGGGGACCAACGTTGGCCGGCTCGTGGCTTACGACGCGCAGGGCGGGAAGGAGCTCTGGTCCATCGAGGCGCAGACCGGTGTGGTTGCCGCGCCGGCGTCTTTCGAGGTGGATGGTGAACAGTACATTGCGGAGGAAGTCGGCTATGGTCTGGCGCCCTACGGCGCCAGCAATCAATCACGGCTCCTGGTGTTCAAACTCGGCGGAAACGCGGCACTGCCCCCCGCACCGCCTCCCGCGCCAAAGCCTGAATTGAATCCTCCGCCCTCGACGGCGTCGGCGCAGACGATCGAGATGGGTCACCAACAGTTCACGAGTCATTGCGCGATGTGCCACGAGCCTTTCGCGGCAAACCGCTCCGTTTTTCCGGACCTGCGCTATTCACCCGCGCTCAATAGTGCGGAAGCCTTCAACGCCATCGTGCTCGACGGAGCCCTGCAAACCGCCGGAATGGCGTCTTTCAAGGGGAAGATGAGCACCGAGGAGGTGCAGTCCGTACGGGCCTACATGGTCGAGCGCGCCAATCAAGCCAAGGAGGGACCCGCCGCCGCCGTGCGCTGAGTGGACCAAGGGCCAATAGTACGCGCGGGATCAGCGCGTGATGCTCGACGCGTTTTGCATTGTGCGTAAAACGAATCGCAATGGAAGTCGGAAGGAGCCGCGCGATGACACTATTACGAGCCGCACTGGGAACATTTTCGCTTTGCCTGCTGCAAAGCTGTGCGTCGGCTCCTCCGCTGACGGCATCGAACCAACCGGCCGAGTGCCCGCCACTGTTTGGCAAGGTGTGTTATGGAAGCATACCCAGCGCCATGAAGTGCGGATGCAGCACCGTATCGCCGCTCGGCACTCCGTACCAGTGAGGTCGTGAGAGCAGGGGTCGGCCTTCCCGACCCCTGTTGCGTCATTCTGCAGTGAGCGCTCAGTGCAGCGAATACGTGGCGTTCAGGTAAACGAACCTGCCGAGTGGGTCGGCATAGCTGACGTCATAACCGCCGATGAAGTTGTTCGCCGAGCCCGCGTAGTTCGCGTACGGGGGCGCCCGGTTGAAGAGGTTCTTGACGCCGAGTGCGAACCTGAACGACTTCAAACCCGCGAAGAACACCTGGCCGTTGACGATCTCGTAAGCCGAAACATAGCGCGGCACCGCGCTGACACCTGACGGTACGTCGTGATATCGCTTCTGGTAGTTTTCCGTCAGCGAGATCCCCCACGGGCCCAGGTCGTACTCGGCCGTGGCGGTGTAGCGCCACCGCGAAATGACGCCGCCCACCGAGGTCAGGCCCTTATCGACCTGACTCGTCCAGCTACCATCCGGGTTCTGCGTGACGTAACGATAGAAGTAAGTGCCGTTGCCATCCAACCTGAGTGCCCCGGCGTTGCCGAAGTTGAGCCGATATTTCAGGTCGATGTCGAGACCGCTGACCGAGGACTTGAAGAGGTTGGCATTGGTCTGACTGATCGACACGATCTGGCCGGCGGCGTTACGCGTAATCAAGCTCGCGAACTGCGTGGCGGTCTGCGCGTTCTGCAGAATCGTCGCGTAGCTGAGACCGCCGTCGACGATCTGATTCTTGAGGAAGATCCAGAACGAATCGAGGTCGATGCTCAGATCCTTGATCGGCTCGATCACCATTCCCAACGTGTAGGACTGCGACTTCTCCGGCGTCAGGTTGGGGTTGCCGCCGGTGGTGGTTGAGAACTGAAAGCTGCAGGCCTGGTTGTTGGCGTTGAATACCGGACATTGGATCGGGTCCCGGGTGCCGTTCGAGGTGACACTGGTTGCCTGGGCGGCGTACAGGTCGGTCAGCGAAGGAGCGCGAAAGCCAGTGCCGGCCGAGGCGCGGAACAACACCTGCCCGATGGGCTGCCAGCGCAACGAACCCTTGGGATTCACGGTGTTGCCGATGCCTTGATAGTTGTCGAAACGCACTGCCGCGTCGGCCTGCAGTCCTTGCAGGAGAGCCGCGTTGAACTCGACGAAAGCCGATTCCACACTGCGCGAAGCCGATTCCGGCAACTGGTTGCCACCTTGCCCGGTGACATCACCGGTCTGAATGGCGGCGGCGGGGTCGAACTCGAACATCTCGCGGCGCAATTCCGCGCCGGCGGCGGCGCTCAGCGGGCCTGCGGGCAACGCCACCAGCTCGCGGCTGATCCTGCCGCTCACGCTGGCGACCGAAGTCTTCGACTGGAAGTCCTGGCCCGTAAAGGTATCGGCTTGCGCGGCCGCGATGGCGTTCGGGTCGGTGGTCGGACCGAACGGGTTGATAACGCCACTGTCGAGCAGCGGCATGATTTCCGAATACAACGCGAAGCCCGACTCGAGGTTCTCCTTCACCTTCACCTGGTTGTATAGGAACCAGGAGTCATAGTCCCAACCGCCGGTGTCACCCTTGAAGCCGAATACGACGCGGACGGTGTCGGCGGTATCCTCGGTACGGCGCGGCCCGTTGGCGAAGTCACGATAGATCAGATTGAGGGGCTGACCGTTGATGCCGTACTTGGTCGCGAAAGCGCTCGGGTAGTACGGGCTCGTGGGTGGCAGCAGGAAAGCGGCGTTGTTCGGGGTGAGCGCCGCGTTCTTGTAGGTCGGATACTGCGTCGCCAGCAGGTTCGTCAGGTAGGCGTTGTATGGGTTGCTCGGTAGTAGAACGTTTTGATACGACAGCGGCACCGGCTGCACGGTCGTGATGGTTTTGACCTGAGAGTAGCTGTCCTGGGTGTAGAGTTGGCTCGTGCCCCCCACCGCGAGCTCACCGTTGAAACTGACGCTGATCTTTCGATCCTCGGGTTGGATCGAGTCGTAGGGCGAGTTGTCGAACCGGCACTGGGTCGGGAAATTCACATCGGCTAGTGACGGCGCGCAATTCGGGACCAGCGGGTTGCGCGTGCCGATTTTCGGAATGGCCACGTTGGCCGGAAAAGCGAAGCCGGAGGTCACATCGTTCCCATAGCCGGGACTGTAGCGGGTCGCAAAATCCCGATGCTCTCCCAGGAGCGTGCTGTTGTGCTCGAAGTTGACGCCGAGGGCGGCGTTGTAGCGGTCCTGGACGATGTCGCCGTGGCCGACATAACCGGAAACAGTCTGGTTCTGGCCGCCCCCCTTCTCGAGGGGCGTGCCGCCGGTGGCACTGACCTCCGCACCCTGAAAATTCTTGCGCAGGATGAAGTTGACGACGCCGGCGATGGCGTCGCTGCCGTATACCGCCGACGCGCCGTCCTTGAGGATCTCCACGCGCTCGATCGAGGCGATCGGAATGGAGCTGATGTCGACTGATGACCCGGCAACTCCGCCGGAACCGCCGCCATAAACGGCCGCACGCTTACCGTCGATCAGCACCAGTGTCCGGGAGCTGCCGAGGCCGCGCAGTGAAATTGTGGAGATGGCGCCGGTTTGGAAGCCGGTCTCCTGCACTGCCACTGTGCTGCCGGAGCTGCTCGCCGCGCTGATCTGGTGAAACAACTCCTCGACCGAGGTGGCACCGGTGCGCTCAATATCCTCCCGCCTCAGCACCTGCACGGGCAGGGCGGTCTCACCGTTGATCTGCTTGATCGATGAGCCCGTGACGATGACCTCGTCGAGATCGGGTCGCTGCTGATCGGTCGTCGGGGTCGGAAAGTTGGTTGCGCTGACAGCGCCCCCTCCGCCCTGGCTCTGCGCCACATCGGACGAGGCGGCCTGCGCGAGCTTGAGCTGCCGGCCGTCTGACGCTGGCAGTGCGGCGTTCCCCGCGGCGCTGGTTTTCTGCAGATCGTTGCGCGACACCGCGGAGTTGGCGGAGCCGATGATCACCACCGTGTTTCCGTCCACCACATCGTAGTTGAGTGAGGTGTCTTTGAGTAATAGCGCCAACGCCCGCGCCGGGTTGAAGGTACCGACCACTCCCGGGGACTTCTTGCCTTCGACGAGTTGGCCCGGGCTGGTCACCTGTACACCGGACTGCTCGGAGAACTTCAGCAGTGCCGCGGGGAGCTGCTGGGGCGGTATGTCAAAATGCCTCTCCTGGCCGAGCTCCATGGCCGCGACACCCGGCCGCACCCCGGCGGTGAAGGCCAGGAGCAGGGCCAGCACCAGGGCCAGGGTGCCGCGACTCAACTGATCGGCGAGTTTGCGTGCGCTCATGCATGTTCCCGTCTGCGGGTTAGAATGTAGTTGTAGCGTGTTAGACGAATGGGGTGTTGAATACGGGAATGCATTTCGGCGCTTTTGCGAAATTATTTTCCCAACGCGACGCCGCGCCACGCACGCGCTCGGGGAGCGTTGCCCGGACGCCACGAAACCGGCCGCGCGCCTGCCCCGCGCCGGTGCGGTAGCGGCTTTTACGCACTTTGTTTGAGCAAGTCTTATATAACTGCTATAAGACCCACGACCTAAGGCTTTAACTGCGGAAGTCACGGCGCAATTGCCGTTGCGGGCACCTGTTTCGTCTAAACTACAGTGCGGTGTGGTGAATACTCGTCAGGGTGGGCCCGTGAACACGGTACGGCCGGATATCGAGACAATGACTGAGGCGGAGCACGGCCCTGACAGCTCGCGGACGGCGGTCGTCGAACGGCTGTTTCGCGAGCATAACGAGGCCCTGATCCGCTTCTTGCGCGGTCGGGTCGGCTCGCGCAACGAGGCGCTCGAAGTGGCCCAGGAAGCCTATGTCCGCCTCCTGAGTCTCGACCAGCCGGGTGCGGTGAGTTACCTGCGCGCGTTCCTGTTCAAGACGGCTGCCAACATCGCGATCGACCGGCGCCGGCGGCACCGCAGTTACGACAAGGTTGCCGGCGGCCAGCTCTTCACGGAATTCTCGGAAAACCGTACGCCCGAGCGGGAGGTGGCCGCGGAGCAGACACTGCGCCACCTGGGAAGCCTGATCGAGTCCATGCCGGCGAAGTGTCAGGCGTCGTTCGTCATGAGCCAGATTCATGGGCTCGACGCGGCGACCATCGCGAGCCAACTCGGTATCACCGACAGCATGGTACGTAAATACGTGGTACGGGCGTTGCTCCATTGCCGCGAACAGATGGATCTCGAGCGCAATGATTAATCCAGGCGAGTCTTCCGATATCGAGCGGGACCCCGCTCATCTGGCCGCTGCCGAATGGTTCGTGCGGCTGCAGGGGGCGGAGGTGTCGCTCGAAGATACTCTGGCGTGGCAGGGCTGGCTGAATGAAAGTCCCGGTAATGCGCGCGCCTTTGCCCGCATCGAGGCGGTATCGCAGGCAGTGCGGTCGGTGCCCGTGCCGCGTGCGGTGCCTGCAACCCGATTGGCTGCGGATCACTACGACGCGTCGGTTCCGTTAAAGGACTGGAAGGCTTCCCTGAAAAAGGACTCGGAGGCGCCGCGTGTGGCGCGCTGGCCCTGGGTGACGTTAGCTCTCGCCGCCGTCTGCACCGGCATTGTTTGCGCGACTGTGTTCTGGAGGGCGCCGACCCCCGAGACATACAGCACGACCGTTGGCGAGAATCGCCACATCACTTTGGGCGACGGCTCGACGATTACCCTCAGTGGCGACACCCTAGTTGCGGTTGCCTTGTCGAAAAACGCGCGCACGGTCGAGCTCCTGAAGGGCGAGGCGCTGTTCAGGGTGGCGAAAGACCCTGTCAGGCCCTTCAAGGTACGGGCCGGGGATGCAACCGTTATCGCAGTGGGAACGGCGTTCGATGTACGGCGCGACAGTGATCGGGCCATCGTTTCCGTTACCGAAGGCCGAGTCCTGGTCGTGCCTGCGGCGAATTTCATCCCGGTGTCAGTGATGCGTGAGTTCAAACCCAATCTGCGCACGGTACGTCTGGATGCGGGCCAGCAAACAACGGCCGGCACCGCGGGCATCGCAGAGCCTTCAGAGGTCGAGGATCCTGCCGCGGCCACGTCGTGGCAGACCGGGCGACTGGCGTTTCATCTACAGCCGTTGCGTTATGTGCTCGAGGATGTGAATCGCTACGCCAGCAAGCCCATCGTGTTGGAGGGCGATAGTCTGGGTGCGCTGGTCATTACGGGCACTGTCGAGCGTTCGAACATTGCGGGTTGGGTCGGAAGCCTGGAACGGGCGTTTGATCTGGATGCCAGCGAGGAGCCCGATCGAATCGTGATCCGGGCGCGTTGAGACCCTTTCGGATCGCGCCGCCGTGCCCTACAGCCCGATTCTTGCGACGCTCGGCTACGTAAAATCTCCAGACGGTCGGCGCGTTCTGATGATCCACCGCAACGCGCGCAGCGATGACCATCATCTAGGGAAGTACAACGGTCTCGGCGGGAAGCTCGAGGCGAATGAGGACGCCGCCTCCGGCATGTGCCGCGAGATCCGGGAAGAGGCGGGCATCGAATGCCTCGATCTGAGCCTGCGGGGCACGATCAGTTGGCCCGGATTTGGCAAACGCGGCGAGGACTGGTTCGGGTTCCTGTTCGTCATCACCCGTTTCCGCGGCGAGCCGCTGAGTCACAATCCGGAGGGCGCGCTCGAATGGGTGGAGATCGGCCAGCTGGAGAAGTTGAATCTCTGGGAAGGCGACCGCCACTTTCTGCCGCTGGTGTTCGACGCCGACCCACGACCCTTCCATGGTGTCATGCCGTACCGCGACGGGCGCATGCTGAGTTGGGCCTACACCCGACTCTGATTTTGCCCGCGGTGACTTCAGCGTGGCTGTAACAGGCACCCCACTGGTCGAACCCGCTCTGCAGCGTGTTGGTTTCAGCTTGCGAAAGCGCGGCACTCCCCCTTAAATAAAGAACCGGCGAGTGATCGAGACTGGCGTGGGCCAGAGCATAGCCGATGACATCCGCCTCCCCAATTGCCGCGCGCCCGGGAATCCGCGTAGCGTTCCACGTCGGTCCCAACGGCCTGCAGGCGTTGCGTGAGAGCTGGGCGAGCATTCTTGCGAACGCCGCGGACGTCAGCTTCTTTCACGAATGGAACTGGTACCTCGCGTACCTGCTCCACCTCGAACCCGCGCCTCAGAAAGTTCACTTCGCGTTGCTGTCACAATACGCCGCCCCGATCGCCATAGTGCCATTGCAGAGCGTGTGGATTTCAAGCCATGGCATGACATCGAGGTTGTGGCGTCTTCCCGAGCATAGCCATATGCCGCTGGGCGATGTCATTGCCGCGGACGGTGTCTCCGGCCGGGAAATCGTGACTGCGTTGCTCGCCGCCATGCGCGCCGCGGGCATGCCATGGGACCGCGTGCAGTTCACCGGTTTCAGCGAGCGATCCTGCCTCAACCGTCCGGATCTCGCCGACGGACGCCCGACCTATCGGGATGTTCTGACCACCTGCGATCACGTGCTCTGCGATCTTCCGTGGGACGCTTTCGCGAAGCGGCTCTCGCCGAATTTTCGCTCCAATCTCAATAAGGCGCGCCACAAGATTGCGCGGCAGGGTGGGGCAGCTTATGAGGTCACTCATGACCTGGCACGCATCGCCACGTTGTTTCCCGAATTCCTGCGAGTGGAGGCGTCAGGTTGGAAAGGCGCAGCGGGAACGCGCTCAGCGATCTGTCTCGAGCCGCGCCTCATCGGGTTCTATCAATCCCTGATCGATGACTTCGGGCCTTCGGGCCGTGTGTTTATCAACACGATGCGCTTTGCGAACCGTGTGATCGCGAGTCAGTTTTGTCTGTGCGACTCGGACACGCTCTACATTCTCAAGCAAGGCTACGATGAGCACTTTGCTCACCTGGCGCCCGGGAATTCGTTGCTCGAGCAGGTAGTGAGGTGGAGTTTCACGAGCACCAGCGTCCGTAAAGTGAGTCTCGCCGGCAGCCCGCGCTGGCTCCAGGACTGGAAGCCCGAGAGCGCCAACGTATACCGACTCCATTTCTTCAACAGCACGCCGCTTGGACAGATACACCGTATCAAATACGCGGCGCACGCGCGGCTACGGCCGTGGTTGCCAAAGGGGGCGGCCAAATAGCGGGCGTCAGCGGACGAAATGTGCTTTTTGCCGCAGATCGGCGCTGCGCCAGAGGTACAGGCCGAGGAAGGCGCTCGCGCCGGTCCGCATGGCATGCGGCTCATTGCTGGCATGATGAATCACGGTGCCCGGTGTGCGTTCGTGCCAGCCTCCGTCGCCTTTCTTCCAGGCGGCGGTGCCGGATAACGGGATGTAGACCTCCTCTGCTTCGTGCTGATGCAGAGGGTAGTGCGTCTGGGGTCCGAGGATGAGAAAGCCGCAAGCGATGTGTTCGCTCGGGACGGGGCCGCTGGTGCCCACGATTTCACTCCAGCCGTAATTCCGCAGAAACTCCGCACCGACATCGGCCTCCGAGTACGTCTGCCGCCAGGCCATGGCCGGCGCGGCACGCGCGATGTCATTGACGAGGTCGCGGCTGAAGGCCGGTGCGCCGGCCTGAATTCCTTGCAGAAGGTGTAGTACCGGGATCGTCGCGGGCACGACCGCACGACGCTCACTGGTGGTCGGCCAGTCGGCGAGAAACGGAGTCAGCACAGGGGCCCGCCTCGAGTCGAGCAGGGCGCGGGTCGGCTCGACGAGATTCTCAGCTTGCAGCGCTTCGCCGGCGGCGTGTTCGCCTACGGCCCATGCCGCTCCAGTCGTAGCGACCAACGCCGCCGCGGCACTGACACTCACGAATTCACGCCTCGAGCTTTTGATCATGTGGCGAACCGATAACGTCACGGAAATTCCGCTCACATGATAGCGCGGATTTCCGTGGGCCCGCCGCAATGGCAGCCCGGCTGCAACGCAAGCCGGGACGCCATCTCAGTCGGGCCGCCGTTCGATTGTCCTCAATGCGCGATCGATGCTGCGGTACCCGAGCCGATGCGCGCGGTCCAGTTCAACTCCGGGTACTGCTGTGCGTGGGAGGAGACGACGACCGACTGCGCTCCGGTGGATTTCGAGATCGTGACCCGCACGATCTGTCCTTGCGCGTCGACGCCTTCGTAGATCGTTCTGGCGCTGGCAGGGGTTTGAGGCAGGGCATCCTCGGCATAGGCCGCGCCGCTCACTGCGAGGGCGGTGAAAGCAGCGGCAAGAAATCGGGTGGTGGCGTTCATGTTGGATTCTCCGTTAGTTGCGATGGGTGTGTTTCGATGGTCTGTTTCGATGGACGCCACGATAGCGCGCTCGTACCGGGCGACGCTTTCAAAATCCTGCGGATCCTAGGAATCCGTTATTCTATGCATATGCATTTATCTCGCTATTGATGTATATGTAGATACATGTATAATGGGTGGCATGTCGACGAGACTGCCTTGCTATTGCGCTACCTTGCGTCAGGCGACGCGCGTGATCTCGCAGAGATACGAGGCCGCGATGCGTGGTACGCAGCTCACCAATACCCAGTTCACGCTCTTGATGGTGTTGGGCGAAATGCCGCGGCCGCGGGTAAATGACCTCGCCGAGGCCCTGGCGATGGATCAGACCACACTATCCCGGACGTTGAAGGTGATGGAGCGCGAGGGCCTGATTTCCTCGGTCGCGGGTGAAGACAAGCGAGAGTCGAGGTGGATCATTACGGCACTGGGCCGCTCCAGGTTTCGACGAGCGTTCCCGCGCTGGCAGGAGGCGCAGCGGTCCGTGGAGAAGGCTCTCGGTGTCGAGGGTACGGAGAGTCTGACGTCGGCGGCGTTCGGTCTGTCGACACGCTTGGCCACCTGAAGAGGCCCATCCGGCCACTATGCGAATGCGCAAAGTCGACACACAGGAGTTGATCCGTCGCGCCAAGGACTACCTGGCACAAACACCGGAGACGCGGGCCGGACTCTCTCAAACCGCGCGTGCCGTGGGCACTTCACCTTCGACTCTGGCCTTAGCGTTTCGCACCTTGGAAAGGGTCAGTTTTTATCGCTACGCGCTGAACTCGCGGCTCGCGCGGGCGGCGGCACTTTTGCCGACCTATGACAATCTATCGAGGTTGGCTACCGACCTGGGTTTCGCGAGTCACAGCCACTTTTCGACGGCGTTCCAGCGGTGGGCTGGGCTCACGCCCAGCGCGTATCGCGCCGAGTTCAACCAAAAGCCACCGGGCCCACCGCTCCGTACCAGTGGCTGACCTTGGTGGGGTCGGCCTTGTCCATATAGAAGAAGTGGGTCATGGTCGGTCGCACAACCGATTGGCGCTTGTCGTCCGGCGTCATCGTGACGACACCCCGAAAGACCTTGAGCGCGCCGCCATCCCAGTATTCGAGCACGTCGTGATGGGCGGTGAACCCGGTGTCGATAAACGCGCGCAGGTTGTCCCGGATGGCATCGCGCCCGTGCCAGTCAGCTACGCCGAGGTTACAGATGGCGTCCTTCGTAAAGCAGTCGAACCCTTTGCCGAAGGTCTTGTCATCGATCTCTTTCCAGAAGGCCAGCAGCCAGTCCGGCGCCGCGGTCTTGGTGAAGGCTTGGGTGGTCATAACAGTCTCTCGAGTGTTGATTGAGGGGGCTTGCTGCGCAACGTGGGTGAGATAATACTGGCAGCCCGCAAGGCTTCAATTACCTCGCAGGTCATAATGTATGTGCAGGAATATCAAGCTTCTCTTCAACTTCGAGCCGCCCGTGACAGAAGACGAGGTTCGCGCGGCCGCACTGCAGTTCGTGCGCAAGGTGAGCGGCTTCAACAAGCCGTCGTTGGCAAACGAGGCGGCCTTTCAAACAGCGGTTGATGAGATAGCGGCGGTGTCAGGACGCTTGTTGCGTTCGTTGAAAACAAACGCGCCGACGCGCAGTCGTGAGGAAGAAGCCGCCAAGGCACGAGCGCGCTCTGCGGAGCGGTTCTCGCGCTGAACGATGATCGCGCGGGGTCGCAAGGCCTTCGAGTCGATCGGCCGCCGCCGCCGTTCGAGTCGTGCGAGCCGGGCCGGTCAGCGAGTCGGGGCCAGTGTCCGCAGGCGCCCCCATTTGCATGGCAGTCAAATCTATTGCATACGGATACCCTGCACCTTACTCTCGGGCTATGGGGATAGCCGCAATTGAACTGGCGAAAGTACGAGCGCCCTCGGTAGTCGAGCGGTGGTACGTGCTGACCCTCATGTGCCTGATCTACGCGGTCAACATCGCCGACCGGTACGTCGTTTCCACGGTCCTCGAGCCGATCCGCCTGGAATTGCACCTTGGTGATACGGGCGTGGCGTTTCTCACCGGTGTGACGCTGGCGCTGTTCTATGTGACCCTCGGCATTCCGATCTCGCTGCTGGCCGACCGCGCCAACCGGCGCAATATCCTCGCCGCCTGTCTGATCATCTGGTCGGGTTTCACGGCCGCCCTTGGCCTGTCCCGCAACTACCTGCAGTTTCTACTGGCCCGGATCGGGGTGGGAGCGGGCGAGGCGGGAGGCACGCCGACTTCCTGCGCACTGCTGGCTGACTTCTTCCCGGCGGATCGCCGGCCCATGGCCTTCACGATTCTTGCGTTGGGAGCCCCGATCGGAGCGTGGTTGGGCTCTGATATGGCAGGCGCGGTCGCGCACGCCTACGGCTGGCGCTCGGCATTTCTGGCTCTGGGTGTCCCCGGGTTGATCCTCGGCTTCACAGTCCTCCTGACGGTCCGTGAGCCCGCGCGGGGACGCCTGGACGGCATTGAGAAGGAGCAGCGGGCATCGATTCCCGAGTCACTGCGATTCCTGTGGCGCCAGAAGGCAGCTATCCACAGCATGATGGGCGCCGGCGTCTGCGCGTTGTGGGGCTGGGGTCTCATCTGGTGGACGCCGACCTTCCTGATGCGGACCTATAACCTCAATGTTGGCGAGGCGGGCGCGGTAACCGGTCACATTCACCTCGTGGGAGGGGTGATCGCGAGCCTGGGAACGGCGTGGCTGCTGGGGCGCCCGTTCATGGTCGATCCCCGCCGCGTCTGTTGGGTGTTGACGGGTGGCGTCGCGCTGGCAACGATTCCTTCGTTCATAGCGTTCTGGACGCATTCGCTGCCGCTCGCCAAGGCGATGTTCTGGATATTCATTCCCGCGATCTATTTCTACATCGGCCCGTGCATGGCGCAGGTCCAGAATCTGGCCGCCTGCCACATGCGCTCGGTCTTCGCGGCGTGGTCCGGCCTATGCGGCAATGTCTTCAATCTGGTTATCGCCCCGCAGGTTGTCGGCTTCCTGAGCGACTGGTACGCCGGCGGACACGCGACGGACGCGGCATCGCTGCGATTCGGCATGCTCGTGCTCGCGCCGACCGGCTTCTGGGCTGCCTGGCACCTTTACATGACGGGTCGCACGATCGTGCAAGATCAAAAGACCGCAGAAAATTACGTGGGGCCCGGGGGCTGATGAATAGATATCTGACCGGTTGGCTGATTGCATCGGGTCTCATCGCGTCGGCCCATTCCGCCGCGCCCGTCATCCTCAACAGTGATGCGCACTACGCCGAAGGCCCGGCCTGGTATCAGGGAAAGTTGTACTACGTTGAATATGACCGGAACACCGTGACAGTGTGGGACGGGAAGACCAACAGTGTGTTTGCGGCCCAGAAGGGGTGTGGTCAGTCCGCGGTCGTTCCCACGGTTCGCGGTGATTTCATCACGACGTGCTACGACAACGGAACGATCGGCCGGATGTCAGCTGACGGCAAGCTCCTGCCAGCCTACGAACACGATAAAGACGGCAACAAATTCGTCGGGCCGAATGATTTCGCGCCTGACAGTCACGGCGGCATCTACTTCACCACCTCGGGCACCCCGGGCCCGGTCATCGACGCCAAGGTGTTCTATATCGCCGCGAATGGCACAATCTCGCTCGTGGCGGCCGATCTGCACAATGCCAACGGCCTGGCCGTCTCCAAAGACGGTGGAATTCTGTACGTGATCGAGACCGAAGAGAACCGGCTGCTGCAGTTCAAGATCGGGCCCGGACCCGCGCTGTCAGAGCGGCGGATCTTTCTCAATGTCGACGATCTCACTCATCACGTCGGTCACATCTGGCCCGACGGCGTGAAGATCGACTCGCACGGCCGGATCTACATCGGCCAGAACCCCCGCGATCCCCACGCCCCGCTGGCCGGCAAGATCTTTGTCGTGGATGCGGCCGGCAAGCTGTTGAAAACGATCAGCCTGCCTTCGCCCGGCGTCCCCAACTTCGCGTTCAGCCCCGACGAGAAGACACTCTACGTCACTGCATTGGATGAGCTCGACAAAGCTCCGTACCGCGGCAAGATCTATGCTGTGCCCAACGACTGAGATGCGCTCAACCCGCGAGCCAACCGCCGTCGACCATGAGATTCGCTCCGGTGATGAAGGTCGCACGGCTGCTGCCGAGGAACACCGCGGCATTGGCAATATCCTGCGGGCGGCCGAGTCGCGGCCACGGCGTCCGGCGGCGCGCATTCTCGACGAGCCGAGGATCCTGTCCGACACCCGGCCGGCCGGTGTCGATCTTTCCCGGAGAAATGCTGTTGCACACGATGAGCTGTTTGGCGTAATCGACGGCGATCTGCCGGGTGATGTAGATGGCTCCAGCCTTGCTCACACCGTAGGGAGTCTCTCCCGGCGAGCAGATGATTCCGTGCTGCGAGCCGAGATTGATGATGCGCCCCCTGACTTCGTCGCGCGGCTCCTGGGTGATCATCTGTTGGACGGCGCGTTTACAACCGAAAAACATTCCTGTCATGTTCACACGCATGACATCTTCCCACTGCTGTTCGGTCGTCTCCAGCAGCGGTGTTCCGGACGAAATCGCGGCATTGTTCACCATGACATCGAGCCGGCCATAACGCGACACGGTATTCCCGATCAACCGATCGATATCCGACCATTGGCCGACATCGACCTTCTCGAAGAAGGCTGCGCCGCCCGAGCGAGTGATCAGCTCGAGAGTCGACTCACCACCCTCGAGCGGCTCGGTGGTCACATCGGCGAGCACGACTTTGGCACCTTCGGTGGCGAAGGTGAGGGCGATCGCGCGGCCGATTCCGGAGCTCGCTCCGGTGACCACTGCGACGTTTCCTGCAAGTAGATTGGACATGAGAGAAGCTTACACCATACAACTCGATATGGAACTCGCGACGACGTTGTTCGAGCAACTCGACCGCGCGACCCGACGCGGTCGCGGTATCGTACGCGACACTTATGGTGCCGGCGAGCAGGCCGCGCATGACATCATGCGCGCCGCTGCGCTACAGATCGGTCTCGAAATCTCGATCGATGCCATTGGCAACCTGACAATGACTCTTCCGGGAGCGGATCGAAGCGCCCCGCGCATTCTGATGGGTTCGCACCTCGATAGCGTCCCCCAGGGCGGCAACTTCGACGGCGCTGCCGGCGTCGTCGCGGGTCTTTGCGCCTTGTCGACGCTGCGCAGAGCCGGCTTCGTTCCGCCCTGTGATGTCGGAGTGATGGGCATCCGTGGGGAGGAGTCTTCCTGGTTCGACGTCTCGTATATTGGCAGTGGCGGCGCGTTCGGTTTGCTCAATCCAGACTGTTTGTCGACGCGCCGGTCCGACAACGGGCGCAGCCTGGAAGATACGCTGATCGAGCAAGGGTTCGATCCCGAGGCCATACGGCAACGCCGTCGTCTGCTGGATCCCGCGCAGCTGCGAGCCTACCTGGAGCTTCACATCGAGCAGGGCCCGAGGTTGGTCGAGGAGGGCCTGCCGGCCGCAGTGGTGACGGGCATTCGAGGCTGCAAGCGATTTCGGCACGCCAGGTGCGTGGGCGAGTACGGGCACTCTGGTGCGCTGCCGCGTCGGCTGAGGCACGACGCGGTCGCCGCGACTGTGGCACTGTTGCACCATATGGAAGGTGTGTGGCTGCGTGAGGAGGCGGCTGGTGCCGACCTGTTGATCACCTCGGGTGAGCTATTTACCGATCCCACCATGCATGCTCCTAGCAAGGTTCCCGGAGAGACCCGTTTCGTACTCGATCTGCGCAGCGTCTCCGAAGAGACCATGGATGCGGTTGCCGAGGAAGCGCAAAGTGCCGCGGCCCGGATAGGCAAGGAGTACCGCGTGTCGTTCGATCTGGGTGTGGCGACCGATTCGCCGCCCGCCGTGATGGACACACGGTTGCGGAGTAAGCTCCTGACACTGCTGGACCAGCCGATCGAGATGCCGAGCGGCGCGGGTCACGACTCGGCCACTTTTGTTAAGGTCGGGGTGCCGTCGGCCATGATTCTGATCCGCAACGATCACGGCAGTCATAATCCCGCCGAGGCCATGGAGTTGGACGACTTCGCGGTCGGCACGCAGGCGTTGGTCGAGCTGCTGATGGACTTCCCACTGTGACACTCCTGATTACGGGTGCCACGGGCTTTGTCATGAGCGTGCTGGCGCGCAACTGGCTGGAGGTTGATCCAGACTCCCACCTTGTTATATTGGATGCATCACCGCTCGACGCGGCCGCCACGCGTTACTTCGCACCGGTGGCGAAGCGTGTTTCTGTTATCGTCGCAGACGTAACGGAACCTCAAAAGTGGCGAGAAGCCGTCGCGGGACATGACATTACCCACATCGTCCACGGCGCCACTGTTACGCCCCTATCTCGGGGCACGGCCGCCGAGGCGATGCGTGAGCCCGAGGCGGAAAATCCCGGCCGAGTCATCGACATCAATGTGATGGGCACCGTGGCGGTGCTCGATTGGGCGCGCACCCTGCCGAACCTGCAGAGATTCGTTTACGTGAGCTCGGGCTCCGTCTACAAGGAGCATGGTCCCGACCGTCCGGGTGAGCCATTGCCGGAGGACGGCTACGTCATGCCGCGCAAGCTCTACGGCATCTCGAAGTTGGCTTCAGAGCTGATCACCGAGCGGTATGGCGACCTGTTCGGCCTGTCCACCACATCCGTGCGACTGTCATCCGTGTACGGCACGATGGATAGAGCGACGGCGAGCCGAAACTACAGGCATGTGCCTAATCGAATAGCACACATGGCCGTTGAAGGCGTGAAACGGGTGCGAGTCAACACCGTCGACGCCGTCGGGGACTACATCCACGTGGAGGATGTGGCTCGTGCCATCGTCTCGCTGCTCCATGCTTCGCGCTTGCGCTATAGCGCCTACAACATCGCGATGGGATACACAGCGACTTTGGGTAACCTCGTGACTTGGGCCGCGGAGAAATACCCCGGCTTCCATGCGGAAATCGCCGAGCCGGCGGAAGCCGATATCCTGCAGGACCCGACGCGCTCGGATGGAATGTGGGGTGCCTATGACATCTCGCGAATTACGGGCGAGACCGGTTGGACACCCAGGCCGGTGCGAAACGCCTTTCACGGCTACATGGACTGGATCGCAGCGGAGCGCGGGACTTGAACCCTTCAGACACCTATCCGCGCGACCTGGTTGGATACGGCTCGCAACCGCCCCATCCGCATTGGCCTGATGACGCGCGGATCGCTGTCTCGATAGTGCTGAACTACGAAGAGGGCGGCGAGTACTCCGTACTCCACGGTGACGCACACTCTGAATATGTACTGACCGACGTGGGTGGCGAACCGCTGCCGAACGCACGCAACCTCAACGTCGAATCGAATTTCGAGTACGGCAGCCGCGTCGGGTTCTGGGAAATCATGCGGATTCTGCGCGAGCACGGAGTTGACGCAACGGTTTATGCCGTCGGCATGGCACTGGAGCGCAACCCGGAGGCCGCCGCCGAGATCGCCCGTAGCGGCTTCGAGGTCGCCTGTCACGGCCAGCGCTGGATCGACTATCAGTTCGTTCCGGAGGCGGCGGAACGCGCCGACATGTTGAAAAACATCGAGGTCGTGACACGACTGATCGGGCGCAAGCCGGTGGGCTGGTACACGGGTCGGCCCAGTCCCAACACGCGACGGCTGGTCACGGAAGTGGGTGGCTTTCTGTACGACAGCGACGCGTACAACGATGACCTTCCTTATTGGACTCGCGTCGGCGCAGTCTCACATCTCGTCGTGCCCTACAGCTTCGACAACAACGACAGCCGGCTACAGCGAGGCGCTGACTTCAGTACCGGCGACGAATTCTTCCACTATTGCCGGGATGCATTCGACTGGCTGTATCGACGCGGCACGCAGGGGAGCCCGCGTATGATGACGATCGGTCTGCATTGCCGGATCATTGGCCGCCCCGGGCGGCTCGGGGCACTGGTACGACTCCTCGATCATATCGCACGACATGAGCGGGTCTGGCTGTGCAACCGGGCGGCGATTGCACAGCATTGGATCGCGCATCACCCGCCAAAGTGAACGTCGATAACCCTGCCGTAGCGCTACACGCTACGTATCATCCCGCCATCCACACGGATGATGCCACCCGTTATGTAGGAAGCTTGAGTGCTTGCCAGGAAAGCCGCCATAGCGGCGAACTCCTTGGACTCACCGTAACGTCCAGCCGGAATGGTGGCGCGCGATTGCCGCTCCACCTCATCCCGACTCAGTCCTTCACGGGTCGCGCGGCCCTGGTCGAGTTCAGCGACGCGATCGGTGGCAATGCGTCCCGGGGCCAGGCAGTTGACCGTGATGCCTTGAGGCGCGACTTCGCTCGCCAGGGTCTTGGCCCAACCGACCAACCCGAGCCGCAGAGCGTTGGAAATGCCCAGGCCCGGAATGGGTTGCAGGACGCCCGAGGACACAACCACAATGATTCGGCCGAAGCCCCGCTGCCGCATGCCGGGAAGCGCCAGCCGTGTCAACCGGATGGCGCTTAAGAACATGGACTCGAACTGGGCGCTCCAGACGACATCGGTGATGTCAGCGGCCGCACCGGGAGGTGGGCCGCCGGTGTTGAGGACGAGGACATCGACATTGCCCAGCACTTCTGCGAGCCCCTGGATGGCGGCGGCATCCGACAGATCACACACACGGGGTGTGATCGCTCCGGGCCCCGTTCCCGCGGCGCTGGCGAGTTGGTTCAATCGATCCAGGTTGCGGGCCACGGCGGTGACCGCCGCGCCCTCAGCCGCCAGGGCCGAAGCGATCGCGCCGCCCAATCCGCGGGAAGCGCCCGTAACCAAAGCACGGCGATTTTCCAGTCCCAAATTCATCTGTGTGATTCCGGTAGCGTTGCGAGTTCGCCATGGTAGCACCTGCCGTCGGTGCAAACGCGTCCCGGAGCGCCGTGATCAGGCAGTCGCCTGGCTGGAGGTCACGACGCGCTGGTTAGCAAAGGGACGCTCGCACGGTAGGAAGCGTCCGCGGCCGGGCTTCGACGTCACCTGCCCGTCGCAGTACAACAGCTCGCCGCGCGAGAGGGTCATGATCGGCCAACCGCGCACCTGCATTCCTTCGTAGGGCGTGTGATCGACAGCATGATGCAACATATCATTGCGAATGGTGACTCGCTTGTCCGGATCCCAGATCGCGAAATCGGCGTCCGAGCCGACAGCGATGACGCCTTTCCGTGGATAGAGCCCGTAGAGCTTCGCGGGCAGGGTCGTGGTGATGTCCACGAATTGATTCAGGTCGAGGCGTCCGTCAGCTTGTGTGGCCGAGAAAAAAAGCGGCAGCCGTGTCTCGATACCCGGAATGCCGTTCGGAATCGCGGTGAACGGTGTGTTCGGGCCGCCCGAGATCTTGTCGGCATAATTCCAGGGCGAGTGATCCGAAGAGAGCACGCCGAGCGTGCGATCCATAATGCCGCGCCACATCTGCGGTTGGTTCGAGCGGTCGCGGGGCGGCGGCGTGCACACACACTTTGCGCCGCTCAAGTCCGCGGTGTCGATATCCTGGGACGACAGAAACAAGTACTGCGGGCAGGTTTCCGCATAGATCGGCAAGCCACGCGCCTGGGCCCGCCGGATTTCCTCGACCACGCCGGCCGAGGACACATGGGCGATCAGGATCGGCGTCTCGACGAGCTCCGCGAAGCTGATGGCCCTGAACGTAGCCTCGCGCTCGCCGATTTCGGGATGGGCTGTTACGTGGTACCGGAGGGCCGTTTTGCGGTTTTCCAGCAGGCGGTCGGTCAACCATCTGATGCACGCGTCATTCTCGGCGTGAACCATGACCATCACACCCTCGCGCCGCGCGAGCTCGAGTACCGTCAACACCTCGTAGTCGTCGAGCTTCAGGCCCTCGTAGGTGAGGTAGAGCTTGATGGAAGTGCAGCCCTGCTCGATGAGTTCCGGCAACTCCCGCTTCAGCACCTCGGGTGTCGGATCGCCGACAATCAGATGAAAGCTGTAGTCGATGTGCGCCTTCGGAGAGGCGCGCTGGTGATAGTCATCGACTATGGCGCGCAAGGACTGCCCACGCATTTGCATCGCGAAGGGCAGAACGGTGGTGTTGCCGCCGCAGAGCGCCGACAGGGTGCCGCTGCGAAAATCATCGGCCGTGCTGCGACCTTCCCAAGGTTGTTGATCCATGTGGCAGTGACTGTCGACCCCTCCGGGGAGTACCAGTCGCCCCGTGGCATCGATGGTCTTGTGGGCCTGCAGGGCTCCTGTGCCGATCCAGGCGATACGCTCCCCACGCACTGCGATGTTTACCCGCACCGGTCCTTCGGGCAGCACCACCGTCCCACCGGTAATGGCCAGGTCATAGAGGGAATCGGGAGCATCGAGGCGCACGGTAGGTGTCGGAATGGGGAGTTCCTCGCGAAGATGGCAGGGGCATGATAAGTTTTGTTTGTACGCCGGTCTAGAGAGTTGCTCCAGTGGATGTAATCATTATCGGTGGTGGAATCGCTGGCGCGGGCGCGGCGTACGAGCTGGCTGCTTTCGCCTCGGTCATTCTTCTCGAGCGCGAGAAACACTGCGGCTACCACTCGACCGGGCGCTCGGCGGCTAGTTTTACCGAGAACTACGGGAGCGTCGTGGTCAGACGCCTCGCGATGGCGAGCCGCTCCTTCCTGCAGGGCCCACCCTCGAGCTTCAGCGACCATGCGCTCCTGGCTCCGCGCGGCATGATCACGATCGCGCGCGCAGATCAACTGGATCTGTTGGACGACAGCCTGCGGCAGGCGCAGTCTCTCGTCCCGAGCATAGAAAGGATCGATGTCGCGGAGACGATAACCCGCGTCCCGGTGCTACGACGCGATTACCTTGCGGGCGCCTTCATCGAGCCGCACTGCATGGAATTGGACGTAAATGGTCTTCATCAGGGATTCCTGCGAGGCGCTAAAGCGCGCGGGGCCCGCATCATGGTGAGCGCCGGCGCCGACACAATCGAGCGGGTCGGAGAATCCTGGAGAGTCACGACAGGGGAAGGTACTTTTCAAGCGCCTACTCTCGTCAACGCGGCGGGAGCCTGGGCCGATATCGTTGCGGAGCAGGCAGGCGTCCGTCCCCTTGGGTTGGAGCCTAAACGGCGCACGGCATTCAACGTGCCTGTGCCCGCCGGAGTGGACATACGCCTCTGGCCGTTGATAAACGATGTCGCGGAAGAATTCTACTTCAAACCTGACGCCGGTCAGCTGTTTGTTTCTCCAGCGGATGTGACGCCCAGCCCGGCAATGGATGTCTACCCCGACGATCTCGATGTGGCCATGGGAGTAGAGCGTCTAGAGCGCGCTACAACATTGAATGTACAACACGTCTCCCGCGCGTGGGCGGGGCTTCGCACTTTCGCCTCCGACGGCTCCCCGGTGGTTGGATTCGACGAGGCGCAGGAAGGCTTTTTCTGGCTGGCCGGGCAGGGCGGTTATGGCATCAAGACCTCACCCGCGCTGTCGCGCATCTGCGCCTCGTTGATCCGGGAGCGGCGTCTTCCCGATGACCTGATGCGGCTTGGTATCGAGGCCACTGATCTGTCTCCTTCCCGTTTACGAGGAGTTCCTGCTTGAGCGTAAAGCGTTTCGAGAATGGCACCCGTTTCTGCCGGGTATTGAGCCACAACGGCACCGTGTATCTCGCGGGCATGACGGCCGATGACACCTCCGGCGACGTGATACGACAGACTCGCGATACGCTCGCGAAAATCGATCGCTATCTCGCCATGGCAGGCTCCAACAAAAGCAAACTGCTGACCGCGGTGATCTGGTTGCGCGATATCGCGGACTTCGATCGCATGAACAGCGTGTGGGACGAGTGGATCGACCGCTCGAGCATGCCGGTGCGTGCCACGGTAGAGGCCCGCATGGCGGGTGACAGCTATCGTGTCGAGATCATGGTGACCGCCGCGGAATGACAATCGAGGCCGCGCGCAAACCACACCTGAGGTTGAATTGACACACGACGATCGCGAACATGCATTGCTTCCGGCGCTGCGCGAACAGCTCGGCCGGGGCGCGATGACGCGTCGTGAGTTCATCCGTTTCGCGACCGCGTTGGGTGTGGCCGCCCCGTCTGCTTATGCCATGGCCGGGATGCCGGCTCCGGCGATGGCGATCAGCTCGCTACCGTTTCCGCCCGATGATCCGGCGGCAAAGCACGGCGGACGATTGCGGGTGGGTCAACTGGTGACCCGGATGGCGGACCCGGCGACCTACAGTTGGAATGAGATGGCCAACCAGTCGCGTCCGATCGTGGAGTACCTGACCATGGTCGGGCCCGACAACGTCGCCCGGCCGATGCTGCTGGAATCGTGGCAGGCCTCGACCGACCTCAAAACGTGGACCCTGCGGGTTCGCAAGGGTGTCATGTGGCATAACGGCGAGGAGTTGACGGCCGAGCATGTGGCCTGGAACATCCGTCGCTGGGTGGATCCGAAGTTGGGCTCGTCGAACCTGGGCCTGTCGACGTTCGCGGCGCTGACGCACACCACTGCGGAGCGGGATTCGAAGGGCAAGCCGGTGCGCCAGCCACTGCCCAACGGGGTGGAAGTGCTCGACGGGAGAACTGTCCGCCTCAACCTCGAGAAAGCCGTTCTGTCGGTCCCCGAGGATTGTGGAGAATACACCGCGATGGTGTTGCATCCCTCTTTTGTGCCGCCGTTCTGGAAGCAGCCCATCGGGACCGGTCCTTACACGCTGGAGTACCTGCGGGTGGCGGATCGTTGCCTGCTGAAGCGCGTGACGAAGACGACGGATGGCAAGAACTTTCACTACTGGGGTGGTGAGGTGTATCTCGATGAGATTCACTTCTACAATTACGAGCAGGAAAACCAGGCGGTCGCCCTCGCGTCCGGCAGTGTCGACGCGATATACGAGCTGACACTCGAGCAGTTGGAGCTGGCGCGCGCGATTCCCGGTGCGCATATCCTGTCCGTTGAAGCCGCGCAGACCTTGTGTTGTCGCATGCAGGTTGACGCCAAGCCCTTCGACGACATCCGTGTGCGGCGCGCGGTGATCAAGGCTGCTGACAACGACGCCATCAAGAGACTTGCGCTGGGAGAGCATGGCTCGGTAGCGGCGAATTTCCATGTTTGTCCGGCGCAACCGGACTACTGTCCGTTACCACCGGCCGTCAGAGATGTCGCCGGCGCCCGGCAACTTCTGAAAGAGGCCGGTTATGAATCCGGTCTCGATCTGAGTATCGTCGTGGGCAACAACGATGGTCCGTGGCACCAGGCCGTGTGCGAGGCCCTGCGCGATCAGCTCAAGGACGCGGGGATCAATCTCGCCGTCGACGTGGTGCCGACGTCGAAATTCTGGGAGGTGTGGAACAAAGTGCCTTTTGGCGCCACGTCCTGGTCGCACCGACCCCTCGGCACCATGACCCTCGCGCAGGCGTATCGCACCGGCGCCGCGTGGAACGAAACCCATTTCTCCAGTCCCGAATTCGATCAGGCCCTGGCTGAAGCCGAAGCCACGATCGACATGGCAGAGCGTAAGAACAAAATGCGTAAGGTTGAGCAGGTCCTGCGGGACGCGGCCGTCATGATCCAACCGCTGTGGCGTCCGGTGTTCACGCTTGCCGCCGCGAACGTGCACGGCTACCGACCCCATCCGGCCCGGCAGATGCAACTCTCGAAGGTCTGGATGAGTTGAGCCCAACATCATGGGCAAGTTGATCGCGCGCCGCCTACTGCAGATGCTGCTGATCATGCTGACCGTTTCGACGTTGCTGTTCACCATCTTCGACAGCGAGCAGTTCCGCAAAAAGGCGGCCTTGGCTGAGCTCGGCGCATTCGGGCTGGCCACTCTTTCGGACGACGATTATCACGGGTGGCTGGAGCACAAGGGCCTCAACCGGCCGGCACCGGTCCGCTTTGTGACCTGGCTCGGCGATATCGTGCACGGCGACCTGGGCCAGTCGACCGAGAAAGATGTAGCGGTGTCGACCTTGTTGAAGGAGAGCCTGGCGAACACCGCGATCCTGGCGTTCTTCGTGTTCCTCATCATGATTCCGGTCTCGCTGACCCTCGGTGTGCTCGCGGGAATGAATGCGGGTGCACCGCTGGATCGAATCATCTCCTTCGCCGCCGTATTCACCACGTCCATTCCGCAGATTGCAACCGCGGTAGTTCTCACGGTGGTGCTGGCGCTAGGTCTGGGATGGGTACCGACCAAGTCGGCGATGGTAGACGGTTGGTCTTTTCGCGAGCTCGTACTACCGCTACTGACTATCTTGCTCTACGACGTCGGCTACATTGTCAGGATGACGCGCGCCGCGATGGTCGAAGTCATGGGTTCGCAATACATTCGGACCGCTTTCCTGAAAGGGTTGCCGTATCGGCGGGTGATTCTGCAGCACGCCCTGCGCAATGCCCTGGTCGTTCCGGTCACGCTGATTTTTCTCGAGCTCAACGGGCTGCTCTCCCAGGTCGTCGTGGTCGAGGTCTTTTTTCAGTACGCCGGCTTCGGCCGCATGTTGTTCGATGCGGCCAGTTATGGCGATATCCAGGTACTACAAGCCGCCACGCTGGTGGCGGTGTGTGTCGCGGTGACGTCGCAATTGTTATCGGACGTTGCCTACCTGTTCCTCAACCCGCGCACCCGGCTCGCTTAGCCCGTGCCTAAACTCCTACTCGCATTGATCTGGTTGCCGCTCGCCGCGTTTGTCCTGTATCGCGACGCGCTTGGAGCATTCGCCTCGTATGTACTGCTGCCGAGTATTCCCGCTGTGGTCGCTCTGTATGTATTGGCTGTGAGTAGCTGGCGACGCTCGTGGGTGGCGCTCCTGGGGGTGACCCTCGTGTGTTTCTGGCTGTTTGTCGCGGTTGCGGTGCCGTTTTTGCCGCTCCCCGATCCCGACAAGCCGTTCGCGCCTTATGCCTTGCCCGGCACAGTTCAACATGGAATATCATTTCTGCTCGGCTCAGACACACGCGGACGCGATGTCCTATCGCGCACCCTATGGGGCTGCCAGCGTGTCATGGTATGGGGAATAACGGCTACAGCAGTCGC
Organism: Gammaproteobacteria bacterium; assembly: GCA_028293725.1. The sequence goes on along the minus strand of JAQGOE010000100.1, from coordinate 799 downwards.
CTATGCCGTTGGGGCCGTCTGCGGCCTGATCGGCGGGTATCTGGGGGGCTGGTGGGATGAGCTCGTGTCCTTCGTCGGCAACGTACTGTTGTCCTTCCCCGTGATGGTGCTGTTCATTCTCGTCCTCAACGTGCTGGGTCAGAGCGGCTTCAATATCATCATCGCGGTGACGTGCTCGTCCGCGCCGGTCATTATGCGCATCGTGCGCGGATTGGCCGTGGAAGCCAGGTCGCGGGACTACATCCAGGCTGCGCAAACCCGCGGCGAGCATCCCTTGTGGATCATGTTGGTGGAATTGCTGCCCAATGTGCGCGGTCCGCTGCTCGTCGACGCCTGTTTGCGGCTCGGATACACCACGGTGGCCATCACCACCCTGACATTTCTGGGCATGGGACTGCAGCCGCCGGATCCGGACTGGGGCCTGATGATCAAGGAAGCGGCCAACGCGGCATTGCTGTGGAAGTTCTCTTACATGCTGATCGTGCCGGCGCTCGCGGTGTCGAGCCTGATCCTGGGCTTCAACCTCATCGCCGACGGCTTGCGTGAGTTGGGCCAGGAGAACGGATGAAGTCTCCAGACCGAGTAGCGCCCCTCGGCAGTCCCGGCACCTCCATCCTGGAGTGCCGGAATCTTTCTATCTCCTACTCGAGCCGCAACGGTAACGTGCCCGCCGTGGTCGATTTCAATCTCGATTTGCGGGCTGGCGAGGCGCACGGGTTGGTAGGCGAGTCAGGCTGTGGCAAGTCCACGGTCGCGCTCGCCATCATGCGCCATCTCGGTCCTGCCGGTCGCGTGGTGC
>JAQGOE010000060.1 GCA_028293725.1 Gammaproteobacteria bacterium | reverse complement strand
CGCGCCGCGGCCGTGTCGGCCTGCCCCTTCGACCCCGTTGGAACGCTTACCCCATGTGCCATCTCCTGCGTCACTTTGCCTGCCAGATATCGCGTCTCTCACTGCTTGCAACCAGCATAGCACGCTGGGCAAATGCCTTGATTTCGAAGTGTGTCGTTGTGCCGTTATTCGTAAATAAAGCGGACATAGAAAGATACGAATGGAGCGAAAAATAAATATTTTTCTGCAGGCCGGATCGCCTTGATGCGTAAATTTTCCGTCGATATGATGCCCGCAATGTTGCACGTTACGCATCGTTGGGCAAATTGGCTGGCCAACACCGGCTTGAGTGGCTGGCTTCAGAACGAGACCTGGGTTGTGCCCACCTCGCAGTCCATCCACATTGTCAGCGTATCCGTGGTGTTCTGCTGCGCCGCGATGATCAGCCTGCGACTTCTCGGGCTCAGCGCTTCCGGCCGCAGTGTGTCGCAACTCGTCGATACCCTGGTGCCCTGGATGTACCGCGCACTCGCGGTACTGCTCCTGACCGGTGTTGTTCAGACCATCGCTGAACCGGTGCGTCAGTTCGTGACACCCGTGTTCTGGTGGAAGATGTTCATGATCCTCTGTGTGCTGGCGCTCACGGTCTGGTTCGCCCGGGCGGTACGGCGTAATGCGGCGCAATGGGATACGGCCGCCCGTCCGGTGGGGGCAAAGTGGTTCGCCCTGACTTCGCTGTGTTTGTGGGTCGGCATCATCTTCTGCGGCCGATTCATCGGCTACACCTGGGAACTCTACCTCTGACTTGCCGCGGATCTCTCGAATGACCCCTGCCGATTTCCTGTTAGCCGTGGAGCACACCCCGCTAGCCATGGCGATGCGCGGAGAGCTCGGTGGCGAGTGGCTCTTCCCTATCGTCGAGACGCTGCATGTGATCTCGCTGGCGATGGTGTTTGGTTCCATTGTCATGTTGGACCTGCGCCTGGTGGGTGTGGCCTCGTGCAACAGTGCAGTGTCGAAGTTGTCGCATGAGGTGCTTCCGTACACCTGGGCGGCGTTCATCTGCGCCATCGTGACCGGCACGCTGCTGTTCATATCAAAGGCGCATGTGTACTTCTTCAACTTGCAGTTCCAGCTCAAGTTTCTGTGCATGTTCCTGGCGGGTGTGAACATGCTGGTGTTCCATTTGGGCACCTATCGTCACGTGCTCGAGTGGGAAGAGAGCTATCGCCCGCCAAGTGCGGCGCGGCTGGCCGGTGCCCTCTCGATCACGCTTTGGATCGGAGTGATCTTCTTCGGTCGCTGGATCGGATTCACGACCTGAGCGATGTCGCCCGGGCTGTATGGCCGGAGTGGGTGTCGCCTCGGTCACTTGCCGAGCCGCAGGGCCATTTCGCGACTGATGACCCTGCGGACGATGCGCCAGGCGCCCGCGGAATCCCGGCGCAGGGTATCGAACAGATCGTTCACGCGCACTTGCGCATCGGGGGCGCTGGGGTCCGTCTGCTCGATGGTGAGTTGAATGGCGGTCGTTTCCAGGGTGTCCGCTTCGCGACGAGTGATGCGCAGATTTGACCAGACATGTCGGGTTTTGCGCGTGGAGCCGATGCCCCGCCGATGACAGTCCGCGGCGATTCGCTCGCGACCGTGCAATTCCTGGCCCCCGACGACCAGGGTCCCGTCCGGCATGAACAGGTCCGCAAGCGACACGCCCTCGCCCCGATCCGCGTGCCAGGCAAAGTCGCTGAGCAGCTGCTCGATGGCGGCGCGCTCGGAGTAGGTCACGGCTGCTTCAGGACTCATTCTTGGCCCTCACTTGCGTTAACAAGTCATCAGATGACATGATATCTCGTGAGTAGCGCTTCCGTCTATTGCTCGATCGGTGCGAGCGACAGTCAGCGGACAACACGATTTTCAGGACATGCCAACATGACGATACTCCGCCTCGAAGTAGCCTCTCGCATCGTCGAGGGCGTGCTCAAACGCGCCGCGGAGCTAGCGCTCAAACCGACAACCGTCGCGGTGTTGGATGGCGGAGGCCACCTGGTAGCCTTCAAGAGGCAGGACCATTCGGGCATCCTTCGGCCGGATATTGCGGTGGGTAAAGCGTGGGGCACGCTGGGAATGGGCGCCGGCGGCCGCTCGCTCGCGCAGCGGGCCGCGCACGCACCAGCCTTTTACGCCGCGTTGGTCGGCGCCTCCCAGGGCCGGATCATCCCGGTAGCCGGCGGCGTGCTCGTTCTGGATACCAATCGGGAGATACTCGGTGCGGTCGGGGTGAGCGGTGACCTTCCTGACAATGACGAGAGTTGCGCGGTCTACGGGATAGAGCAAGCCGGACTCGCGGCAGGCACCGGGGAGATCACCTAGCTCACGAGTCCGCAAGCTGCCTGCCGGGAAATGCTGCCGCCTCCTATCAACCCTGTAATCCGATCCGGTGCCCATGATCAAGTCAGCCGCAACCCTCGATGATCAGCCTTTGCATCGCGGCAGCGCCTCGAGCCAGGTGTTTGTCAAACTGAGAGATCAGATTCTCCAGGGCACGCTGGCGCGCGGGACGAAGCTCCCGTCAGAGCGCGAGCTTGCGCAGCGCTACCAGGTCAGCTCACCAACAATACGCGAGGCGATCCGGGGCCTCGCAGCGGTGCGGCTGGTTGAGGTACGTCATGGGAGCGGGATGTACGTTACCGCAGCTGTCGATGCGCTCTTCGCCATGGCCACCAGCGCGCTGCTCGAGGTCGAGCGGGTCGAGTTGGTGGACATTCTCGACATTCTGGAAATGCTGTACGAGAAGGCCGCAGCATTGGCGTGCGCGAACGCGTCCGACGCCGAGTTTGTGGCCCTCGGCGTGGCGGTGGAGAAGATCAACGCCGGCCGGGAGGTTACGGAAGCCGCCGCCGCGTTGAGGAATTTCCTGGGTCTCCTGGCGGATGCCGCACACAATGCGTTGATTTCGCACCTCTGTAAATTCCTCGTGGGCCTGCTGCTCGAGATCGCGCGCGAGGACATCTGGGACACGATGGACGGTTGGCGCAAAGTGGGCGTCAAGCTGCGCTCGGACCGCCTCAGATTGGTCGAGGCTTTGTCAGATCGCGACGTCGAGCGCGCGAAGAGGATGTCGGTGCAATATCATCGCCACGCGAAGCAGCTCATCCGCGCACGGTTAGCCGCCGATAAGGGCGACAGTGTGGCCAGCATGCGCCGAGCGCACATGCGCATGAGACAAGAAGGTCTTCCGTCTTGAGCGGAAATGGCACCATGACCACGACCCCCTCCCCGGCCGGCCATCAACAGGACGCTCCGGAGCATCCCCAACCTGGCAGGGAGCGCCTGATCCTGCTTCCGCCGGTCGCCATTCTCGGCACGGGTCTTCCTGACACCGAGAAGGCGATGGTGAACAGTCTGTCGGAGCAGCGCGTTTTCATGATGGGGGACAACCCAGTCCTGCCGCCCATGCCCAAGGCTCCGCGGCTGTTGGATTTCTTCCGGCTGCGCTTTACGCGGATCACGGGTCAGCATCTGTTGCAGAGCGCCAAGACCGCGCTGGCGGCCGGCCAGGACGAAAAAGTCGTCATCGCGTGCCTGCTGCATGACATTTCCAATGGGGGGCTGCTGCGCGCCGATCACGGCTATTGGGGCGCGCAACTCGTCGCTCCCTATGTCAGCGAAGAGGTCGCATGGGCCATCCAGTACCATCAGGCATTGCGGTATTTCGCCGACGAGTCGGTAGGATTCGAGTATCCGGATGCCTACAACCGGTTCTTCGGCCCCGACTATGAGCCGCCGGACTATATCCGGCAGGCGCACCAGGAAGCGCGCGCGCACCGGTGGTACATGACATCGCGCCTCATCACGATTTATGACATCTATGCATTCAAGGAGAACGAATATGTCGATCCGGAGGAGTTTACGGACGTGATCGGTCGAAACTTCAAGCAGCCGCGCGAGGGGCTGGGATTCGACGGCTCTCCGACAGCACACATGTGGCGCACCATGATCTGGCCAAACAATTTTCTTTGACGGAGGAGGCGCGACATTCGTGGCCGGTCAGCGGCCCGCATCAATCATGCAACCTATCAGCAGGCAAGGCTCGTTGGAGCGGTTGCTCCAGGCGTGATTCGTGCCTCGGATGACCACGGTGTCGCCGGGACGCATGAGGACCTCGTCCTTGTCTGTCATGAGATATATCTCGCCCTTCACGCAGGCAAAGCAATCGAGCGTGTCGGTCCGGTGCATGCTCGGATGCCGCGCGAGATCCTCCGGGGTGGGCTCGTGCTGTTGCTTTACCTGTTGATGTAGCTGGAGGACCGCGGCGAGGTGCGCCTGCCTGTCCTGCGGGTCTGGAAATATCTCCAACGCGCGGAAGAGCATCCCGCCGGGAAACGGCGCGCGGGTGCGGCAGTCGAGAGCACGGTCCGTCGCTATCGTGTTGTCCACCGGCACCTCCTTGGTGCTCCACAGCGTCGCCCGGTAGAAGAAGCCGGGATTCTCCTGAACGTTGGTGGCCTCGTCCATGAGCACCGCGGATTTCCCGGTTGGATCCGCCCCGACTACATATCGTTTCCATTTCGCCATAGTTTGTTACTTTTCCGGAATCTAACCAATACGCGCCCCGATACCCGCTCGTAGCGCGACTTGTCAACCAGCGTGTTTGTGCAAGCTACGAAAGTATCGTAAAGGTGTCAACGCGTCTCACTATTCATTATTTGCATACATACAATCTCCCTTTCGGGCTCTACACCCCCAACGGCAGGCGCTACCTTGTGCGAGTCACGTCCTGACAGGGGGTATCAAGTTATGAAGTTGAGACGAGTCCGGTACGACTTGCTACGCGTCGGTGCGGCCGCTGTAACGACGCAGGCCATTCTCGTGCTAAATCCGAGCGCGACGGCAGCAGCCGCGGAGGAAACGCAACCGGCCACCGGCGCGACGACGCAGTCAGCTCAACCGGCAGTTCTGGAGGAAATCGTGGTAACGGCGCAGCGCCGCCTGGAGAACCTGCAGGACGTGCCGATCACCGTGACGGCGATGCCCGCCGCGGCGCTGGCAGCGGTCGGCATCACCAACACCGCGGACCTCGTCAACGTGGTTCCCGGAATGTTGGTCCAGACATCCGCCGGCTACAGCCTGCCGCACTTGCGCGGCGTGGGCATTACGGCTATCGGCGCCGGAATCGAGAACTCCGTGGCGCTGTATGTCGACGGAGTCTATCGCGGCGTCTCCTCATCCGACGCCGTCGGCTTGAACAACATTGCGCAGGTCGAAGTGGAAAAGGGCCCGCAGGGTACTCTCTTCGGGCGCAATGCCACGGGTGGACTGATCCAGGTGACTACGTTGGACCCGACAGCGGGTTTCTCGGCCTCCGCGCACGCCGGTTATGGGAATTACCACACGGTGCAGAGCGACGCCTACGTCAGCGGGGGAACCGATTTCGTCGCGGGCGACCTCGCCGTGCAACTGACGCACCAAGGCGAGGGATACGGAACGAACCTGGCCACCGGCCAGGACATCAACCGGATGGACATGAGCCTCTCGGTGCGGTCGAAGTGGATTCTCCATCCGGTGGATGGCACCAAGCTGACCCTGATACTGGACAACGCGGAAACCGACAACTCGCTGTCCGCGTTACGCAACTATCAAAACTATCCAAACATCTACTACCCGGGTGGCATGCCGATTGCCAATCTGCCGACCCTGGATGTGGACGACGATGCACAGCCGTTGCGGCGCATGCACGAGCAAGGTGCGAGCCTGCAGCTCGACCAGGATATCGACACCGTCAAGCTGGTGAACACGGTGGCGTATCGTCGCGACGTGTATACGTACGACGTGGACTTCGACCTCGGGCCCATGCCCTATTCGCTCAACGACACCCGGCAGGAGGACAACCAGCTCACCGAAGAGCTGCGGCTGCTTTCGAATGGCAACTCCTCACTGACCTGGATGACCGGCCTGTTCTATTACGGAGCCCACAACGGATTCCAGCCGCAGAACATCTATTTCAGCGGCACGGCCGTGAATCCCGCGAAGCCGGTCACTCACGTGCTCAACGAGACCGTGCAGACAACCAACTCGCTAGCCCTCTTCGGGCAGGCGACCCAGAAGCTGACGGAGACGACAGAGTTGACCGTGGGACTGCGCTATACGGGGGAAAAGCGTGCACTCCTCGGAACAGACACAGGCTTCCTCAACGGCGTGGTCCCGGTGCCGCTCGCCAACGTCAACACGAACTTCAGGACCAATACACCCACCTGGCGGCTCGCGCTGGATCATCACTTCACGGATGACGTCAATGGGTACGTCTCCTACAACCGGGGATTCAAGAGCGGCGGGTACAACGTGCCGGCGCCGGCACTCCCCGCGTATTCTCCGGAGAAACTCGACGCTTATGAAACGGGTCTGAAGACCCAATTCCTCGAGCGCCGCCTCACGCTGAACACCGCCTTCTTTTATTACAACTATCAGAACATCCAGGTATCGCGTTTCGTCAACGGGTCCCCGGAGGTCTACAACGGCGGTAAGGCCAGACTTTACGGACTGGATTTGGATGCGACCGTGAGAGTGACTCAAGGACTGACCATCTCGGCCGGCCTCGAGCTCGAACACGATCGGTTTACCGATTTCCCCAACGCGGACTTCTTCCTGAGTTGCGCGCATCCCTATCCCACGGTCTGCAGCCTTTCCGCCAACGGCAAGCAGCTGCCGCAGACCCCGGCCGCGTCGGGCACCATCAACGTCGATTACCGTGTGTCGATAAGCAATAGCGAGCTTCATTTCAATGTGAACGAGGCGGCGAACTCGGGGTATTACTACCAGCCGAACAATGAGATCAAGCAGTCGGCCTACGGTCTATTGAACGGCTCGATCGGCTGGACGTATGGTCACTACAGCGTCAGTCTATGGGGCAAGAACCTCACGGACGTAATCTATGCAACTGCGGTGAATCCCGCGCCTACCGCGATCTCGGCCGCCTATGCGGCGCCTCGTACTTACGGAGTCACCCTGGGAGCGAAGTTCTGAACGACGCTGCGGCGGAACAGAAGCTCCCTTCGGGGCAGACCGACCTCGACGGTTTCATTGACACGAATCCGGTGGGTAGCTTTCACCGCGTCGTGATCGCCCTGTGTGCCCTCATGGTGATGATCGACGGATTCGACACCCAGGTCATTGGGATGGTCGCACCCGCGATTGCCGCCAGCTGGCATGTCAGGCCTGCTGCATTCGGGGCCGTCTTCGGGATCGGCCTGTTCGGCGGTCTCATCGGCGTACTGGCGCTGGGGACCGCTAGCGACCGGTTCGGCCGCAAGCCGGTGTTGGTCGGTGCAATCGCGCTGTTTTCCGGTATTTCCCTGCTCACACCCCTCACAAGGTCCCTGGGAGCCCTGATTGCGGTCCGCTTCGTCGCGGGCCTCGGAATGGGGGGAGCACTGCCCGGTCTCATCGCAACGACCTCGGAGTATCTGCCGAAAGCCGTGCGGACCAACATCACCGCGCTCATGTACTGCGGCTTCCCGTTGGGCTCGGTTCTGGCGGGGCTGGTCGCGGCGCAGATGTTGCCCCGGTTCGGTTGGCCGAGCGTTTTTTATGTCGGCAGTATCATCCCGCTCGCCCTGCTGCCCCTGTTTGCGTGGCAGGTTCCCGAGTCCGTGCATTTTCTGGCCGCGCGGGGCGAACGTGAGCGCGTCGAGCGGATTCTGGCGCGGATGAAGTCCAGCATCCGTTGGAATGGACGGCTCACGCACATGCCGGATGCGCGGCGATCCCCGGTTGCAGGCCTGTTCGCGCAGGGGCGCGCGCTTGGGACAATCCTACTTTGGATCACGCTGTTTCTTAGCCTGCTGCTCACTGTTTTTCTGGCGAGCTGGCTGCCGCTGCTGGCGCGCACGGCTGGAATCGACCTCAACAGCTCGGTCCTCGCGGTCTCGGCGCTCAACATTGGCGGGATTATCGGGTGTTACATCATTGGCAGGCTGGGCAACCGCTACGGGGCGGTGAGGCCGATTGCCGTCGGGTACGGTTTGGGGAGTCTGGGTGTGGCGCTCATCGGGCAAATCGGCCACTCCGGGGGCGGTCTGCTCGCGGCTGCCTTTGTCGCGGGGACCCTGGCAGTTGGTGCTCAGATGTGCGCCATAGGCCTGGCTGCGAGCTTCTACGACGCGTCCCTGCGTGCCACGGGTGTGGGCTGGTCGCTCGGGTCCGGGAGGGTCGGAGCGGTGGTGGGTCCTGCCCTGGGTGGAGTGTTGATTGCGGCAGGTCTGTCAACTCAGTCTTTGTTTATCGTAGCGGGGCTGGTTTCGCTGGGCGCCGCCGCGTCCGTCGTGTTGATGAGTGGAGCGCTCAGACGGGTCATGCCGGAGGCCCCGGTAGCCACCACGGCCGCGCCGTCCAGCTAGCGCAGTTGCGCCGCCTTCCGGCGCGCGACCGCCTCAATCCTTGCCGATCTCCACGAGAAGGCTGCGGAACCAGCGGCTCCGCTCGTCGGAGTGCATGCACTCGTGCCAGTAGGCCCTGTTTTGTATGGACGGAAAAGAGAACGGCAAATCGAATATCTGCAGCGGGTATTGCGCCAGGCAGCGCTTGGCGAATCGGCCGGGCACGGTGGCGATGAGGTTGGAGTCCGCGACGATATGCGCGACCGTCAGGGGATTCTGCACATGATATTTTATGTTTTGCTGATGGCCGTCCCGCGACAGCCGTTCCTGCAGCACCCGCTCCGTGGTCGTCTTGCCCGGAATGTCATATTGAACGTGAGGCAGCCCCACGTATTTTTCGTAAGTCAGGCCACTGTTGTCCTCCAATATGGCGTGCCCGCGGCGCGCGATACAGACGAGCTTGTCCTTGAACAGAAGACGAGAACGCAGGATGGGGGGCGGCGCCGTCATCCACCCGACGAGAAAATCGATCTCGCCTCGTCCCATCGCGCTCACGTCGCCCAGGCGGTCGGGCAGGCGGATTTTGATATTCATGCCCGCCGCGCGCGCGGCGACGGTCTTCGTGACGTCCCCCAGAAATATGTGCTCCATGTATCCGGTGGCCACCAATACGACGGTGGATTGAGCCGAGGCCGGATCGAAGGATTGCGCCGTGATCGAGAGCCGTTCCATGGTCTCCACGACCTGCCGAATCTCGCCTTTGAGCGCCAGCGCACGCGGAGTCGGTACCATGCTGCCGCCGGCCCATACCAACAGAGGGTCCGCGAAGTAGGTGCGCAGATGCGCCAGCTGCCGGCTCATGCTCGATTGGCGAACACCGAGACGTGCGGCGGCGCGCGAAACACTGCGCTCGTCCATGAGAACGCAGAAGCTGCGCAGAGCGATCAAGTCGATGTCGCCGGTATCCATAATTCACATAGTGTCTATGCGCGGCGAAAGCATACCGGCAACGAGCATCATCGTTAAGCTCCTCCAAAGTGGATGTGGGTGACTTGCGCTTAAGAGAGGGCGATGAAGTTTCCGAAGACTGCCGCGTCCGAAAGAACTGTCGTGGTACCGCAGACCGCGGATGCCGCACTGTTGGATCAGGAATTGCGCTCGCTCGCCGACGTGGAGGCGATCGAGCGCTCGCCGATCGAGGAGCGGTTGGCGCTCGTCGATTTCACGAGGCGGGTCGATCTTGCGCTGGCCGCGCGCGCGGCCGACGAAGTGGCGATCACCTATGCGGCGGATGGAGATGCTGATCGCACTCCCGAACGCGTCACGTTCGGTACTCTGCGCGAGAACATCCAGCGGACAGCCGCCCTGCTGCGGGCTCATGGTATCGGCCGCAACGACGTCGTCGCGATTCTCATGCCGGCCGTGCCTGCGGTCTACTGGTCGATCCTCGGCGCCATGTCTTGTGGGATTCCCTTTCCCGTGAACTGGATGTTGGAATCCGAGCACCTCCTGCGCCTGCTGAAGGAAGCGAACACCAAAGCGGTGATCGCGCTCGGGCCGACGCCGGGATTCCGGATCTGGGAATCGTTGCAATCGATCGCTCGCGAGTTGCCGTGCCTGCCGATCTGGTCGGTGGCCGGTCCCGACGGGACGATCCTCGCGCAAAGCGACCTGGCCGCCCAGCTTGCGTCGCTGCCGCAGAAGGCGAGCCCTCCCGGGGACATTACGGGCGATAGCATCGCAGTCTACCTCCATTCGGGTGGCACCACCGGGCTGCCCAAGATCGTCAAGCTCTCGCACCGCAATCTGTCATACCGACACTGGACGCTGCAACTGGCTTCCAAGGCCGTATTCGGTGAGGTCATCCTACATGATACACCGATGTTCCATGTTGGCGGTGTCGCCGGGCGCTGCCTGCCTCCGTTGGCGAGCGGCGCCAGTGTTTTGATCCCGAGTATCATGGGCGCGCGGGACAAGCGGTATGTCGCGAACTATTGGAAGTTTGTCGAAAAGTATCGGGTGACACGGCTTTCGGGGGTGCCTACGACGCTGGCCACGCTCACGAAATCGCCCCCTCGGGGCGAGGATCTGTCTTCCTTGAAGCCCTATTTCATTACCGGCTCGACCGCCATGCCCAGAGCTGTCCGTGAGGAATTCGAGCGCATCTCCGGCGTGCACATTCTGAACTCTTACGGCTTGACCGAGAATACGGCGAGTGTCGCCATCGACCCTCGGGACGGAATTCGCAAGGAAGGCAGCTCCGGGATCCGCCTGCCCTACACGAAGATCCGCGTGACACGGATGGACGAAAAGCACGGCGGCACGTGCGAATGCGCGGTGGGCGAAATAGGCATGCTGCAGATCAAGGGACCGGGGGTCACGCCGGGCTATGTGAACGAGGCCCACCAACTCGCTGCCCACACATCCGACGGATGGCTGATCACAGGCGATCTGGGACGTATCGACGAGGACGGCTATCTGTTCGTGACAGGCAGGGCCAAGGACGTGATCATCCGAGGCGGTCACAACATCGATGCGGCGTTGATCGAAGAGGCGTTGATGAAATTCCCGGACGCTCTCCACGTGGCCGCGGTTGGTAAGCCCGACGCCTATGCGGGTGAGCTTCCCGTTGCCTATGTGCAGCTGGTGTCGGGCTCGGAGGCCAGCGCCGCGGACCTCATGGCATTCGCGAGCGCACACATTGCCGAAAGGGCCGCGATCCCGAAGGACATTTTCATTGTCAGTGAGATTCCGCTGAGCGATGTCGGCAAGCCGATCAAGTTGACGTTGCGCCGTGACGCAGCGGAGCGCACCTTCCGCACGGTACTTACAGAGGCAATGGAGGCATCAGGAGTACGCGCGCAGTTGATGTCTACAGTCCGGCCGCACACCACGAAGGGTACCGAGGTCGCCATTGTGGTCAAGGACGCGCCCATGGAGGAACGGGACCGGCTGGCCGCACGGATCGCGCTGGCTATGGGCGCTTACTCTATTGCCTACACGATCGAGTGGGACAAATGAGAACTCGCGTGTCTCAACTTCCCACATTGCGCAGTGTATTGTTCGTGCCTGGAAGCCGTCCGGATCTCGTGCCGAAGGCGGCGGCGGCCGGCGCCGACGCGCTCGTGCTGGACCTGGAGGATTCGGTACCGGCAGAGGGCAAGGACCTGGCCCGCGCGCACGTCGCGGCCGTCTTGGCCGAATCGGCTGCTCGGTTCACCTTCGTCCGTTGCAATCACCCGTGCCGTGGCGCCCTGGAGCAGGATCTGTCGGTCCTCGCTCCACACCCTGCGCAGGCCGTGATGCTGCCAAAAGTCGAAAGTCCGGAAGACCTCGGGGCGATCGATGCTCAACTGTCATTGTTCGAGAAGGATGCCGCACTCGACCAATACGCTATAAGCATTCTTATCGTGATCGAAACGAGCGTCGGACTGCGCGCACTCTACGACATCCTTGGCAGCACGCCACGTGTCCGCGGCGCAGGGCTGGCAACGGCCGAGGAAGGTGACCTCATGCTCGACATCGGCGGGCAGTGGACCCCTTCGGGCGAAGCACTCGCCTACGCCCGCGGAAAATTCGTGTGCGACGCTCGAGCAGCGCAAGCCATGTGGATACTGGACGGGGCATTCATGAACCTTCGCGACCAGTCTGCGCTGGCGACCGAGGCGCGAATCGCCCGAACGCATGGA
>JAQGOE010000006.1 GCA_028293725.1 Gammaproteobacteria bacterium | reverse complement strand
GTGATGCAGCGAACGTTCCGGCCAAAATTTGAAATGCTGTGCCGACATACGCCCACGTTACGGAAAAGCCCGGGAAACGCCGCACCCCAGGCGCCAGATTATTGTCTCCCGACGCCAATTCCGCCCGCGGGCGGAGTTCGCGTCACGCTGTCGATAAACTCGATGGTGTCCTTGAGCGCGGTCGTGCGCCATCGCGCCACAGCCGCAAACGACGCGACGGTATCCGCATGACCTCGATGCGGGTAGAGGTGCAACTCCACCCGCCGATGATCTTGTAACATCACGTCACGAAGCTGTACGGCTTCCTGCGGAAGCACTTCTTTGTCGTCGGTTCCATGCAGGAGCAGCGTGGGCGGCGAGTGTGCGTCGACAAATCGAATCGGCTGCCAGTCGGCCTCCGTGTAGGGAGCCGGGAAAGTGGCGCGCTCGGTGTCTGTCTCCGGTACCAACACGTAGGTGCCCGAAAGACCCACCAGTCCCGCGATCGAGTCGGGATCCGCGCCAAACTTCCGTAGGAACTCATGATTGAACGCGAGGAACGCGGCAGTGTGTCCGCCCGCGGAATGTCCCATGAGGATGATGTGATGTGGGTCGCCACCTAATTCCTGCACATGTTGCTCGACCCAGGCCACCGCCTTCGCTCCATCCTCGTCGAAGGCCGGGAAAGACACCTGTGGGAACAGCCGGTAGTCCGGCAGGACCGCGACAAAGCCGCGCTCGGCGAGTGTCGTTCCAACAAAACGATAGTTCGACTTCTTGCCCTTCACCCATGAGCCGCCATACCAGAAGATGATGACCGGCCGATTCGTCGCCTGCCGCGGCGAGTAGACATCCAGGCGCTGGCGCGGATCCTGCCCGTACGGTAGATCGGCGTGACGGTCGACGCGATCGAATTCCGTGGGCGCGTTGGCCAGCACGAACTGGGTGCTGCTGCAGCCCGTCAGGACTAAAATCAATGCAATGCAGGCGAGGCGGCTCACCAGTTCACTATGCATGGACGTGCTACCTTCGCTCAAGGGTGGCTCCCGTGCCCGTTTCGCGCCGGCGATACGGACATTTAACGGATAAAATAAGGGTCTGGTGACATTAGTGACCGTAGCGCAACGCTCTGTCCCCGCATCGATTCACTCGAATGAGTGACTCCGTTTGACAGGGGGCGAGGCGCTACAGTAAGAACAGCGTAAGAACCGACGAAAGTAGTAGAACACGGGGCCGCGTCGCAGTTGGAGCTAGGGAGATGTCAAACGTCAAAGAACGCGAGGGCAACGTTATCGTGTTGCACCGTCGCTATGATGAGCGGTTCGTCCGCTTCATCCGGGCTTTTGTAGCCATAACCGATCCGTGTCCCGATGCCGAGCTGGAGGTGACCGACGGTCATCCGGCGGAGCAGGTTCTCTTCGACATCGATGTCGATGGCCATCGCTACCTGCTCATTAAAACCGTGCCGGTGGAGCGCTGTGCACTGTCCCTGAGTCCCCGGGAACGCGAAATCGTGCGAATGGTGGCGCAGGGCCGCCAGAATAAAGTCATCGCGTCTGTGCTGAACATCAGTTCCTGGACCGTCTGCACCCACCTGCGGCGCATCTTTGCCAAGCTGGGTGTGACCTCGCGGGCGGCCATGGTTGCGAGAGTCGCCGACATTGAAGGCGCGATCGATTTGAGGGAAACCCTCGAGAGCGCCGCGCCGCAACGTCCGGCTTGAGCGCAGCGGGGCCGCGCCCGCGCTGCCTCCGCGTTGCGCTAACCGCATCGCTCCGACAGTGCTGCCCCGACCGCGCTGCGCACGGGCACCCTCACGGGCGAGCCCTACGCCCCTTGGCTGCCATATGCTTCGCCCAGGGGTCTTTCATGGGCGATCGCATGGACATCCCCTGCCGCCCGGGCCGGCCGTGCTCACACCGACAATTACCGCACAGGTTCCTGAATGACCGGTTTCAACCGCCGCCAGTTTATCAATTCAACACTTTTCAGCGCAGCAGCAGCCAGCCCCGCCCTCACCCGGATCGCCCACGCCAGCGACGCAAAAACCTCGATCGTCACTGTGCCCTTGGCCGAGAAACTCGTTTTGTTGAGCGGCGCGGGCGCTAACGTCGTGGCGGCCGGCGGCCCGGACGGCCTGGTGCTCGTCGACGGCGGCCTCGAAAGGCATTCGAAGGAGTTGGTGAAAACAGCCCTGCAAGCCACGCAGGCGCGCCGCGTGGCGACGCTGTTCAACACCCACTGGCACCCCGAGCAAACCGGTTCCAACGAGGCGCTCGGCAAGAATGGCGTGAAGATCATCGCCCACACCAACACCAAGCTGTGGCTTACCCGGCGTATCACGGTGGGCTGGCGCCCCGGGGCCTACGGCCCTTTCACAGGCAAGGCGCTTCCTGCAGAGACGTTTTACGCCAAGGCGGACATGCCGATCGGCGACGAACACCTGGAATACGGCTACCTGCCGCAGGCTCACACGGACGGCGACATCTATGTCTTTTTTCGGAAGGCCAACGTCCTCGTCGGCGGCGGCGTCGTCTCCGCCGATCGCTGGCCGGTGCTCGACTTCGAAACCGGCGGCTGGATCGCGGGACTGGTCGCCGGCCTCGACTCTCTCATCAAACTCGCGGACGACCAGACGCGGATCATTCCGGCCGACGGCCCGATTCTCACTCGCGCCGACCTCCAGGCCCAGCGCACCTCTTATTTCACGATTTACGAGCGACTCGTAAAGTGCATGACGCAAGGCCTCGGACCCGCCGAAGCACTGGCCACCGATCCCGCGAAGGGCATCAACTCACAATGGGGCGATTCGCAGCCCTTTCTCACCATGGCGTTCAAGAGCCTGTGGGGACACCTCGCGCCGGACGCGTGAGCGGCTCATACCGTCACCTAATCATCGAGTACGTAACATCCGCAGCCGCAAAATCCGTGAGCGCGCCAGTGCCGGCAGGTACTGCGGGCGAATCAGGGCGATTGGACGCGAGACTCCAGAGTTCCGCATCGCTCGCCGCCGGACTCTAGGTTGAGTTGCCACCGGAACTGACTGAGTTTCCGGACTCTCCGAGGCCGCCCGGGCTGCGGCACTGACCGCCGCCGTGATCGTGAGGATGATTGCCGTTATAGCCGTGATGCCAAGGATCGCCGCCGTCATCATATTCATGATCGTGGTCTCCCTTATCGTCCTGATTGCCGATCATTGCTGTCGCCGTCACAACTGTCATCGCGGGTCTCCGCCGGGCGGCTGGTCCCACCAGACTGATATCGGCGCGTCCCACCCCATAGGGTCCGCTTCGATCCACGGTGGCTCCTGCCCGGTGTCCGCGGCGGTATCCGTCAGAGGCCGCGTCACCACCGCATACAGAGTCCGCACTGCTATCCGAGCACCGCGAGCGGAATTTCCCACCGACCCCACTTCCTTCTCGTGTCCCATGTTGAATCTCTCAGTGCCGATACCGCTGGCACTCGCTGCGGCTCGATCGGTGAGAGTGATGCTAATGGCGCACCCGTCCCGGCATAAGAAGCCCAAGGTCTTCGAAACTGTCGGCACTCACCGACGAATCTCGTGCAACATTCAGACTGGTTTGAAAACCCGTCAACCAACGCCGACAAACTGACTGAGCGCCGACACTATCTGACGCGCCGCGTCCATTTTCGACACATGACAGCGACGCCCGCGCGTTTTCATACCTTCGAAGTGGACATGTCTCTGGACGTCCGACAGACACTGTGGAAGTCCACTACGGCGGCCGGGCGGCGCAGACTCTCTGTGCTATTCTAGTGGGCTGAAACGCTCTGAGTAGACTCTGAGCGCACGCGACTCATGTACGCGTCCATGAGTGTATGTTGGGCATGATCGGGAACTTCCCCTGGTGTGGAGGACTTCCCCAGAAACATTGCTGTCTCGTCATGCTCGTCGAAAGGAGGCCACCGCGGTAGGGCATCTCCGTTCGGGTTGCCCGCCTTCGCAAAGTTGGTCCAGTATGCCGAGATCGTCTCTGCCATGTCGCGCTCCTGCTTCGGCGACGAACGGCTGAAACCGTAGAGAAACACGTACGGGAGCTCGGCACCGTGAACCGCGTTGCCGCCAACGAAGTGGTAGAGATAGACCTTGCTGTGCGAAGTCCGCGCATGCAAGCGGGCCCAGGTCCAGATATGCCAGCCAAAACTGGACTCAACCCAAAGCCTCCCTTGTGAGCGCACAGCCTCAGCCCCGGAGCTGACTGGATAGAGTGTAAGAATCTGATCAGCCATTGCGCCGTAACGCTGGCGCACGTTGGCAATGAACGTTGCCGTGGAAACGGGGCTGAACATGTGTGCACTCTCGTCGGCATTGTAACCCAACAGCAACGGCACATCAGCCTGCTTCCCCGCCGCATACAATGTGTAGGGATCGTCTGGGATTACATAGCCATCCACGATCGGCAGCGCCATGTTTGAGTTCGGAACCTCGGGTAGGCCGGGGAAATCGGATGCGGTGATCTTGTCGGCGGGAATCTGGCGCAACTGCGCAATCGACTGAACGCCAAAGGTCTTGGCAAACGCGACGCCGCTTCGTTCCGCGCCAGCCAGGAGTGCCATCCCTTCGGTCGTTCCGGCTGGACCCATGTCGCCACCTTCGCTTTCGGCGATCGCGGCATGAAATAGTCCGCGCGCCGAGGGCGAGACCATGAGATTGTTGATGATCCAGGCGCCGGCTGACTGGCCGAATACGGTAACGTTTTCCGGATCGCCGCCGAAGGCCGAGACATTGCGCTGAACCCACTTCAGTCCTGCGATGACATCCAGAAGCCCGTAGTTACCTGAGGCGTGATACCCCGACTCGGCGGTCAGCTCAGGATGGACAAGAAATCCGAGCGGCCCCACGCGGTAGCTGAGGTTGACCACAACCACGCCATAACGATGCGCTAGCTCATTGCCCCAGTAGAGGGGTGTCGAAGCGGACCCGGCTCGGAAGCCGCCTCCGTGAATCCAAACCATCACCGGTTGTTTGGTCTTCGCGGCCTCCGCAGGCGCCCAAAGGTTCAGATATAGGCAGTCTTCGCTTACCGGCTCCGCAGGCATAGTCGGCAGTGGCGGCCAGTTCTGCATACACTGTGGCTTGTACTTGTCCGCCGTGAGCATGCCACTCCAGTGAGACACGGGTTGCGGTGCTCGCCATCTCAGCGGACCCACAGGAGGTGCGGCAAATGGAATGCCCTTGTAGACAACCACATCACCCTCGCGCACGGCGCCCACCACACCACTGTCGATGACTGTATGCGGCGAGTCGAGTTGCCCGGAGCAGGCGAAACAAGCGAGCATCGAGGATGAGACGAGGGCAGCTCTCAGCTTCATTGCCACAGCGAGCGCAGGATCAATTTGCATCGGACGTCGGCCCGTACTTCGCCGCCATTCGCTCGACGAGGCGCACTCCGTCACGAGCCGCTGCATGGACCCGCCGAACCGCTTCAACAACGAGCTGCGGCTCATCGAGGTAGATTAGATGGCTACTCTTCTCGGCCACGAGGATCTCGCTGTTAGTCGATAGTAGTGCCAGCCGCTGCTGACTCTCCGCCCAGCCCTCTTCCATCACGGCGGCCATCGCCGGGAATGGAATGCCATGACGCAGCAGAACGAGTGGACGGTCACCGAATGATCCCGGTGCGTCAACCTTGCGTGCACCTTCAGTCGCATTCAGTAGACAGAGCATGTCATCAGCCGCCGCAGCGGCGTGCCTCGGCGTGACACAAAGCGCATAGCCCGGCTCGTCCTCCGGAAGCATGAGCATTGGAACATAACGACCTATCAGCCGCAGTAGCCCGAACCGGGCGGCAACCGCGAGCACACGCTGCATGTTGACGCCCTGACGGTAGAAGGGCATCACGGATTCGCGAAAGATAACGGACTCGTCGGGCGAATCCACGAGAACCATCCCAGCAACCGACTCTGGATGCAGACGCGCGAATCGTCGGATGAGCAAACCGCCCATCGAATGCCCCATGAGGATATAGGGCGGCGGTACCCTGGCCTGCTGCAGAACTGCGTGGAGATCTGCGACTCGATCGTCGAGACTGCGCTTCCCCGTAGCCGCATCGCTCCAGAGAAAGCCCGCTCGATCGTAGCTGCACACGCGCGCGAATAGGGAGATAGCCAACTGAATCGGCCACCAGACAATTGACGGGCTTCCGATGCCCTGTTCGATGACTACGCTGGGGCCCCGCGCATCGCCCTGCACGAACACGTGCATTCGCCGACCGGCCACGTCGACGAACTGACCGGGAGGCGGATAGCGGCGCCGGTCTCGCCACTCCTGCAGCGCCTCGTAGGCATACCCCACGAACAGCAGAGCGAGCCCGGCAACCAGCGCCCAGAGCCAGTAGGACACATCGCTCTCCGACTGCGCGTAGAATGTACGCTTGCGTATAAAATACACGAGTGTATTTTCCTGTCAACTATGACCACCAAGACCTCGACCTCGAAGAAACGCCGCACCCAAGATGCGGCCCATGCGCCCGGCTCCAAGCGCGAGCGCACCCGTGCCACACTGATCGATGCCGCCGCCCGGCTCATTGCTGAGAAGGGCTACCACAACATCACGCTCGAGCATGTGGCCGCCTCAGTGGGCATGAGCCGCGGTGCGATCTACGGGAATTTCAAAGACCGCGACGAGCTCTTCATGGCCGTGTTGGAATCCCGCTGGCAGCCGATAATTCCGCCATTCAAGGCTGGTGCAAGCCTCAGGGAGCAGATGCGCATTCTGGCGGAGGCGGTCATCGCGGCCGCTCCGGCAAGACAGGCCGCGGCGCTACGCGCACTGGAGTTCCAGATTTACGCGCTGACGCATCCGAAGATGCAAACCAAACTCGAGCGCTACTCCGCCGAAGGCTACCGCCTGGCCGAGCAAGGCGTGCTGCGCTTCATTCCGGAGAAGTCCCTGCCGATCCCGCCGGCGCACTTCGTTCGCGTGCTGAACGCGCTCACCGAAGGTTTGCTGTTCGAGCGCTTCCAGTCGCCGCGTGAGATCACAGACGATGTCATTCGATCGGCCTTCGAGGCGCTCGCGGGTGGTGCAAAGGGCTAGCGGATGTCGATCCGCTCGGGACTGGTTCGTTGACTCAAATAGCGAGAGAGTTCAGCGGCGATCGTCGCCCGCGGCTCGCATCACGAGGAAACGTCAAATGAAATTCATGTTCATCGTCACATCCGCTCACTCGGTCGCCCCGACTCCGGCACTCTTGGAGGCTATGCACAAACTCGCCACCCGGGAGATCCAGGCCGGACGCATGCTCGACAATGGTGGGCTGATGCCGCTGGCCGAGGGCGCGCAGGTGCGAATTGTTGATGGGCAGCTCAGTGTTCTCGATGGTCCGTTCGTCGAGGCGAAGGAAGTGATCGGCGGCTACGCCGTCTTCGAGCTGCACAGCAAGGAAGAGGCGGTGGCCTCTGCGGTGGAGTTCATGCAGCTTCACAAGGAATTCCTTCCGGGCTGGGAGGGAACGTGCGAGCTCCGCCCGTTCGCCGCGGGCGGCCCTTGAGGCCAGGGTTCGGTAGTCGAGGTCGGCGGCTGTGACAGCCGCTGACACTCATCGGGCGATCCTGGCGGTTTGGCGGATCGAACATCCCCGGCTGATCACCAGGTTGGCAAAGTTGCTGCGTGATGTTCCGCTGGCTGAGGATTTGACGCAGGAAGCCTTGGTGATCGCTCTCGAGGTGTGGCCCGTGACAGGTGTTCCGGAAAAGCCCGGCGCGTGGCTGATGACGACTGCCAAGCGCCGGGCCTTGGACCACTTGCGCCGGAGCCGAATGCTCGAGCGCAAACACGAGATAATCCACCGGGACTTGGAAGAGCAGGAGCAGACCGCTCCAGACCTCGAATCCGCGCTGGACGACGACATCGGCGATGAGCTACTGCGGCTTATCTTCACAGCCTGTCATCCGATTCTGTCGCATGAGGCCCGTGCGGCCCTGGCGCTACGCATGATCTGCGGCCTGACAACCGAAGAGATCGCCAAGGCATTTCTGGTTCAGGAGGCGACGATCGCCCAGCGCGTCGTTCGCGCGAAGCGGACCCTTTCGGACTCTGGATTAGCCTACGAGACTCCACGCGGTGAGGAACTCTCTCAACGGCTCTCCTCGGTGTTGGAGGTCGTCTACCTCGTTTTCAATGAAGGCTACACTGCCGCGCGCGGCCAGGACTGGCTGCGTCCCCAACTCTGCAATGAAGCGCTGCGCATGGGCCGCGTACTCGTCTCCATCGCTCCGCACGAGCCCGAAGCTCACGGACTGCTCGCTCTGATGGAACTGAATGCCGCACGTACGGCAGCGCGTACTGACGCAACGGGCGAACCAATCCTCATGCTGGATCAAGACCGCGGGCTCTGGGACCGGCTCCAGATCCGCCGAGGGATGCAGGCCCTTGAGCGAGCCCGTGAACTAGGTGGAACGGGCGGCTTTTACGCCCTCCAGGCTGCGATTATCGCCTGCCACTCCGAAGCGACGGCATCGGGCGATACGGACTGGTCGCGCATCGCCAGCCTCTATGCACAGTTAGGGGCGCTCGTGCGCTCGCCCGTCGTCGAACTCAACCGCGCGGTTGCCGTCGGCATGGCGGAGGGAGCAGAGGCGGCGCTGGCAATTGTAGACCGCCTTATCCACGAGCCGGCGTTGAAAGGCTACCATCTGCTGCCGAGCGTCCGGGGCGACCTGCTCCAAAAGCTCGGCCGCTACGAAGAAGCGCACACCGCGTTCGAAGCAGCGCTGATGCTGGCCGGCAACGGACGCGAACGCAATCTGCTGAGGAGGCGCGCCGCCGAAGCGGCCAACGCCGCGATATCATCACAATCCGGCGAGCCCAACCAGTGAGCCCCCGCCAGCGGTCGAGGTAGATGACCGGTCTTGGCAATCCATCCCGTGGTCGGTATCCGATGAATCCTCGCCTTCAGGGAGCATGAGGTATTACCTGCCAGCCGCTGTCAGGCCCCTGACGGTTTTTGGGAGATTGTCTGAATTGGGACAATCGTCCAAAAGTTGTCAGGGCCCTGACAGGGCCGCCAGAGAGACACCTCATACTCCGTGCCGCGCCCAAATCGGAGCATGCGTTTAGCGTTGCCTCCCCGCCGAGTCGGAGCGACCCGTCTGCGTGACGCGTGGATGGGGAGTATGTTATGCGACGGCAGCGTCGAGGGGAGGAACACGTGGCAAAAGTGGGGCTTCAGCGTAAGGCGGTCACCGGCGTCGCCGAGCACGGCAATTCGGCGGTGCTCGTCACTCTCGCGCCCGGCGGCGAGTTCCTAGACCGCAGACGCATTGACCTAACCCGCGATTTGCCGACGCACCCGTATCATCATGAAGGGTCGTGGGCGGTGGGCCGTTACCTAAACAGCTCGTGGTCGCAGACTATCTCTCTCCCCGACGCCGTGGCGCTCGTCGAGCGCGTGCGCGAGGCGGCCGCGAACGGCGCCAGAGAGAGCCTCGAGGCGCTGGCCGAGTCGGTTCCAGTGCCGATAGCCAGCATCGCAATCCGTGTATGCCCACAGCTTCCACCAACGACGGAAGAACGGATCACCGATACTCGCGCGGCAAACGTCGCAGACTCCATCATGTATCGCGAGGCCCTGGCGAATGCAGCCGAGGCGCGCGGTTGGTCCGTGCTTTGGTACGACCGCGATCGCGTGTTTCGCGAGGCAGCGGCGGCGCTGGGCGGCAAGGATGTCGATGCATTCCTACGCGCAATGGGCCAATCGATCGGACCGCCCTGGCAGGCTAAACACAAACTCGCGGCCGCCGCGGCTCTCGCGGTCGCAGCGCGAAAGTGAGCAGCGTGGGAAACTGCTAAAACGGGAACTGCCTCTGCCCCAACTGAACAGTGATCCACTTCAACTCCGTCATCTCTTCCATGGAATACCGGCCGCCCTCGCGCCCGAAGCCGCTGTTCTTGATGCCTCCGAACGGCACGTGCGGCTCATCGGACACCGTCGTGTCGTTGATGTGGACCATCCCGGACTCGAGCCGTAGCGCCAGGTCCATGGCTTTCTGCAGGTCGTTCGTGATGACACCGGCGGCAAGTCCGTAGGATGTGTCATTCGCTATAGCCAGCGCCTCCTCGGAGCTGCCTGCCTCGATAATCGAAGTGATCGGGCCGAACGACTCCTCGGAGAAGATGCGCATGTCGGCAGTGACACCCGCGACCACCGTCGGCTGGTAAAAGTTATCCTCGTGAGTGCCGCCAGTGAGAACCCGGGCACCCTTGGCGACGGCGTCCTTCACGTGTTCATCGATGAACGCGCACTGAGTGCGGCGGATGAGCGGACCGATCACCGTCTGTGGATCGCGCGGATCACCCACCTTGTAGGTCTTGGCGCGCGCGGCAAACTTCTCACAGAACTCGTCGAAAACCGGCGCCTCCACAATGATGCGCGAATTGGCCATGCAAACCTGGCCCTGGTGGAAGTAGATGCCGAAACAACCCGCTCGCACGGCGTAGTCCACATCGGCGTCACGCAGCACTATGAGCGGATTCTTGCCGCCCATCTCCAACGTGATCTTCTTCAGGTGTTTCGCCGCTTCCACCGCGATGAGCTTGCCAACCTGCGTCGATCCGGTGAACGTGATCATCCTCACACGAGGATCGCTGATCAGCACGCTGGCGACCTCACGAGCCGGGCCGGGTACTACATTCAGCACCCCAGGTGGCAACCCCGCCGCTTCGAAGAGTTCCGCGATCTTGAGCCCGGTCACCGGAGTTTCCTCCGAGGGCTTCAACACAAAACAGTTGCCCGCCGCCAGTGCCAAAGCAACTTTCTTCATCGCCAACAGAAAAGGCGCATTGAAGGGAGCGATACCGCCAATCACGCCCAGCGGCTGGCGCACGGTCATTCCCACCTGCCCGCTCATGCTATGCGGCAGGGTCTCGCCGAAAATATGGCGCGCGTCGCCCGCCGCACTTCGCAACAGGTCGATGCAATAAAACACCTCGAACATCGCCTTGCCGAAAGTCGAGCCTGACTCTTCGATCAGCACCTCACGGATCTCGTCGACCCGGGTCGCAATAATGTCGGCCACCCGCAGCAGGATGGCGACCCGCTCCGAAACAATCATGCGTGCCCATGACTCTCGCGCCTTGTGCGCAGCCTCTATGGCACGCAATGCATCGGCACGCCCCGCCTGCGCCACTCGGGCAAACAAGGCGCCGGTAGCCGGGTTGAAGTCATCGGCCACGGCACCATCCGCGGCGCCCGACCATTTGCCGTCGATATACAGCGAATACGTCTTGACGGGCTCACTCGTCTGGACTGTTCTGACTGCGCTCGAGGCCATGGTCATACCCTTCCCGATGTTGAAGCTTCAGACCCAGATCTGCAGGACGTAGTCGAAGGGCGCCTGCCCATTCAACAGGTCGACCCGTTGCAGAACGATTTTGAAATCATCGCCGTTGCGGACGAGCGTGTGCCGGTAGGTGCCCGCGAAATGCCGCAGTTGGTCGCGTCGCAGCTCCACCATCTGGAAACGCGATCGGACCACGATCTCGCTGTCATTGGCCGACTCTATTACCACATTACCAATGATGTGACTCGTTCCCCACTGGGGCGCCTGCGACCAGGCGTTCGGATGCTGTACGCGCCCCATGCGGATTTCCATCATGTGCCGGTCTTCGGCAAAGATGGACGGCGAGTCCAACCATTCGGTCTGGTCGGGCGTCACCGGCATCCAATAGACCCCTTCCGGGCCGAACAGCTCGATATAAGCCGCCCACTGCTTCTGATCGAGCAGCTCGGATTGATAGAAGAGAAACTGCTCGACGCCATGCTGGAGGGAGGGTGCGGCGTCCAACCCCACGGACGCCGCGCGTACCGGAAGCGGTCCACCGCGCGCGCGCTGCCGCGGGGAGTGATCGGGCGCGATCGATTGCGCACCCGTCTTCTGGGTTTCGCGGTTCTCGAAGATGACCACATCCTCGAGGAGACGGTCCTGCAACTTTGATGTATTCATGGATTCCTCAGCGCATGTATTGCGTCCAAGCCTCGAACTGACTGCGCATGACCGCCTCGGAAGTTCCTTTGTTGGAATAGGTCGTATCGCCTTCCCGGGTATCGCCGCCATAGTTCCTATGGAAGCTCACCCAGTCACCGCCTTTGGACTCCAGCCCCCATTGCCCCTTGGTCCAGTTCTCGAGGTCGTCGGCGTTGATCATGGTGGCGGGGGAGTTGACGAGGTTGAAATACCAGAGGGCGCGCCGGTAAATCGCCTGCGAGACCCCTTTCAACCTGAAATGCCAGATCTCCGAGAGGGTTTTGTTGGGCGCCAGGGGACGCAACACCCGCAACTGCTGTAGGGGAGATTGCACCGAGAGATACGGATAGACCAGTACATGGTGAATGCTACGGCCGAGATAGGCTTCCGCCTGTTTCTCGCCGTAGGCTTTGTACATCGCAGCCACGTATTCCTTCGTGTCCGGATCGTCCGGCCGCAGCCCCATGTAGCCTTTGAGTATCCCATGCCCGCGCGGGAAGTTGACTGTCTGAACGGAATCCCACTGCTCGAACGACGAGGCGAAGGTCGAGAGGTAGTGGTAGTAGAGCGGCGGCGTCCGCCCTTCTTCCCGGAGCGCCCGCTCCACGCGCCCGGCAGCGATTCCCGTGGACTGATGCGTGACCGACGGGTGCAGGGCGTCGAGCTGGTTCTCCATGAAGAACTTCCAGTTCGAGTGCTGCACCACCCGGTGACACACCGGGACGATTTCCACCGCACCCTCGGGAGACCGGTCGCACATGTCATCGAAAGCGATCCTGGCCTCGCCCAGAAACTCGGTCAGCGTAGGACCGTCCGCGGACAAACTCACGAACACAAAGCCCCGATAGCTGTCGACTCGCGCGGCCGCTTTCATGGAGCAGTCGGGATTATCCGGCGTCATGCGCGTGCCGTCATAACCGTGCGACAGGGGAATGCCTTTCACCCGGCCGTCGAGATGAAAAGTCCAGGCATGATACGAGCACACGAAGGTGGAGCCCGTGTTGCCCTGTCGGTTACCACAAAGTTGTACGCCACGGTGCGGGCAGCGGTTGAAAAGAACACGAACTTTGCCGTCCATGCCACGCACCATGATCATCGGCTGGCGGCCGATTTGCACGGTGACGTAGTCGCCCGCCTTTTTGACCTGCGTCTCGTGTCCACAGTAGACCCAGGTCTTCTCCCAGATATTTTCCATCTCCCGATCGAATATTTCCTGATCGGTGTAGACGGTCTTATGGACACGGTCGGGTTCGACCAGTCTTTCGAGAGATTGCACGCGACTCCCCTTAGGGTTGGAGGATTTCGGAACCGGCCGGCTGCAAATCTATGCCGCAAGCCGCGGGCTTTCCATGCCCGGTTCATACCACTTATATTACTCTGGGTTATGGAACCCGGAGGTCGGAACTTGAGCGGCAATATCGATGTCGGACGGCTGCGCCAGCTGGCGTTGATCATACGGGAGCGCTCTTTTTCAAAGGCCGCGGAGACGCTCGGCATCTCCCAGCCCGCACTATCGAAGAACATGCGTAGCCTGGAGCGCGCCCTCGGAGTGCAGCTTTTGGAACGCGGCAGGTTCGGCGCATTGCCGACGACGTTTGGATTGGCGCTCGTGCGCCACGCGGATGCAATCGACGCCGAACTGCGCAGCGCCGAGCAGGAAGTGCTGGCTCTACGAGTCGCCCGGAGCGGCCACGTTTGCGTGGGATGCGGACCCTCGGAGGCAACACGACTTCTGCCGATTGCCTTGAACCGCCTGCGCGACCGTGCCCCCGGGATCAACGTCACTATCCTCTACGGGCTGAACGAGGCGCTGATGCCAATGGTGAAGCACGGCGAAGTCGATTTCGCGCTCTCATCCATTCCGCCGCGATCGCCGGATGCCGATCTGCGGCAGATACGGCTGCATGAGGACCGCGCCGCCGTCATTGCGCGTTCCGGCCATCCCCTCGTGGAACGTCGCGGCACTCTCACCGCACAGCACCTGGTAGATCAGCGGTGGATACTGGCGCGTGCTCCCGAGTTGGAGCGCCGGGCATTGGACGATGTATTCCTCGAGACCGGACTGGCAGCCCCCCATGTTTCACTGGAAACAACCTCGGCGGTCCTGATGAAGACCATGGTCATGCAAAGCGACTTCCTGACTTTTTTACCCCGCGAGCTGATCTACTGGGAAGAGCGCGCCGGCCTGCTGGCAGTATTGAAACTGGCCGCACCCTCGTGGCACCGGATAGTGGGAATCACGTTGCGCACCCGCGCGGGTGTCAACCCGGCAGCGCAGGCGCTGATTGATATTCTGCAGGAAGTTGGCGGAGAGTTTTCCCGATGAGTATCGATCCCCTCGACCTTGAATATAACCCTCGCATCGGAGTTCCCGACGTCGCCGGCATTTTCGCGCGTTGGCAGAATGGCTCGCGCGAGGCACGCGAGCGTCTGACCTGTAAACTCGACCTGCGGTACGGACCGGCTCCCGCCGAAACACTGGATTTCTTCCCCGCTCCCGGGCCCAACAGGCCGTTGTTGATCTTCGTTCACGGCGGCTACTGGCGCGCCCTCGACAAGCAGGATTTTTCATCGGTTGCACCAGCCTATGTCGCGGCAGGCTTCTCGGTGGCGGTGCCCAACTACGGGCTGGCTCCCGTAACATCCCTGCCGGAAATCGTGGCGCAGATTCGCAGGGCGTGCGTCTGGCTGTATCGAAACGCAAACGATCTGGATGTTGACCCTCTGCGCATCGTCTGCTCGGGCCACTCCGCCGGCGGCCATCTTACCGCCATGATGTTGGCAACTGATTGGACACGGCTCGCGCCGGATCTGCCGACACGACTGTTATCCGGCGCCGTCGCCGTCAGCGGACTGTTCGATCTGGATCCCGTCGCGCGAGCACCGTTTCTCCGCGATGACTTACGGCTCGACGCGTCCCTGGTCCGGCAGCTATCGCCGGCTCTGCTGCCACTACATAACGACGTGCCGTTTTTGCTCGCTGTCGGTGCGCTCGAAACAGCCGAATTCCACCGCCAATCGCAACTCATCGCCAACCACTGGCCCCTGGCCTGCCGCGCCCCTCTCCTGGAACTCCCGGGGTGCAACCACTTCACCGCCTGCGAGGCGTTGGCAGCACCGGACTCGGCCCTCTTCGAAAGAGTGTGTTCGATTCTCTGACGGACGGCAGCCGCTCCACTCACGCACGCAGTTTCACCCGAACGTGTGACTGGCCAAGCCGAAGGATCTGCCGCAATTTCGGCATACCCTCGCACTCGTCATTGGAGACTCGCCCATGAGCGGAAAACACAGTCAACCGGTCCGCGGACTCATGTCGACGAAGAGCTCACCGCTCTTCCAGGGCCGCTTTGGCCGGATGTTCCGCTCCCTCCCCGCGGCCCGATACGGCAACACCGAAACGGAGAGCGAGAGCAATCTCAAGCTGCTCGGCGCCGCCATGTCAGGCGACTTCGATCCGCCCCATGATGGCAAGGACGACGAGGAAAGCGGCATCCCCTCGCTCTATACCTACTTCGGCCAGTTCATCGATCACGACCTGACATTCGACCCGGCAAGCAGTCTGCAGATGCAGAACGACCCGGATGCCTTGACCGACTTCCGCACACCCGCTTTTGATCTGGACAACATCTACGGACGAGGTCCCGACGACCAACCCTACCTGTACAACGGGGACAACACCTTCCTGTTGGGCGCCCAGCTCAATGGCGGTAACACCAACGCCAGGGACTTGCCCCGCAACGGTGCAAACCCGGCGCGCGCGCTCATCGGCGATCCACGCAACGATGAGAATTCGATTGTTTCGCAGCTTCAGGGGCTCATGCTGCGCTTTCACAATCGAACCGTGGCGGACAACCCGCGTCTCTCATTCGCCGAAATTCAGAAGCGCGTCCGCTTCCACTACCAGTACGTGGTGGTGAACGATTTTCTGCCGCGAATCGTACATTCGAGCGTCATTGCCGCCCTGAAAAGCAACGGCAAGTACGATGCCGGCAAGATCAGGTCCTTCCACTGGAAGCATGACCCCTTCATGCCCGTGGAGTTCTCCGTCGCCGCCTACCGGCTCGGCCATTCCATGATTCGGCCGGGATACCGGTTGAATGATGTCGTGATATTGCCGATCTTTCCGGTCCCGTCGAAGGACTTTCCGGAAGGCCTGACAGGCTTCAGGGCGATGAATCCGGGCTGGGGCATCGATTGGGGGCGCTTCATCGATATCGATACGCGAGCCTACGATGGCAGCACGGCGGAGAATGCCAAGCGGTTGCAGTTCGCCTATCGCATCGACACGTCCCTGGTGAACCCCCTGTCGAATCTGCCGCCGGCGGTAGCCAGCAATCCCTCATCCCTTCCGGCACGGAACCTGCTCCGCGGGTTGCACCTCGGCCTGCCCACCGGCCAACACGTCGCGCATGCCATGGGCATCGAGCCGCTCAAGGACAAGGACATTCTGATTGGCAAGGCCACCGGCACTGCGTCCGACGTCAAACCCATCAGTGACCCGTCGCTCAACCTCGGCGCCTTCAAGAACAACTGTCCGCTGTGGACCTACATTCTGGCCGAAGCGATTCAACATCAGGAGGAAGTCAGGATTCCCGTGAAGGAAAGTGTCACCCTCAAGACGCCGCGCCTGGGTCCGGTGGGTGGGCGGATTGTCGCGGAAGTATTCCTCGGCGTGCTCTTTGGCGACAGCAACTCACTGCTCTCCTTGCAGCCGAACTGGGTACCCGAAGGTGGCGCAAATTACGCACTGAAGGACTTCGTCAAATACGCGCTGGGCAACTGAAACGCCATAAGTCATTTTGAGTATAGGAGCGCCGTGCCCCTGGCCCGATAGTGAGGCCCGGAGGTATTCACGATGCGCGTGCTCACGGTGTTCCTCGCCCCCGTCATCATGACGCTCTCCGGCTGCGCGGGCTGGGTCGTTTTCGGGCACACCATCGAAGGCCAGCGGCAGCAGCCATCAGCGGTCGCGCCCGCCGCTCCTACCACTGATCACCCCTACGCGGCGCAGCCGGCCCATTCGCCACCCCCCGTGGCGGTCCCCAGCGCGCGGATGTTGAAGTCAGTCACCGTCAGGTTCACACCCGCTGCCCGGGAAAAGATCGCCGCCGAGCCCCAATTTGAAGAGGACCGTCTGCTCGCGACAATCGAGGATGAGCTTCGCGCTCACAAGCTGTTTGACGACAGCGACTCCCACGCCACCGGCACGCTCGAGGTCTCCATCGACGACTTCGCCACTCGTCCACTGAGTAACGCCGTGGTATTCGGGTACGTCCTCGGCAATGGAAGGCTCACGGGTCGCATCGAGGTGTATAGCGCCGAGGGCAGAGAGCCGCGAGATTCGCGGATCAACGCCGAATCCCGCGTGGAAAAGCCTGTAAGCGCAGAACAGTCCAATGCCTTCGGGCCACTGTATCGAAAGTTCGCCGATCTGACGGTCGACAGCCTGAACAGCGCCTATGAATGACCGTTGAGTTCGACGGCCGCCCGGCCCGAGCGTACTTCATGCGTTAGCAAGCCCCCCCGTGTTACGCTCCTACGCGGTAAACCATGACCGCGTCGAAAAAAAAAGCCAACTTCGAAGCGGCCCTACGCCAGGCACACGCAGCGCTGCGCGCCGGCCGTGCGGCTACGGCCGAGCGCTCGCTGCGCGCAATCGAGGGAGAGTTCCCGGGGGACCTGAATTGCCTGTGGCTCCTGGGCGCCGCGCTACTCGACCAAAACAAGATCCCTGAGAGCATCGCGACACTCGAGCGCGTGCTCCTGCGCTTACCGGATTTCGCGCAGGCGCGCGTGGATCTGGCCCGCGCTTACCGGCGCGCCGGTCGTCCGGCGCAGGCGCGCGACGAAGTACGGCGGGTGTTGGAAAAAGTGCCGCACCACCATCTTGCCTGGCTCGCATACGGGGATGCGCTGGTCGACCTTGACCAACACGCGGACGCCCGAGTTGCCTTCGAACGCGCGCAGCTCACCGATCCCCAGCGACAGCGCGTCGAGGAGGCAACCGCCGCGCTCGTGGCCGATGACCGTAAAACATCCGAGCAGATCTTTCGCAGAATCCTCCAGGAGGACGCGAGTCATGTAGCGGCGCTGTGCGGTCTGGCGGCACTCTCGCTCGCCGCCGACGTGCCCAACGATGCCGAGCGCCTGCTACGTCACGCCCTGAAGCAATGCGAGCACATTCCGCTCGCGTGGCGGGGGTTGGGCCCTGCTCTCCTGGCTCTCGGACGCCTCGAGGAAGCGGAGGCAGGCGCGCGTCACTTGATGAAGATCGAGCCGGAAAACCCACAGAGCTGGATCACCCTGGCCGCGGTGACGGCCCGCCTCCTGCGTCAGGAGGAGGCACTCGCGGCCTATGAGCAGGCAGCCCGCCTGAAGCCGCGGGAACCACGGCTGCTCATGTCCATCGGTCACATTCATAAGACACTCGGCAGACGCCGTGAAAGCGAGGCTACTTACAAGGCCGCGCTGGAAGTCGATCCCGGGCTTGCAGAGGCCTACTGGAGCCTGGCCGACCTGAAGAATTATTCCTTCAGCGATGCCGAGGTCGCGACCTTGAGGACCCTGTTGCTGGAGAGCGAGGAGCGTCCGCGCTCCGGCGATGCGCAGCTCAGCTTTGCCCTGGGAAAGGCGCTTGAACAGCGACAACAGTACGGGGAAGCCTTCGCGCACTACGCAAAAGGCAACGCGCGGCGGCGGCTCGAGGCGCCATTTGACATAGAGAATTTCGAACGCCGCACGACCCGCATTCGTACAGTGTTCAACGAGGCGTTTTTTGCCGAGCGCAGCGGCGGCGGTGATCCGAGTAGCGCTCCGATCTTCATTGTTGGCCTGCCACGCTCCGGTTCCACGTTGATTGAGCAGATCCTCGCCAGCCACTCGCGGGTGGAAGGCACCATGGAACTGCCGAATATCCTGAACCTGGTGCGCGAATTCGACGACTTGTCCCCCGACAGGAACGGCTATCCCGAGAGCGTGCGGACGGTCCCGGCGTCACACCTGAGCGCGCTCGGCCACCGCTATCTCGAGGAAACGGCCCCGCTGCGTAGCGGCCGCGAGCACTTCACCGACAAGCTGCCGAACAACTTCAGCCACGTCGGCCTGATCCAGGCCATCCTTCCTCATGCGATCATAGTCGATGCCCGCCGCCACCCCATGGACTGCTGTTTCAGCACTTTCAAGCAGCACTTCGCCGACGGACAGACCTTCAGCTATGACCTGAATGATTTGGGGCGTTACTACCGCTGCTACCTGGCGCTCATGGATCATTGGGACGCGGTATTGCCAGGCAAGGTGCTACACGTTCAGTACGAGGACCTGGTCCGCGACCTGGAGACGCACATTCGCCGTCTTCTGGATCATTGCCAGTTGCCCTTCGAGCCTGCCTGCCTCGCTTTTCACCAGACACGGCGCTCTGTCCGCACAGCGAGCGCGGAACAGGTGCGCCAGCCGATCTACACCTCGGGGGTGGGATATTGGCATCACTTCGAGCGAGAACTTGAACCGTTGCGACACGCGCTCGGCGACAGCCTGGACCGCTTTGCGTCCCTGTCGTAGTTATACAAGCGTCCAAGAAGAAAAATACCCCCCGAGGCTGTTTTGGCGTTGACGAGTCCTGCTCGGGACAGGATGATCAACAACGTGTCCGGGTTTGGGGGTTGGGCACGGCAAACAATTAAATGTCCGGGGGAGGTTTGTGATGGTTTCACGGCGCCGGAATACTGTTGCCCCAAATTCGCTCAAACCAGGCGCGCCCTTGCGGGGCAAGTGCTCCAGGATAGGTCTCGCCGTCGCCGCGGCGCTCGCCGTTTCTCCGCCCCGCGTGATGGCGGCGGCCATGCCTTCGGATGCCCCCTCTGGCGGCGCCCTCGACGAAGTCATTGTCACGGCTCGTAAACGCTCGGAGAACCTCCAGGATGTTCCGGAGAGCGTCAACGTCCTGACCGAAAAGGACCTGAAAAACCTCGGCATCACAGGGTTCGATGACTACGCGGAAAAGGTGCCGTCCATTTCCTTCATCAGCGTGGGCCCGGGCTCGCAGCTTTTCGTCATGCGAGGCGTGTCGGACGGCAGCAACCCGAACTACGCGAATACCTCCGCCACCGGAGTTTTTCTCGACGACGTCTCGATGAGCGTATCCGGTGTACAGCCCGACCTGCATCTCTACGATATTCAGCAGATCGAGGTGCTGAACGGCCCGCAGGGCACGACTTTCGGCGCCGGTTCCATGGCGGGAGCGGTCCGTTACATCACCAACAAGCCGGACGTACATTCCTTCAGCGCCGGCCTCGACTTCAACGGCGGCAAGATCCAGAACGGCCAGGGCAACTATACCTACGAGGCGTTCCTCAATGCGCCGTTGATCGATGGGATTCTCGCCCTGCGTGTGTCCGCCTTCAGTGATTCCCATGGCGGCTTCATCAATAACGAGCTCACGACCCGCAACTGGGTCAACGGCACGGTTTCGACGAATGCCGACTGGGCACGTAACAACTACAACCGCGAGCACGTCGAGGGTGGCCGGATAGCCCTCAAGGGCGTGATCAACGACGGTTGGAGTGCGACGGTCACCTACACCTATCAACGGCAGGGCACGCTCGGCGCCTGGGACGAGGATCTCGCGAACTACGGCCAGAATGCGGTGTCGCGCTTCGGCCCCGAGTCGCGGCGTAACGAAGCCAAGATTCTCGACTTCCACCTGGACGGCGATGTCGGGATCGGCGACCTGGTGTTTGCGAGCACTTACTGGTCGCTGCCGACGCGCCAGACGAATGAATACTCGAATTACATGGAGAACTACAAGGGTGGCGCGCAGGAGGGCTTCACCTGTCAGAACGACCCGAATTACGGCACCAGCGCGACCTTCGACAACTGCCAGGTGCCCACGCAATTCTTCGAGTACCACACCAACCCGCAGCGCTGGTCCGAGGAGGTGCGCCTCGTCTCCAAGGAAGGCGGCCGCCTTCACTGGCTCACCGGATTCTATTGGGAGCGGACCGAGGACAAGCACTCCGGCAGCACGTACTTCATGCCGGGGCTGCAGCCCGACGGCGCCGCTTTCCAGTCGTACCTCGCCTATTACGGCAACTCCATGTCGTCGCTACCGCCCGGAGAGTGGTACTCCTACACGACGACCTCGGACTATCTACAGACCACCGAGTTCGCGAACATCAGCTTCGACGTCGTCCCCAATAAACTGAACATCGAGGCGGGCGTGGTGCGCTTCAGCTCGAAATCCTCCTCCTACAGCCCTTATGGCCAGTTCGCCTACTCTCCGACCACGCCGTCGTACACTCCAGGCGGGGCGAACAAGGTGAACAGCAAGGCCGGCATCAACTACAAGATCACCGACAAAGTAATGGTGTACGCCGACTTTGCCCAGGGTTTCCGCGACGGCGGCTCCAACTCCGGCTACCCGTCATCATGCTACGCGAACGGCGTGCCGCAAAAGTACGTGCCCGACACGCTCAACAACTTCGAGATCGGTTGGAAGTCGACCAGTCTGAACGGCCGCCTGCTCTGGAACGGAGCGGCCTACCTGATGAACTGGCAGGACCTGCAGACTCTCATCTACGATGTGGATATCTGCGCCCCGAGCAGTTTCAATGTCAACGTCGGCAAAGCCCGAATCTATGGCGTGGAATCGAATCTCGACTTCAGGCTGAACGAGAACTGGTCGGTGCAGGCTGCCGGAAGCTACACCGACTCTCACCTGGTCGGGACCACGTACTCGACCTTCGAACAGAATGTGGGCGAACGGTTGCCGTTCGTCCCCTACTTCAGCTATAGCTGGAATATCCGTTACGACCAACCGCTGAACAAGGATCTCAGGGGATACGCCCAACTGGACATGGCCCACAAGGGTGACATGTGGGACGACCTGCACGTTTCAGGAGCGAACGGTTTCCCGCGCATTCTGCAGCCGAGCTATTCGATCCTGAACCTGCGCTTCGGCTTGAACCCAGAGGCCGGGCACTGGCTGGGTGAGTTCTATATCACCAACCTCACCAACAAGAACGCGATCCTCTACACCAACACGGGAAACTTCGACCTGCGGCAGACGGTGAACGAGCCGCGCGTCTACGGTCTACGCCTCAACTACCGTTTCGGCAAGGAATCCAACTAGAAGTAGCGCACCGGCGCCGGCCCACCTTCGCTCAGCGCCCGCCGCCCGCCAACACATCGGCTATCGGGCCGGCGGCCACGGGCACCGCGCGCCGGTAGTCCTTACCCAACAGCGCGGCGATCGTCGCCGCGATCTGTGCCTGAGTGACCGGCGCGATCCGGACGCGCTCACCCAGCGGCTGCGTATCCGGTCCCAGCACCGCGATCCAGATGTTCTCCGAGCCATGCTGCTCGACTCCGTGCTCCTTCCAGTCGACCGGCCCGCTGCCTCTGCCGTGATCCGTCGTGATAATGAAGGTTGTCTGATCGCGATAGGCCGGTAGGGCTTGCATGGTGTTCCAAAGCGTCTCGACGAAACGGTCGAACGCGTGTGCGCTATGGAGGACCAGGTCGTAGCGCCCGGAATGCGCCCAATTGTCGGTTTCACCGCAGCCGACAAAGAGAATGCGCGGCTGGCTGTCATGCAGCGAGTCGAGCAACGGGACCTCCATGAACGAGTCGAAGACGTCTTCGAAGTCAACCCGGGTCGTCGTGCGATAGAGCTGGTTCATGAGCTCCTGCCGCGGCGTGAGCGCGCCCTTGTAGGGGAGATCCCAGCCGACATGCAGGGGCAGATTGCTGCGCCGGACGTTGAATATGTCCTTGAAGTTATCCCACGTAGCATAGACGCCCACCTGCCCACGCAAGTCTGTCTGGCCATTCAACCATTCGAAAACACTGAGATTGGGATTGGGACCGAATTCGTTCGAGTCGATTCGCGGGTCCGGATGACCCGTCAGCATCTCGTTATAACCGGGATAGGAGAAGGCCACCCCGTTCGTCACGCGGGCGAGGCTGCCTTTTGCCTGGTTGCCGAAGATCTGGCCGCGCGTTGCAACGGTCGACCACAGGAAGGGAAATAGCGCTTTACGGCGCTCGGCGGGGTCGTCGCGCCAGAATTCACGGCGTAGATCCGCTTCCTTGTCCCAGATCCCGCCATTCTTTTCGTTCATCAGCAGCGGATCGGCGCCGCTGAAGACCTCCTGCCAGCGAAGCCCGTCGCTGACGATGAGCACGACATTGCGGGTTTTCAGTGCCGGGGCCGCCGTGGGCGCGGATATGACCGGCCGAAGCGCCCCGAGCGCGAGCAGCACGGTGACGCAACCTACTCGAGCCGCGGTTCGACGTAACATACGCTCCCACCACCCTTGACTTCCCCGATTCTATTATCATACAACCGTACAACAAGACACACGGATCCTCGCAACATCACCAACGGGCGGGCACCGCGTGCGTCGTCGATCAACTATCCTCCTACTGCTCGCCTGCATAACCACCTGCACGGCCGGCGCCTGCGCGGCTGGTCCGGCCGTGGTGCGGACGAGCGGCGCGAAGCCCTCCGTGGCAACCACGTTACGCGTTGGCCAGCTGACTCTCCATCGCTGCGAAACGACGGCGCCCTGGTGCGGCCTCCTCGAGCGGCCTCTCGATCCTACCGGCACCGTCCGCGGAACCGTCCCAATCTATTTCGAATATTTCCCGCACACCGCAGCCGGCACTTCGGTAGCCAGCGCCATTGTTACGACCGAGGGTGGTCCCGGCTTTCCGGCCACGGAGTCGCGGGACGAATATCTGGCAATGCTGCAACCGCTGCGCTCGAACCACGATGTAGTCATCATGGACAATCGCGGCACCGGACGATCCGGAGCTGTCGACTGCAAAGAGCTCCAGAACGCGCCAGCGCTCACGGAAGCCAACATCGGTGCCTGCGGCCGGTCGCTTGGATCTGCGGCACCACTCTACAGCACCACGTTGGCCACGGACGACCTGGCCGCTTTGCTGGACGCGTTGTCGATTCGAAACGTGGATCTTTACGGCGATTCGTACGGAACCTACTTCGCCCAGGTCTTTGCTCTGCGTCACCCGGAACGGCTGCACTCGCTGGTGCTCGACGGCGCCTATCCCCTGAACGGCCCCGACTATGCATGGTATCCGCACTACGCGCCCGCAATGCGTACCAAATTCAACCTGGCCTGTGAGCGCGATCCGGCTTGCAAGTCACTTACAGGCAGCTCGCTCGAGCATATCGCGCCTACTCTGGCGCTCTTACGCGCCAAGCCATTCAGCGCGAGAGTCCGTTATGGTGACGGGCGATCCATCCGCCTCGCCGTCAACGCCACTTCATTGGCGATCGTCATGTTTGGTAGCTCACCTGCCTACGTAACCGTCAGAGAGTTGGACGCAGCCGCGCGTGCCTTCAACGGTGGCGACCAGTTGCCGTTGCTCAGATTGATGGCAGAGACCCTTTCCAGTGTGGACTCGCGAGATGCGACCCATTCCCCGCTGCAGTACAGTGCGGGGCTGGCAGCCGCTGTATCCTGCCAGGACCCTCCACAGATTGTGGACATGGGCCTGACGCCGCAGAAGCGACTGCCGGTTAGAGATCTCGAAATTCGCAAGCGCCAGGATCAATTTCCCGGCACCTACGCGCCGTTTACTATCGACGAATACAGGCGGATGCCGCTCGACTACGCTTTCATCGACCAATGTATGCACTGGCCGGCTCCGCCTCCGGGAGCGGCGTCGCTGCCGCTCGTTTCCGGCAGCGGCCCTTATCCCGACGTCCCCGTACTGGTGATCTCCGGCGAGTTGGACAACATGACCAGCGTAGCCGACGGGACGGGGGCGGCGGCCCGATTTCCGAATGCACATCATGTGATCATCTCCAATAGCTTCCATGTCAATGCGTTGCCCCACGCCCGCAGTGAATGCGGAGCAACCCTGGTACGGCGCTTCATGGAGAATCTGGAGACGGGAGATGAAAGCTGTGCCACAACAGTGCCCGCGATTCGACTCCTACCGCGATTCGCTGTTCATGTAGCGGAACTGAAACCTGCGCGCGCGGCGGCGGGAAATTCGGGTGGCGATTACGAATTGCGCGTGGTCACCGCCGCATTGCTGACGTCCGAGGACGTCATCGAGCGAGCCGGTGCAAATGGTGCGGGCGATGGAATAGGCCTGCGCGGCGGCTCGTATGTTGTTGAAGCGGCGACGACGGGCTATCACATCCGGCTTCGAAAGGTGCGTTGGACCGAAGATTTGTGCGTCTCAGGTGAGATCGACTGGTCCGGCCGCAGCGGCGTCGTCAACGCCAACCTGGAGTTGTGCGACACGCACGGAGCGGGCGGAAAACTACATCTGCAATGGACCGAGGGAGTCAGCGGTAGCGTTGCCACCGTGCGCGGCGAGCTAAGTGGGAAGGAGATCATCGCCGATGCCCCTGCGCCTTGAGATAGATGGCAACATTGCTACGATCGAAGTCCGCTAGCCTCTGGGCCGTCTTCTCGGCAACTCTAGGCGTCGGCCTGATCTTCGGCTTTCAGCCGCCACTGCTGGCGTTCGTCTTAACGCGCTATGGAGCGTCGAGTTTTGCTATTGGCGCGGTAACCAGCGTCGGAACTATCGCGGTTATTGCGCTCTCGCCTTTTTATCCGCGTTTGATCGCGCGATTCGGCCCACGACTGGCAATCCTGGTGGGCATCGGAATCGCTGTGGCAACCCTGCTCATCATGCCCTTCACGACGGGACTGCAAGGATGGATAGCTCTGCGGCTGGCGACCGGCTGTGCGCTAGGGCTGGCTTGGATCGCGAGCGAAGTCTGGCTCAACATGCTCAGTGAAGACCAGACGCGCGGCACCGTGATGGGAATCTATACGACCGTCTTCGCGGCTGGCGTCATGTCGGGGCCACTGTTACTGCAGTTCATCGGTAGCACCGGGAGCCGCCCCTTTTACGTAGGCGCCCTATGCCTGGCCTCGACCGCACTACCGCTGCTTTTTTTCCGTCCTTCATCGCGAGTCGAGCGCACCCCGGTGCGGAAACGGCCCCTTGGGCAGTTGTTACGAGCGGCGCCCATAGTAATGCTCGCCGCGCTGACCGCCGGCCTGGTGGAATCCACGGACATCTCGCTGCTGCCGGTATTTGGTCTGCGACTCGGATTGGACGAGTCCGCGGCGCTCTCCCTGGTGACGGTTTTCCTCGTGGGCAATGTTCTATTGCAACTCCCCATCAGCGCCCTCGCCGATCGTTTCGGGCGACTGCGCGTTCTGGCCTTCTGCGGCGGCACCAGCGTGATCGGCCCGCTGCTGCTGACTTCTTCTTTGAGCACTCCCTGGCTGCTGTGGCCCCTGCTGCTCCTGTGGGGCGGCACCATGTATGGCTTCTACGCCCAGGGAATCGCCCTGTTGGGCGATTCATATCCAACAGAGGACCTGGCGGCGGCGAATTCGGTATTCGTCGTCGTGTATTGCCTCGGAGGCCTGGTCGGACCCGGCCTCGGAGGACTGGCGATGGACTGGTGGACTCCGCAGGGACTGATCGTCTTTCTCACCTGCGTTCCACTGCTCCTCGTTCTCCCGCTGCTCGCCAGGATTTAAAACTTGTACTTCACATCGACGCCGATCGTACGCGGCTGATTGGTCGCTACCCGGATCAGGGACGGAATCGTGTACGCGAAGCCCGTCGTGTTGATGCCCAGCTGCGCGCGCTTATCGGTCAAGTTGTCGGCGAACAGGAAGCCCGACAATTTCTCACCGAGCAGTCCGAAGCGCAGACCGATGAGGTTGTAGGAAGGCAGGGTCCCGTAGGTAAAGTCGATATCCGTGGCCTGGCCTACGTAGGAGTTGTTCAGACGCGCCGAGAATTTCAGGTTGTCGTTGATGGGCTTCATGTACGTCAGCGAGGTCGTTTCCGTGTACTTCGGCACGTTGAGAAGCCCCAAGCCGGGTGTGAACGCCGTGTTCGCCTGCTCCAGCGTCGTGTTAACCGAAGTCAACGTCGCATGCGTATAGGTGCCACTGAATGCCAGTGTCAGCTCCGGTGTCAGGAGGGCCGTAATCTCCACTTCCGGTCCGTACGAGGCAGCGGTGCCGGCGTTCTGCGTGAGCGGATAGCCGCACGGCTGATTGACCGACTGCTGCACCTGTGACCATCTGATGTAATAAACGTCAGCGTTGATGACGACCCGATTGTCCAGCAGTTTGGCCTTCTCACCGATCTCATAGTTCCAGATGCTATCGGGCCCATAGGCCTCGGTCGCGAGGGTACACGGAGGGTCCGGGATCTGCTGATTGATGCCGCCGGGCCGGAATCCGCGCGAAGCGGTCCCGTAGATCGTCAGATCATGGTTCTGTTCGTAGGACACCGTAACCTTGGGGTTCACTCCGGTGTTGGACGTCACGAAAGTATTGAGCAAGGGCGTCGCACTTCCGGACGTCGCGAGATACCCTTCGGTTTCCTCATCGGCGCGGCTGTCGAATTTGTACCAGCGCGCTCCGGCAGTCAGCTTCCAGTTCTCGGTGAACGCGTAGGTCCCTTCGCCGAAGATCGCGTACTGCTTCATGTGGTACGGATTATTAGCCTGATAGAGGATGCCCTGCGGATCGACGGCGAGTTCTCCCGGAGCGTTGGCGACGATGGGTATCGAGGCGTTGTATTCCGCGAAAATGGATTGGAAGTGACTGAAGAACGCACCGGCGATCCATTGCAATGGGCCGGTACCGGTCGAGGCGACGCGCAGCTCCTCGCTGAATTGACGCGTCGTATCGGTTTCGTTGAAGGCATTGGGATAAAACTGCGAGATCGTCACCCCGTACAAGGGGAGCAGACTGTAGAGCGGCTCCGAAGTGTCCTGCGTCTGGCTCTCCGTACGGGAATAGTAGGCGCTCGCGGAAGTCAGCTGCGCGAAGCCCAGGTCGTAGCTCGCAGTCAGTCCGTATAACTTGAATTCGTCGGAAATCGGCTCGCCGTTGTTGTTCGACTGGAAGCGGGCATCGGTAATCCCCGGCGGCAGGTCATATTCATCGTAATCACCCATGGTGATTTTCTGGTAGATCGCCGTCGCCTCGATCCTCAGTGCAGAGGTGGGCTGCGCCAGAAATTCGACACGGCCGCCCTGCAGGCGCTCCCAGTTTATGCGCGGCGTGGATTGCGAGGGTGTTATGGCAGTCACGTCGCCGCGAGTACATCCGGGCCACCCGGGACCGCAGGGCCCTGGATTCGTCGGCACCGGGAAATCTGGCTCCACGTAGCGCGTGATCCAGCCGTCCCGGTATTTGTCAGTAGCCACGATGCGCATGGCGAAGGTGTCGGCGAGCAATGGAACATTCAACATCAGGTTGCCGCCGCGGTTGAAGCCGCCGCCGCTGGTACCCGAGCCGAACGCGTCCACCGATCCCTCGAACCGATTCAGTACC
Organism: Gammaproteobacteria bacterium; assembly: GCA_028293725.1. Next base: position 26,274 of record JAQGOE010000006.1, on the reverse strand, counting down.
GGCTCATTGGTGACGAGCTTCACCGTGCCACCCATGGAACCGGACCCGTACAACGTCCCCTGCGGCCCGCGCAGTACTTCGACACGATTCAGGTCGTAGAGATCGGGGTCGATGACAACCTTGCCGACCAGCGCCGCGGCGGGAGCCGTGAGTGGATAGTCGTCGAGATAGAAGCCCACCGTCGGCGACGACCCGCCGGACGATGACAACCCGCGCATCTCCAGTTCCGTCTGTCCGGGGCCGGACGTACGCATGGAGAGTCCCGGAACGGACTGGACTACGCCGGTGATTCCCGAGATCCCTTCCTGTTGCAACTGTTCACCCGACAGCGCGGACATGCTGATTGGGGTGTCCTGGATGGTCGAAGAGCGCTTTTCCGCTGTCACGACGATCTCGGCGAGTCCGGAATCGTCGGCCGGTTTGTCCGCGGCGACTGTCGTCTGGGCTGCTACCGGGGCGGCAAGAACAGCACCCACGAGCGCGATGAGCGACGGGGTGCGGCGATATGAATGCATGGAGTGGCTCCCGTTATTAATAGCGCAGCAAACCTTGCTCCACCAGCACCGGTGGATGGCGGTGATGGGTCGCCTGCTCCCAGGCATAGGCGTACCCCAGCAGGTCCCCGTCCTTGAAAGGCCGCCCCGAGAACTCCATGCCAAACGGCAACCCGCTGTCATAGAAGCCGCCCACGACCACGACCGCTGGAACTCCCAACATGTTGATCCAACTCGTTGCGGAGTGCGGCCCTTCGCTGAGCTTGCCATCCTGCGCCAGCGTCTCATCGACGGGCGGCATCTGGATCGCCGGATACAGGTACCCGTCCAGGTGCAAACGCTCCAACGTCTCCAGGTAAGCCGCGAGCATCCGTTTACGGGGGCCGGAATAGTTTCTGTCAGCGTCCGGGTCGTTTTCGAGGCTGCGCTGGTTGATCTTGACGTCCCCGAACTCCGAGTTGGTCGACTCGGTGCCTATGATCGAAGCGCCCAGCGGCGCACCCAGCGCTTTTTCGTACTCGGCGGCCGAGTGGTACTGCGCCGGTCCGAATTCCTTGAGGAACGAGTCCGTGCCTTCGCGAACATAGGCGTAGGTGCTGACGCGGGCCGCTATCCGGGCAAAACTCTCCGGGAGCAGGGAGTCGTCTATGACAACGGTGGCGCCCAGCGCGCGCAGTTCCTCAACGGCTTTCATAAAGGCGGCACGCGTCCGCGGGTCCAGCGCCACCGCCTGTTCGGCGGCCTGCTTAGTGGCTGCGACGTCGGATACCGCAGCGGGCGTCCCATGAAACGGAATTCCAATCCCGTTCAGGACAAACGCGGGCACGCCGAAGCGCTTGCCCTTCAACGCATCGAGCTTGAGGTATTGCAGATACGGGCCACGCTGCGCCTTGTCGGCCGACCCTTTCGTTACCGGATCGAGTGGGTCTTCACCCGCCATGACGCCGAGCGCGATGGCCGCATCGGAGACAGTACGTGCGATGGGGCCCGTGTTATCCAGCAACCAATCGAGCGGCGCGATTCCCGCGATGCTGACGAGTCCGCGCGTCGGAAACACGCCGATCAACGCGCTCGTCGCCGCTGGCATCCTAATGGAGTTACCCGTGTCAGTGCCGTTGCCTAGCACGGCCAGATTGGACGTCACCGCGGTGACCGTCCCACCTGATGATCCGCCGGGCGAAAACCGCACATCGTACGCATTTCCGGTGCGACCGAACGAGCTGCTGCGGTTGGTGTCAGCATTCGCGAAGTCCGGCATGTTGGTGTGGCCGATAATGATCGCCCCCGCCGCGCGCAGGCGAGCCACGACCGTCGCGTCGCGCGGCGCGACCAGTTCATGGCCCGGCACGACGTAACCCTCCCACCCGTCGGTCGTCACTTTCCCTTCGATGCTGGTATTCGCCTTGATAACGATGGGCACTCCCCACAAGGGACCATGCTTCGCCGCGACTCCTGCCTCAGCATCCTCACGCGCCGCCGCGGCCCGCGCGTCCGCATCGAACACCTGCTCGATCGCCCGATAAATACCGTTGTAGCGGGCGATACGCTCCAGATACCAGTCGACTACTTGCGTGACGGTGTACTTGTGCCGCGCGTAATAACCCTGCAACTGTGGGACGGTGACCTCCATGAGGTCCTTGTCCATCGCCGCGCTCGTGCGTGCCGGCGGTTTGGCCTCGATGGCGAACGCCAGACTCGCCGTACACAAACCAATGGCCAGCTGCTGGAATCGGCACTTGAGCACAGACGACCTCCCCTACCACCCACGGCTAGGATAGTCGATTTGAGCATGTGTCTTAACTCAGACATGAAAAAAATTGTTGCCGGGCGCTGAGAATCACCGCGCGGCGGCGCACTAAACGCGTGCGCGCGGCCCGGCAGTGATCTATAAGGAAGCATGCCCCGGTGCGAACGCCAATGACCGTCTGCGAAACCGAACGACTGCGGCTGAGCCACCTGTCGAGTCCCGACGACGCGCCGTTCATTCTCGAGTTGTTGAACGACCCCGGCTTCATACAAAACATCGGGGATCGCGGCGTGCGCACGCTCCTGCAAGCTGGCGACTACATCGACAATGGCCCTGTCGCGAGTTACGAGAAATTCGGCTTTGGACTCTACCTGGTTGAGACACTCGAGCCCCGGGCGCGACTGGGAATCTGCGGTCTCCTGAGACGGGACTTTCATCCGGATGTCGAAATCGGCTTCGCCTTCCTGCCGCGGTTCCGTGGAAAAGGCTATGCCCTCGAAGCCGCCTCGGCCGTCATGACATTAGGTCTGGAGACGCTGCGCCTGGAGCGCATCGTGGCCTTGACGGCGCTCCACAACCACGACTCGATGAAGGTACTCGAGCGCCTCGGTCTGGAGTTCGAGCGAATGATCCAATTCCCCGGACACCCTGAAGAGAGCAGACTGTTCGCGTACCAGGTGTAATCAACAGAAGCGCGCAGTCGTGATACCCCCACCGGCGCAAGCCCAAACCATCACCATTGATGACACGCAGCGCGTCTCCGCCCTGCTCCTCGTACCACCCGCGGCTCGCGCCTGTTTTGTAATGGCACATGGAGCTGGGGCCGGCATGGACCACCCCTCCATGACAGCGCTGGCGACCGGGCTGTCCGCGCTGAGCATAGCAACCCTGCGCTACCAGTTTCCTTACATGGAACGGGGCTCCCGGCGGCCGGACCCACCGCAACTGTGTCACGCGACGGTTCGCGCGGCAGTCACCGCAGCCGGCCGGCTCGTACCCAAACTTCCGCTCATCGCCGGCGGCAGATCGTTCGGCGGACGGATGACCTCGCAGGCGCAGGCAAAGTCGCCACTCCCTGGCGTGCGAGGACTCGCATTCCTCGCCTTTCCTCTGCATCCGGCCGATCGTCCGGCGAGCGACCGCGCGGAACACCTCTTCGAGGTGACGATTCCGATGTTGTTTCTGCAAGGCACACGCGATGCGCTCGCGGACCTGCAACTCATCGAGAAGCTCGTGAGCCAGCTGGGCGAGCGCGCCACTTTGAAACTGCTACAGGATGCCGACCACTCGTATCATGTCCCCGCTCGTACGGGGCGCAAAGACCCGGAGGTCAGGACCGAGCTGCTGCAAGCCCTCGCCGATTGGACTGAGTCGCTGATCCGCGCCTGATCCGCGCCTGATCCGCAGCTCACCCGCCGGACCCCCCACCCCCGTCCCGGCGGCGCTCGAGGTCGTGACATAATTGTTAAAAATTCGTAAGACCCCCATTGCGGTCGCCACGGTAAGGCGCTTGATGTTAGATTCAGGGGGCTTACTTCCCGAGGGTTTCGACGATGAGAACGCTGTTCCTGCATCCTCCTTCATTTGACGGCTACGACGGCGGCGCTGGCGCTCGCTACCAGATGAAGCGCGAGGTCAAATCGTTCTGGTATCCGACCTGGCTGGCGCAGCCCGCGGCCCTCGTCGAGGGCTCGAAGCTCATTGATGCCCCGCCGCATCGCCTGAGCTTCGAGGCCATCATCCCTGAGCTGAAGAACCGCGACCTGGTGGTGATGCACACCTCTACCCCGTCGTTCAAGTCGGATGTGAAGACGGCGGCGATGATCAAAGAGATCAACCCGGCGGTCAAAATCGGTTTCATCGGCGCCAAAGTCGCGGTCGAGCCCGAAAAGAGCCTCATCGGGGGACCTGCCGTCGATTTCGTCGCCCGCAATGAATTCGACTTCACCATCAAGGACGTCGCCGACGGCATCCCCTGGAGCGACATCAAGGGACTTTCGTACCGCAATGCCCAAGGCGCCATCGTGCATAACGAGAACCGCGAGGTTCTCGACGACATGGATAAGCTTCCCTGGGTGACTCCGGTCTACAAGCGCGACCTGACGGTCGAGCGGTATTTCAGCGGCTACCTCAAACATCCCTACGTTTCCTTCTATACGGGACGCGGTTGCAAATCACGCTGCACCTTCTGCCTGTGGCCGCAAACGGTGGGCGGACATAAGTACCGCGTGCGCTCGGTCGAGAATGTCGTCGAGGAAATGAAATGGGCGAAAGCCGCCTTCCCGCAAGTGAAGGAGTTCTTTTTCGACGACGACACGCTGACCGACAACCTGCCGCGCGTTGAAGCGCTGGCGAAGGAATTGGGCAAGATCGGCGTCACCTGGTCGTGTAACGCCAAGGCCAATGTCCCGCGCAAGACTCTCGAAGTCATGCGGGAGAATGGCCTGCGCCTGCTGCTGGTCGGCTACGAGTCCGGCAATCAGCAGATCCTGTTCAACATCAAGAAAGGCATGCGGGTGGAATTCGCGCGCACTTTCACTAAGGACTGCCACGATCTGGGCATCCTCATCCACGGCACTTTCATTCTGGGTCTTCCCGGCGAGACCAAGGAGACCATCCAGCAAACACTGGATTTCGCGAAGGAAATCAATCCTCACACCATCCAGGTGTCGCTCGCCGCCCCGTATCCGGGCACCTTCCTATACAAACAGGCGAAGGAAAACGGCTGGCTGTATAACGAGGAAGTCGATCTTCTGACGCAGGAAGGGACCCAGATCGCGCCGCTGAACTATCCCCACTTGAGTCACGGTGAGATCTTCCAGTCCGTCGAGGACTTCTACAAGAAGTTCTATTTCCGGCCCTCCAAGATCGCCTCCATCGTCGCCGAGATGGTAGCCAGCCCCGAGATGATGAAGCGGCGCCTGCGCGAGGGTGTTGAGTTCTTCCAGTTCCTGCGCTCCCGACGCGACGCCGTTTAAGTCCAGTCACTCATCACGACCCGCCAACGCCGCCGCAGTCCCTGCGGCGGCGTTTTCATTAGACAACCACGGAACAGCTACCATGGCCGAAAAATCCAGCGGCGGTGCGCGACGGGGCCAACAGGTACTACAGCGGTTACGGGAGCAGCCGCCCTCGATCTGGTACCGCGGCGAGCTCGTGAAGGATGTCACCGACCACCCCGCTCTGCAGGGGGGCGTCCATACACTCGCCAGGCTCTACGATCTGCAGTGGGAAAAACCTGACATCACGCTTTACGACTCGCCCACGACAGGCCGGAAAGTGGCGCGCTCCTTCATGATGCCGAAGACCCGGGAGGAGCTGGCAAGCATCAGCGTCGCGATGAAAGTGTGGGAGGACTACACACACGGAATGATGGGGCGGGTACCGGACTACATCAGTCGCGCCATGACCGGATACGCCGCCGGTGCACCGTTTCTGGCCGAAGCGGACCCCCGCTTTGGTGCGAACGCCATCCGTTACATCGTTCACATGGCTCACCAGGTCGTCGTCAAGAACATCGCGAAGTGTGAGTTCATGTTGGGACTGGCAGCGTTGCTGGTAAACACCATCGGCGCCGAAGGCTTCCAGCATATACAGGAAAAGCTCGCCGAAATCTGGGTGAATCTCGAGACCATGAAGGCTTTCCTGCGGACCGCGGAAGCCGACGCCATGATCGACGAATGGGGTGTGATGCGGCCGGCGTGGAATCCACTGGACGCGGCCCGCAACCTCTTTCCCCGCCTCTATCCCCGCATGGTCGAGATCATTCAGCAGATCGGTGCCAGTGGACTGGTCGCCATGCCGACGGAGCAGGATCTCAAGGGACCGTTGGTCGAAGATATCAAACGGTACTACCAAGCCGCCCGTGCCGAGGCATTCGACCGCATTCCGCTGTTCCGTCTCGCGTGGGACGCTTCGATTTCCGCCTTCGCCGGCCGCCAGGTGTTATACGAGCGATTCTTTTTCGGTGACCCGGTCCGCATGGCGGGTGCGCTGGTTTCCGGCCACGCCGCACAGATACAACAACACGCCGAAATGGTGCGGGCCTTCGTGAAAGAGGGCAAGGATGAAGCCTTCGCCCAAGGATTGCCGAATTGACGAATCGCCGTGACTTTTTCAAAGGCGCAGGCGCTGCCGCCGCGTCGCCCCTGACACTCGCGAGCGAGACGACCGAAGCGACGCACGCCGACGGGACGCCCGAGCAAATCCATTTGACCTGGGGTGACGATCCGTCGCAAACCGTGTTCGTCTCATGGGCCTCACCGGCGCAGGCGGTCAATCCCCGGGTGATCCTGGAACATCCCGGCGCCACCCCGTCCGTGATCCACGCCATTCAACGTAACTACACCGATGGCCTCAATGGGCAAACGGTGTTTACGTACCACGCCAAGATCGATCACCTTACGCCCCACGCGTCGTACCGCTACTCCGTCACCGCGGACAATGACAGCCATCTGCGCAGTCCGTTCACGGCAACGTTCCATACGGCACCCCGGGGACGAGCGCCGTTCCGGTGGACGAGCTACGGCGACCTCGCGACTCCCAACACCGCATGGGTGTTGTCATCGCCGCAGAGTCGTCACGCGGTCGATGCGGTCGAACGCTTCGAGCCGTTGTTTCATCTTCTCAACGGCGATCTTTGCTACGCGAACCTCAACCCCACCGCACAACCGGCGGTATGGGCCGAGTTCGGCAACAACGTACAACGATCGGCCGCGCAGCGCCCGTGGATGCCGTGCCCGGGGAACCACGAGATCGAATTCTGCAACGGCGAGCAGGGTCTGACTTCGTATCTGACTCGCTACTCACTGCCCGATAACGGGACGCAATTCCCGGGACGCTGGTACCGTTTCAGGGTCGGCTCGGCGCTGTTCATCTCGCTCGCGGCCGATGACGTGATCTATCAGGACAGTGGCGCGTTCCTTGCCGGTCCCGCGCCGCTGACGCCCGCAGCCAGTACCGGTAACGCGCCGATCGAGCCCGGCACCTCGCTGTACATTCGTGGCTACAGCGCGGGCGCGCAGACACGCTGGCTCGAGGAGACCCTGGCGGCCGCGGAACAGGACAAGAGCATCGACTGGATCATCGTACAGATGCATCAGGACGCAATGAGCTCCGCGCAGCGCGGCAACGGCTGCGACAAGGGAATTCGTGAGACCTGGCTGCCGCTCTTCGACCGGTATGGAGTGGACCTCGTCCTCTGCGGCCATGACCATGACTACGAAAGAAGTTGGCCCGTGCGAGGTTGTAACCATAACGTCGGACGCGACGCGGCCACCGGGACCACCGTCGACACCTGCCAACCGCGGCCGGTCCTTACTACCGAACCCGCCGGGGGTCGATTTGACACCAGCCACGGCACCATTCACCTGATCCTGGGTGGAGGCGGCACCAGCGCGCCGCTCGATGTGTACGGTGTAAGTCCGCAAAGCGGGTTGCCGCAAGCCAAAGTCACCACCAAGCCGAACCGGCCCGTGCCCGGCCGAACCCCAGGCGTCTTCGTGAAAGCCGGCGCGGACGCCGTCGAAGACGCCATCTGGTCCGCACGCCGCGACACGGCGACCGGTTACGGCGTCGCCGTGTTCGATCTGGACCCCGGTGTCGCGAACGGCAAAACCTCCATCACCATGCGCTACTACCACGCGGTTGGTGCGGACCGATCACCTACGTCGGACTACGATCTCTTCGACACGGTGGTGCTCGCCAAAGATCGGCGCGACAAGGCGAGTTAGCCCGCTCATCTCGCATTCGTCCCGCTCATCCCAAGTTAATGGTCGTCGACGCTTCGTTGGGGTTAATTAGCCGCTCACCGACACGGAGCGTGAGACATGCACAGGCGGAATCTCTTCAAAGGCGCAGTCGCCCTGGGACTGGTGATGGGCACCCCAGGATCGTTGTTGCGAGCGGCGACCCGACTCAAACCCGTGCGCCGCGTTCGACCCTCGGACGCTGCCTGGCCAGCCCCGGCAGCCTGGCAACGCCTGAAAACGGCCGTCGACGGCCATCTTCTCGAGGTGCCCCCGCTGTTCGGTGCCTGCGACCGGGGACCTGGGGACGCGAGTTGTCGCGAGGCCGTTCAAAACCTGACAAATCCCTTCTACATCGGCGATCAGCCGGGTGGAACGCAGGTCTCCGGATGGTTGAACGCGTGGCAACCCTCGCCTAGCGTCTATGCCGTCGCGGCCCGACAGCCATCCCATGTAGTTGCCGCCGTGAATTTTGCTCGCGACAATAACTTGCGACTCGTCATAAAAGGCGGCGGACACAGCTATCAAGGTACCTCCAACGCGCCGGACTCGCTCCTCGTCTGGACTCGCGCCATGAATCGGATCGAGTTGCATGATTCGTTCGTCCCGCACGGGTGCGAAGGTCGTATGCAACCTCACGCGGCCGTCAGTATCGAGTCAGGCGCAGTCTGGATCGACGCTTACAATGCCGTGACGACGCAGGCGGGTCGTTACGTACAAGGCGGAGGATGCGCGACGGTCGGCGTCGCAGGGTTGATCCAAAGTGGTGGCTTCGGGTCCTTCTCGAAGGGATTTGGAACCGCGGCGAGCAGCCTGCTCGAAGCGGAGATTGTCACTGCTGACGGACGTCTGCGCACTGTAAATGCCTGTTCCGATCCCGAACTACACTGGGCGCTCAAAGGAGGCGGCGGCGGCAACTGGGGAGTCGTGACCCGAGTTACTTTGAAGACGCACCCGCTTCCGGAGAATTTCGGTGGTGTCCAGGGCGCCATCAAGGCGAAGTCGGACGTTGCCTACCGAAGGCTGCTGGCGCGGTTCATCGATTTTTACGCCGACTCCCTTTTCAATCCGCACTGGGGCGAGCAAGTCTCCGTCCGCCCGGATAACACCCTCGGACTGTCCCTGGTGTGTCAGGGCCTCGACGATCAACAGGTGAATTCGCTCTGGAAACCGTTCTTCGACCAGGTCAGGGCTGATCCGGAATTGAGCGTGAGTGACGCACTGTGGGTCGGCGCGGGCAGCTCCCGTAATTGGTGGGATCCCGCCTGGCATAAGACGCACGGCGGCTCCATGGTCGGCGACTCACGCGCGGGCGCTCCCGCCACCCATGCCTGGTGGCGAGGGGACCAGGAACAAGTGGGGAGTTATCTTTACGCCTACGAATCCGCATGGCTGCCTTCGACCCTGCTGCAGCCATCCCAACGTGCGCGGCTGGCCGCCGCGCTGTTTGCCGGCAGCCGGCACCATGACATCGGACTCCATTTCAACAAGGGCCTGGCCGGCGCACCGCCCGAAGCCATCGCGGCAGCCAGCGACACTGCCACCAACCCCGGGGTAATGGATGCCTTCGCGCTCGCGATCGTCGCCGATGGCGGCCCGCCCGCCTATCCCGGATTGCCGGGTGCTACCGCCCCTGATCCGGCGAAGGCCAATCGAATAGCACTGGACGTCGGCAAATCAATGCAGGAACTGCGCGAGTTAGCCCCGCGCATGGGGTCCTATTATTCCGAAAGCAACTTCTTCGAACGCGACTGGCAACACTCGCATTGGGGTGAGCACTATTCCCGGCTGCTTGCCGTAAAGGCGAAATACGACCCGGACGGGTTATTCTTCGTTCACCATGGCGCGGGCAGCGAGGACTGGAGTATGGACGGATTTTCCAGAATAGCGGGAAGTTGACCGCCCGGGCCGACCGCAACCGCGATCAAGCAGCCCACCGCCGAGGGGCCTACAATCCCGATCACCCAATGTTCCGCGGAGTATCACGGCCATGTCGGTGACCCGAAAAGCCCTCTTTGTCATTGAGCGCAACCACAGCCGCGACCTGACGTTAGAAGAGATCGCAACGGCATGCGGAGTCAGCAAATATCACCTGGCACATGCATTCGGTCAGACGACGAATCTATCCGTTATGCAATACACGCGGGGGCGACGCCTGACCGAGGCAGCGCGGGAGTTAGCGCGAGGGGCACCCGACATCCTGGACCTCGCCCTGCAAAGTGGTTACTCATCCCACGAAGCGTTCACGCGCGCGTTCCGACAACAGTTCGGCGTCGCCCCGGAATCGGTGCGCAGTACGGGCTCTTTGGATGGACTTGTCATCGTTGGGCCCATGACCGCTCCAAGTCACGGCGCTGTTGAAGTAAACAGCCCACGGCTAGCAGACGCTCCGGAAATCCGTGCTGTTGGGTTGCCAGCCCACTATTCCTACGACGCCATCGCCGGTATTCCCGGTCAATGGCAACGATTCATGACCCTTGCGTCAGGTATTACTCACCGACGTCCCGGAATTCCGCTCGGCGTGGCATCCAATGTCGACGCGGATGGAGGCTTTGACTATATCTGCGCGGCAGAAGTGTCAGCGTTCTCGCACCTGCCGCCAGACTGTGTGCGCGTGTCGATCCCAGCGCATTGCTACGCCATCTTCGAACATCGGGAGCATATATCCACCATCCAGCAAACCTACGCGGCCATCTGGGATGAATGGCTACCCGCGCATCAGCTGGCGAGCGCCGATGCGCCCAGCATCGAGCGGCACAAAGAGACTTTCGATCCCCGCACGGGCGATGGCGGTGTCGATATCTGGATCCCGATAGCTGCCGGAAAAGGGTAGGCCAAACACGGCGCTTGAGGCACAATCAGATGGATGGGGGGTACAACACAGGTTTCTGGGCTGTTGGCGGCAATTCTGTCCGGAGCCGCCGCGCTTTTTCTAACGATCAGCCCGCGGAACACCGGCGCCGCAGAAGAGTGGCGCGCACGAGTTTCCGCCAAGCTACAGTCGGTCTATGACGCCCGTCTGAACGGCGCTGTTGGCGCCGCCAACTCCGCCAACATAGCGCGCTTCGACGAGCGAGGGCGAGTCGAGGCCGACGTCCACTACAACTGCTCGTCCGGCGCGCCCACTGCCGCCCTCGCCGCCGCCGGACTGTCGGTAAATGTCGCGACCGTTCTGCCGCCCGTGTGCGTCGTCGAAGGTTGGATCGCTCCTGCTGCGCTTCCGAGCCTGGCGGCCGTTGCCGCCGTGACGCGTGTGAAGCTTCCTTCTTACGCCAGGCACATTCCGCGCCCCTCTCAAAAGTCCACAGCGGCATCTCCGGCCGCCGGTGTGATCGATGGGAACGGTCTCACCATAATGCACGCAGATCAGTTCGTCGCCCAAGCCCGCGGCGGCGGAGGTGGCGTCGTTGTCGGCGTGCAGTCGCAAGGTATTGCCAGCCTCAGCACCATACAGGGGCGCCACGAGTTGCCCGCCGTGACTGTAGTCACGAGCGCCGCCGGCGGCTCGAACAGCCAGTTCGCCGACGAGGGCACGGCTTTGCTGGAGGAAGTGCACGCCGTTGCGCCGAATGCGGGCCTCGCTTTCTGCGAGTCACAAACCTTTGTGCAATATACCGCCTGCCTGCAGCAGTTCGTCCACGCCGGCGCCTCAGTGATGGTCGATGACTTCATGTTCCTGGATCAGGACCCCATGTCGTCGGGTGGCACTGATGTGCAGGCACTCAGCCAGTTTCTCGCGCAGAATCCCAACGTCGCACTATTCACGTCGGCCGGCAACGCCAACGGCAGCTATTGGGAGGGCTCTTATACGCCGGTTGCCGTCACCTCCCCGAGCCCCTCTCCGTTGAGTTGTCACGGCAGTTCCCAGGTCGACAACTTCGTGAACCAATTCGCCGGTGGCGCAAGCCAGATCCTGACTATCACCCCATCGGGCGCTATCTCGGTCCCGGTAACGTTCGCCTGGGCAGATCCTGCCGGGCAAAACGTCAGCAACTTCGACCTCTACTGGACGAATGCGACCGACCCCACGAAGTCCGGGTGCCTGTCGTCAACCGGCAGAACAGATGCAGTGATCACCCAGTCGATCACTATCTATCCGGGAAACAACATTGTCAGTATCGCCACACCCGACGCCTCGCTGGCCGGTAAGTTCCTGAAGCTCTGGGTCGGTGGCGATGGTCTCACCGCCCTTTCCGTGTCGACACCGGGCGCTATAGTCTCGCCGCAAGCGTTCACCCCCGGTGTGATCACCGTCGGGGCTGTCAATGGCTCGGACGGTGTCGGCAACAACATCGAGGCCTTCAGCCCCGTCGGACCTATCACGGTCGCCTTCCCCAGCCCGGCAAAAATCCAGGCTCCTGTCCTGGTCGCTCCCGATGGAATCAACGTCGACGCCGCGGGAACGTACTTCGCATCCACACTGTTTCCGGATGGCAATTTCTACGGCACTTCCGCCTCGGCTCCAAATGCCGCGGCAGTTGCGGCACTGATCCGGGGCGCATTCCCGAATTTGACCGTTGCCCAACTCGTGTCGGCTCTTGTAACGGGAGCCGCCCAACTCGGCGCGAGCGTACCCGACGGCACGTTCGGCTACGGACGCATAGATGCGATGGGCGCGCTAGCCACCTTTCCGGTGCCAACGATGACGGCCTTGTCCGACGTCTCGATCGACGCCAGCTCAACAACAACATCCTCGGCTCTGCCCTTCACCGTCAGCGGCACCGGAGCTCTACACTTTTTGGTAGCGAGTACCAACGGCACTCTGGTCCCGGCGTCGGTGGCTACCGCCGGGAGCCCGGGAATTACGGTTTCTCCTTCCAATTGTGGTACGGCGACACTGACCTGCTCACTGACGGTCACGGCCGCGCAGTACCAGGGAGGAACTGCAACCGTCACTGTGTCAGCCGTCGACGGCGCCGGTAGGTCGGCGCCCGCAACGATGCACGTCACCGTCACGAATCCGCAGACAGCGCCTCCTCCGCCCCCTCCCTCGGCCACCAGTTCTAACAGCGGTGGCGGTGGTGGTGGTGGTGGTGGCTCGCTGAGCCTGTGGGAGATCCTCGTAGTGGGTGCGTTGGTCCTATCCCGGGCCAACCTTCCGCCATTCAGAACTTATACCCGAACTTCAGCCCCAGCACCCGCGGCCGCGTGATGACCTCCGCCGGCACGAACTGCGTGGTCGAAGTGAATACGCTCTTGTTCACGTTGGTCAGGTTCTGCGCATACAGCTCGACGTTCCAGGCATCCTTCGCGATACCGCCCGAAGCATCGAACTCCGAATACGCCGGGTTCTCGAACCTCAGCAGCGTGGTGCTCACGTTCGCGCCCACCGAGAGTGTCGGGTTGCTGCTGGACTGAGTGAAGGAATGTCCGGTGTGGGTAGCGCCGGCCTGCAGGAAGGCGTTGTAGCTGCTGATCGCCCATTGGTACCGCAAGCGGAAATTGAACTGCAGCGGCGGCGCATTGGCGGCCGGACCGCCGATCGCGCCGAATGGACTCTGAATATTGGGGACTGGCTGCCCGTACTCCGCTGCGGTTGCCGGATCCGTCAGCAGCGCGGGATTGTTCGCAAACACCTTCGGGGAGTTGGTCTGCTCGCTGTGGTTCCAGGAAGCCCCGCCCTCCGCCGTCAAGCCTGAAACAATCACCGCGATCAACGATGTCTCGACACCGCGCACCCGGTAAGTCGGCCCGTTCGTGCCGAAGCCGACATTGCCGAGCACACCCGGATCGAAGAGATTCACCTGGACGTTTTTCCAGTCTTCCTGGTAAATCGCCCCGTTCCATTGCAGGCGATGGCCGAACCACTGCGTCTTCCAACCGAGCTCGTTATTCGTCAGGGCATCGGAGGTAAACGAGCTCGGCGAGCAGTACAGCGGCACGTTATTGATGCCTGGTTGGTAGCACGCGGTCGACCGGTTGAATCCGCCCGGACGGAAGCCCTGCGACCAGGTGTAGTAAGCGAGCACATCGGGGAAGATGTGCCACGTCAGATTCGCCCGGCTCTTGAATCCCTTGTACGTGGTGCGGAGATTTTCGTCATTGATGCTGGTCGCGGACGCCAGGCACGGAGCGGCGCCGGCCTCATAACAGCCGAAACTGCCCGTGACCGCGCCCGTCTCTGTGTTGTTGAAATGGTAGTAGCGCGTTCCGGCCGTAATGGTCAACACCTTGGGAATGATATCGAAGTCGATCGAGGTAAAGGCCGCCGCCTGGCGATAGCCGCGCTGGACATCGTTGAAGAAGGCGACATTGTCGTTGCGTATGTTTGGATTCGAAACGGTCGCGTCCGTCGCGGGCCCGACGTCCGTCAAACATCCGGTGGTAACGGTATCGGTGCACGCCGGCAAGGTCTTGTAGAGCCAGTTCAACTGGTCCTCGATCTTCAATTCCTCCCAGAAAGCGCCCACGATGCCGCGCAGGCGCCAGTCATCGGGCGTGCTGAGCCGGATCTCATGGCTCTGGTGAGTATTGCGCTCGGTCTCATTCCAGGTGGTGGCCGGCGAGAAGCAGGTCGACGCCAACCCGTTCGCCGGCTCCGCGCCGTGGCACTGGTAATAGTCCGCGTATACGCCGCGCGCGTAGTTGGTGTAATCCTGCACCTGGCTGACATTGCGCACGAGGTACGCGCCCGTGTACACGGCTTTGAGAGGGCCGATTTTCCCGTTGATGGTCCAGGCGGTATTCTCGAACTTGTCCTTGTCGTATGAGTTGTTGAAGAGCGTGACGGACTGCTTGGGCAGCGGCTGGCCGTCCGAGCTGTTCGGCATCTGGTAAAACACACCTTCGGCATCGAGGTTCTGATAGCTCTGTGTCAGCAGAGCGTTCCAGTCGTCGTTGATGTTCCAGAGCGCGGAAACCCTCATGCCTGTGTAGGTCGCGGGATTGATCGCGCGGCCCGCGATGGCATTGTTGTTGATCGGGGCGGCACTCGGGGGAACCTGACAAGGCGTCCCGCCCGCTGCGGAGCTGCAACCGTCCGGATAGTGCGCGTAGCCGATGCCCAGGTCGGTCGACTTGCGAGTGAAGGTCGCCGGTACGTTGTTGATGTAACCGCCGCGCTTGTCGTTGTAGATCACGCCGCGGACCGCGAGCGTGTCCGCGATCAGAGGCAGGTTGAGCACGGCCGTGATGTCGGTATTGGGGTCGCCACCGGCCGTGATCCCGTAACCGGCGGTGACACTACCCTCGGTCACGTTGATCTTCGGCTTGTTCGTAATGTAGCGGATCGCGCCGGCCTGGGCCCCCGCGCCGAACAGGGTTCCCTGGGGCCCTTCGAGGACTTCAATGCGCTCGAGGTCTGCCGCGTAAATATCGAGATTCCGACCCGGGAGCTGGCCGGACTGGTCGTCCAGATAGATCGCCACGTTCGGAAACCCGCTGATGGAGCCGCCGGACTGGGTCCCGTCGCTTCCGACACTGAGGCCTCTCATGAAGATCTGCGACTGGCCAGGACCCGCAGAGGGCGCGGTCACATTGGGCAGATACTTGATGAAGTCATCAAAGGTCGTCGCATGCAGTTGTTCGAGGGTGTCGCCCGTGAGCGCCTGGATCGCGATTGGAACGTTTTGCACATTCTCGGTGCGGCGCTGTGCGGTCACCGTAACTTCCTGGATCTGGTCGGCGCTGGACTCCGCATCTGCCGCGCTTGCGGCAACGGCCTGACCGGTCGCGCTGCCACCGAGAATAGCGGCGATCGCACAAGACACTTTGGAACGTGCGTGCATGAAGGATCCCTGTTCGACTTTATAGATAGATCGGCAACACTCACCCCGCACTCGCCGTCCGTGTTTTTTTAGTGGCGATCCGGCTTGCCCGGCAACTCATCGGGAGGCTCCATAGTTACCACAATTTTTACTCACAGGAAACTATTTTTAATGGCACGGTCAGCGCCGCTGCCGCCGCCACGCGTTCCCAGGCGGTCACGGGCGGGTCAGGTATCATCCTATGAACACCCTCCAACACATTGTAGCGGCTCACCATGGAAGCTCTGCGAAACGCCTGGTATGTAGCAGCCTGGGACAGAGATCTCGGGCAGGTCCCGTTGCCCATCAAAGTGCTCGACGAAGCAATCGTGTTGTACCGTCAAGCAGACGGAACACCGGCAGCCCTGGAGGATGCTTGCCCACACCGCAAGTTGCCGCTGTCGCGCGGGCGTATTCAAGGCGACTGGCTCGAATGCGGCTATCACGGGCTCACCTTCGACGCGCTCGGTCAGTGTCGCCGCGCGCCGGGCTCGGACCGGATCCCACGCGGCGCACAAGTACGCGCCTATGCGGTGATCTCTCGGTACGCAATGATCTGGATCTGGATGGGCGATCCGCAACTTGCGGACCCCGCCAAAATCTTTCCGATCCCGGAGTGGAGCGACCCGGCCTGGGGAAGAAACAGCGGCGACACAATGGATGTCGAATGCCACTATCTCTATGTGACTGACAATCTGCTCGATCCGTCGCATGTCGCCTGGGTCCACCAGTCATCGATCGCCGATACGGCATCCGCGAATGTACCCGTCGACATTCACGCCAATGCCAACGGCAGTGGCCTGGCCGTGACGCGCTGGACGCGTGACGTGGAAGTGGCGCCTTTCTACAGCCAGTTCACCAGATTTTCCGGGCGATGCGATCGGCTGCAGCACTACGAGGTGCGTTACCCCTGCCTTGCGATAATCCAGGCAGTGTTCGTTCCCAGCGGCGCTGGAGGCCCGGCGGCGCAATCCCACCCGCAGGCGTTCGTCATGAACTCATATAACTTCATGACACCGGTCGACGACGCGAATACGCGGTACTTCTGGTTTCAAACTCGCAACTTCGCCCCGGGCGACGCCGCGGTCTCCGAGGCGATGACCGACGGCATTCGCAAAGTTTTCAAGGAAGACCAGGCGGTATTGAAGGCCGTGCAGATCGGCATGACCCACCGCCGCACTCCCAACATCGATATCGCCGTCGATGCGGGACCGTTGCGGTTCCGCCGGCAACTCGCCCGCCTGATCGCCGCGGAGCGCGAATCCGCTGCAGTGGCTATCCCGCAAAACCAGGAATAGCATCGGCATCCGCACCGACATAACGAGTTAAATGGAATGAAGACTCTCGCATACCTGCCTGTCGTCACTGCGCTACTGATGGCGCCGATAATCCAAGCCACACAACCCGCTCCCAGCGTGGTAGTGGATCGCGCCGACGACACGGGCTTCGTCCGCGTGGAGGCCAAGAGCTTCAGTTCGCTCAACGCCCGGCAGCAACAGTTGGCGTACTGGCTGACCCAGGCGGCCATCGCCACCGATCCCATCGTCTACGACCAGTTTTCGCGGTTTGGGGTACGCCAGAAGCGGTTACTCGAAGGCACAGTCGCCCATACAGCGCCCTCGAAGTACGAGAAGATCCGGACTTTTACCAAGTTGTTCTGGGCCAACCGCGGCAACCACAACGAGACCACCTCACAGAAGTTCCTGCCCTCCTTCAGCTTCGAGGACCTGAGCGCAGCCGCACACGAGGCGCAGACCGCCGGTGCATTTGCTACTTCTTATGGCGATCTGCCCCCACTGAAGGACACTGCGGCCCTGGATCGGGAACTCGTACAACTGCGCGCATCATTCTTCGACCCGCAATTCGAGCCGATGCTGACGGCGAAGAGTCCCGGACCCGGCAAGGACCTCATCCAGTCGAGCTCCAACACCTTCTACGCGGAAGTCAGCGAGACGGATCTGAAGAGCTTCAAGGATCGGTACCCGCTCAACTCGAGGGTCGTCAAAGGCAAGGACGGAACACTGGTAGAACAGGTCTATCGGGCGGGTACCGCAGACGGCAAGGTCCCTTCGGGACTGTATGCAGTGTATCTGCGCCGCGCGATCGACTATCTCTCCAAGGCGCAACAAGTCGCCGACCCCGCGCAAGCCAAGGTGATCGGCGATCTGATCCGGTTTTATCGGACCGGTGAGTTTTCCAATTGGCTGCAGTTCGGCACCGACTGGGTGCAGAACGACGCCACCGTGGATTTCGATGACGGCTTCGTCGAAATCTATCGCGACGCTCGTGGCGCGAAGGGGAGCTCCCAGGCGTTTGTCAGCATCACCGATGCTCCCACCACGGCACTCCTGTCACGCCTGGCGGCGAACGCTGAATACTTTGAGCAGCGCGCGCCCTGGGATGCAAAGTACAAGAAACAATCCATCAAGCCGCCAGTGGTGAAGGCCATTGAGACACTGGTCGAGACTGGCGATTTCGGTGTCACGACCATCGGTGACAATCTTCCCAACGAAAACCAGATACACGAAAAGTACGGTACCAAAAACTTCCTGTTCATGAGCAGCTCGCGTGCGCTCACCAGCGCCACCGGTCATGTCGTGTTTGCCGAATTTGCCGCTTCGCCCGAGATTGCGGCCCGCGACTTAAAGTACGGCGAGGAGGCTGGCAATCTGCTGACAGCGCTGCACGAGGTCATCGGCCACGGTTCCGGGCAATTGAGCGAGCGACTCAAGGGAGGCTCGGAAACCTATCTCAAGGAGTACTTCTCCACGCTCGAGGAGGCGCGCGCGGACCTGATGGCGCTGTGGAACGTCTGGGACCCGAAACTGAAGGAGCTTGGCCTGATCTCCGACCAGGAGGAAGTCGCCCGGGCGATGTATGATCGCTCGGTCATGGCGCCTCTGACCCAGCTGCGCTCCATCCGCAAGGGCGATACAGTCGAAGAGGATCACCAGCGCGACCGTCAATTGATCGTGAATTTCATTCGCGCGCGGATTCCCGACGCCATCGAGCAATTCGACCGCGACGGCAAGACCTACATACGCGTACGCGACTACCAAAAGGCGCGCCAGGGTGTGGGCATCCTGCTGGCCGAACTGATGCGCATCAAGGCCGAAGGCGACTACGCCGCCATCAAACTCCTGATCGACAAGTACGCGGTTCATTTCGACCCCGCCCTGCGTGACCAGGTCGTGGCGCGCTACCAGAAACTCGGTCTCCCGACCTATTGGGCCGGCATCAACGCGCAGTTGTCGGCGCGCACCGGCAAGGGCGGCGCGGTGGAATCAGTGCAACTGGGCTATCCCACCTCAACCGAGCAACAATATCTGGGCTACGGCGCAATGTTTGATCGCTCGCTACGTACCGCCATAGCGACCAAGGATTAGACTACGCCGTCATGAATACGCGTAAATCCTCCGTTAAACATGATGCAGGCTACGCCGGACTCACAAAGATTGCGGACGGTCTGCCAACCTCCTACTACCTGGACGATGCGCATCACCAGCGTGAGATGGCCAGCATCTGGCGCAATAACTGGGTGTACGCGTGTCGCTCTAGCGAGATCCCCGCGCCGCGATCCTACAGAACCTTCGAACTGGGCGATCAGTCAATCTTTCTGGTGCGCGATGAGACTGGCGTACTGCGCGGCTTCTACAACACCTGCCGTCATCGCGGAGCGGCACTTTGCCAAAACACCCAGGGGAAGTTTCCGCCGGCCGGGATAGTCTGTCCATATCACAACTGGCGTTATGGACTGCAGGGACAGCTGCGACAAACCTCCTCGCATCTGCATCCCGAGGGTTTCGAGCTCGAGAACTTCTCCCTCTACAAGGTCGCCGTCACTGAGTGGAATAGCCTCGTATTCGTCGCGCTGACCCCTGAGCCGCCGTCCTTCGGCAACCATTTCGATCAGCCGCTGCAACGATTCGACAGCTGGCGCCTGGCCGAGCTCGTCTCAGGTCACACGTTTCGTAAGGTTGTCGCCTGCAACTGGAAGGTGTTTTGGGAGAATTACAACGAGTGCCTGCATTGTCCTGGCGTACATCCGCGCTTATCGCAGCTCGTGCCTATTTTCGCGCGGGGATTGCAGGACGAGCGAGATGATCCCCACTGGCAGCAACACGCCGACAATGACGATCCGCAGTACCGGGGCGGCCTGCGCCATGGCGCGCAGTCCTGGACGATGGATGGCAAGCCGGTCGGAGTTCCGTTTCCCGACTTGAGTGATTCGGACAGGAGGACCGGCCAGGTTTACATGACCTGCCTCCCGTCGGCATTCATCGTGGCCCATGCCGATTACGTGCGTATCGTGAGGCTGCGACCCCTTGCAACCGAACAGACCGAGCTCAGTGTTGAATTTCTCTTCCGGCCGGAGACTTTGCAGGATCCCGCCCGCGACATTTCGAGCGCCGTGGAATTCACGAATATGGTGATGAAGGAAGACGCTGACGTCTGCGAGCTCAATCAACGCGGCTTACATGCCGCACCTCACCAACACGGCGTGGTCATGCCCGAAGAGCATCTGATTGCCGCCTTCCAGGAATGGGTCAAAGCGCAACTCGCCGCGCCGGCACCGCCGGGCGCGACCACAGCCACGAACCGATGAGCGTGCCGAGCAGGCTCAGAACGCCGAAGAACCAGATCATGGGCAGGTACCCTGACGGATTGCCCAGGCCGGCGTGCGCCTGATCGTTGAGCCAGCCGACGATCACATTCGCCGCGGCCATGCCGATATTCTGCAGTATGGTCATGAGGCCGAGTGTGGCCCCAAGCCGGTACACCGGCACTTGATCTGATACGGCGGGCCAGATGACCGCCGGCACGAGCGAATAGCTGACCCCGACGAGCGCTGTGGTCGTCCACAGCGGCCAGCCGGTAACAGCCAGGATGTAGAAACTGACCGTCAAACAGGCCATGCCAAAGACGAGGAGTGCCGCTCTGTGCCGCGTTCTGTCGGCGAGCCATCCGAAAACGGGGCTGGCAAAGATCGCGGCGAAGAACACCCAACTGTTGGCTATACCGGCTTCCTGGAGCGATAGCCCCTTGGCTCCCTGAAAATATTCAATGGAGAACGTGCTGCGAAATGGGAATACCACCGCATAGAAAAGCATGCCCATCAGGAGCAAGCCCCAGAGGCGACCGTCGAGCCCGGTGGGCAGCTGCATCCTCCGTAGCTCCTGCATCGGGCCTGTCGCGAGCACGCGCCGGCGATCGATCATTGCGTAACCCATTGCCGCGAGCAGGCTCATTCCAGCGACAGCGGCCGACAGCACCAGCGGTGGCTGCCATCCCCGGTCATAAAGCGGCTTGAAAATTTCCGGCGACAGATCCGCGAGATAAGACCCGAGGCGCGCAACGCTGAAGAAAATCGCCATTGCGACACCCAACCTCCGCCCGATGAACCAGTGCCCGAGCCCGGTAAGCATCGCGACAAACGCCGTATCACCGCCGACCCCGAACAGGAACCGGCCAAGCATCATGAGCCCCAGGTGCGGGCCGATCGCCGTCAGCAACGTGCCAACAAAGCAAATTACCGCCGCCCACACCGACACGCGCGCCGCGCCATATCGATCCGCCAGGATACCGCCCAGCAGTGCGATGAAAATGTTCGGCAGGCTGTAGATGGCGTTGAGGGAACCTACATCCGCGTAACTGAAACCGAGTTCCCGATGCAGGAGATCCGCCACGGGGGCGATTGCGTCGTAAACGTAGTAGCTGCCAAGATTGGACAGGCTGATCAGGCCGAGGATCCACCACCTGGTCCCGTTGTCATCCCGGGGAGCGCGTGCCGATGAAGACTTGCCTGGCACTCATGATGTCCGGAGTATTTCTCGTCCTTGCAGCTTGCAGCGGGCACGGCAGCGAGTCAATGCCCGCTACAAACAATGACGAAAAGATCCTCAACGTGTACGCCTGGAGTGACTACATCGCTCCCACGGCCATCAGCAACTTCGAGAAGGAAACCGGCATCGAGGTGCGCTATGACACCTACGACAACAACGAAATCCTCGAGACGAAGTTGCTCACGGGCCATTCAAACTATGACATCGTGATACCGTCGGAGAACTTCTTCGACGGCCAGCTGCGCGCCGGAGTATACCGTGCGCTCGACAAGCAGTTACTGCCCAACCTGGTGAATGCGGACCCGGAGATCATGCGCCGTATGGCGATCCATGATCCCGGCAACCTGCATGCCATTCCGTATATGTGGTCTACGACCGGCCTTGGATACAACATCGAGCGGGTACAGGCGCGGCTGGGACCTGATGTGACGAATAGCTGGGCGTTGCTCTTCGATCCGCAGAACGCGCAGAAACTGCGGGATTGCGGCATCGCCGTCGTTGATTCACCTCTGGACGTCATCGAATCGGCCATCATTTATCTCGGCCGGGACCCCAATCGGCACCGCCCCGAGGACGTCGCCGCCGCGTCCGCGTTACTACAAACGATCCGCCCCTACATAACTCACTTTGAGTTCAACCTCATTGCGCCCATGGCCAACGGCGAATTGTGTCTGGCCCTTGCCTGGTCCGGAGATGTAACGGCGGCGCGCCACCGCGCGTTGGAGGCCGCCACCGGCGCCCGCATTGCCTATTTTATTCCACGGGAAGGAGCGCTGATGACGCTGGACATGATGGCGATCCCCGCGGACGCCCCGCACCCGCGCAATGCCGAAATCTGGATGAACTACCTGATGCGCCCGGAGGTGAGCGCGGCAATCTCCAACTACATCAAATACCCGAACGGCAATGCCGCCTCATTGCCTCTCATCGACACCGCTCTCAGCAGCGATCCAAGTGTTTATCCGGATGCCGCGACCCGCGCCAGACTGGTGACCAATTCCGCGATAACGCTGGAGTACTCGCGGGTCGTGACTCGCGCATGGACTCGGTTTCGCACTGGTCAGTGAGGTAGCCACCGGCCGACGCCGCAGCTGGGTTCTTGCCCACGCCATTGCGTCACACGAGCCCCGCGGCTCGGGCGACTAGAAGCAGACCTGCCCCAACGACAACAACCCCGGTAGCTCGCGCGACGCGATAACCGGACGGCGCGAGACGCTCGACGGTGGTGGCCGTCGCCACGGCAGCCATTACGCGAAGGTCCATGACACCGATGACCAGTAGGATCACCGTCAGACAGGCACAGCAGTAGCTGCAGTGTAGTCCGAGGCGCAGGCCGTAACGCCACGCCCCACCAGTGTCGGCCGGCACCGTACAGCCGCACCCAGGCACCGCCCGGCAGCACGCAAGCTGACGCGCCTTCCACGCCGTGAATTGGAGGCAGCCCGCGATCAGAATGATCACACCCACCGCGAGAGGGACGGCGCCCGCGAGCGCCGGCCGCCGCATCTCGATCGCCGCCAACCCCACGCCCAGAGCAAAAACGGCCACTCCGCACACGGCCCACACGAAGAAATAGCCTCCGCCTACGAACGCGGTCAGCCAACCGAGGTGAGCGTCGCCTGCCCTGCCAACGGCCTTACGGTAGCGCCAAAGCATTGGCGTCAAGGACGGCAGCATCATCGCTACCATCATCACGACCCACATGCCGAGGAACGAAGCCGCGGCGCCCGGCCACGTCTGACCGGGCATCCGCATCCAAGCCATCGACATTGCCCAGCCGCCGGGCATCCGCATCTCTCCCATGGCCGACATGGACTCGCACCACACGACCGTCACCGCCGAACTGGCGGCGAAGAGCAGCGCCGCGACGACGAAGAACGCTTGCTGGGAATCTCGCTCGGACAACATCCGTCGCAAGACCTCCCGTCCCCCGCTTGTGTCAATGACTCTCACGGCTAGCCTCGCTGCTTGCCGTACTCGTCATGGCGGCGCCACCAGATGCCCTTCTCGTTGCGTCCGGCGGGGGCGCGATCGAGCCACTGGTACATGCCCCAGAGGCCATCCAGCCCGCGCGCATAGGTGGAATAGGTGTGATAAACCACGCCGTCCTCAAGCACGAACGCGCTCGCACCCGGCCTGTCGCGCGTATACGTGGGCACGTCGGTTCCGGTCGTGGCCGCCATCTGCACGACAGGTGCGGACGGCTCACGTGGCGTCGCCGGGTCACGCGCCATTGCCGGCTCACGTCGGTAGTTGTATTCGATACCTCCCTCGCGCTGTTGCTCTTCGGTGAACGCGATGTTGAAGTCGGAGTTGAAGTCACTGCCGAACGAGGACGCCCAGGGAAACGTCCACCCCATCCGCCGCTTGTACCCCTGCAGCTTCGCCAACGGCGCCCGCGACACCGCCGAGAGCATGACGTCGTGGTTCGCCAGGTGAACGGCGAAGCCATCGAATCCGTCCGCGATCGCCGAGCAGGACGGGCAACCGGCCGTGTAGTCAGGCCCGAACATGAAGTGGTAAATGAGGAGCTGCGAACGCCCTTGGAAGAGGTCTGCCAGCGAGACGTTCCCCACGTCGGTCTCGAATCGGTACCCCTTATCGATCCGAACCCACGGCAGCTTCTGGCGCCGCTGTGCCACCTCGTCGCTGCGCCGCGTGAGCTCCTTCTCCGCCTCGAGCAGTTCGAGCCGTGCGGCGAGCCACTCCTTACGTGTCCCGGTCGTATGCTTAGTCATCGGTCATATCTCCTTTGCGCAGGCGTTTGCCTGTCGTGAGATAGTTTTAACGCCAAGTACCGAAAGGTGGGAGTTACAAGAGTGACGGGATTCCGATGGACTCGCTGATCACGGCTGCGGCGCTTGCGCTCGCCGCGGGGGATCCCCTAGGAGCATTGAAGCGGATCGCCCTGCGCGAAGACGCACCGGCTCTCGCGCTTCGAGGCATCGCGATGGCGCAGCTCGGCGATCTCGTTCGAGCGAAAGCGCTTCTGCGAAGCGCCGCGCGTGCCTTCGGTCCGAAAGAAGCCGTAGCCCGAGCGAGGTGCGTGGTCGCCGAGGCCGAGATTGCACTCGCCTCGCGAGACCTGAGTTGGCCCGCGAAAGCACTCGACGCAGCACGGGCAACGCTCGAAGGTCACGGCGACGGTGTAAATGCCGCGCACGCACGGTACCTGGAGGCCAGGCGCCTCCTTCTGATCGGGCAAATCGAGGAGGCCGAACGTACTCTAGCCAAGCTAGACCCCGCGCCTTTGCCTCCCGCTTCGAGAACCGCCCACGAACTGTTGGTCGCGGGAATCGGAATGCGACGCCTCCGGACGAAGGATGCGCGCGCGGCACTCGCCAGGGCTGAGCGCGCGGCGCGCGACGCACGCATCCCTGCACTGACGGCAGAGGTCGAAAGCGCACTCCTCGTCCTGAACACCCCCGCAGCCCGCCTGATTGCGAACGGTAAGGAGCGACTCCTCCTCCTCGACGAAGTCGAGGAGTTGCTGGCGTCGAAAGCATTCATAGCGGACGCCTGCCGTAATGTCGTGCGTCACGCAGGCACCGTGATCTCACTTGCAAAGCGTCCGGTATTGTTCGCGCTCGCACGCGCACTGTGTGAAGCGTGGCCGGGAGACGTACCGAGGGACATGCTCATCGCGCGCGCATTCAGATTGAAGCTAGCGGATGAGTCGCACCGCGCGCGGTTGCGAGTCGAACTCGCGCGGCTTCGCACAGTGCTTCGACCGCTGGCCAACGTAAGCGCGACGAAGCAAGGTTTTGCACTGGCGCCGCGTCGCGCACGTGAGGTGGTCGTGCTAGCACTGCCTGTCGAAGACGAGCATGCCGCTGTACTTGCCTTCCTCACCGATGGCGAATCCTGGTCGAGCTCGGCCCTTGCGCTTGCGCTCGCAACGAGCCAGCGAACCGTGCAGCGGGCCCTCGACTCTCTTGCCGCAACAGGCAAGGTGCAGTCTTTCGGCCATGGGCGAGCCCGTCGCTGGTTGACCCCGCCCATGCCGGGATTCACGACAAGCTTGTTACTCCCGGTTCCGTTGCCGATTGGCTAGGATGGGACATATGAGTAAATCACCTGCCGAAATAGTCCGCGAGTACGGCCCCTTTCCGGGTGCCAAGAACGTGGCCGGAGTCACCTACGACGGCCAGAAGGTCTGGTTTGCCGCCGGAGACAAGCTGAATGCCTTCGATCCCGAAAGCGGCAAAGTGCTGCGCTCGATAGACGTCGCCGCGCATGCCGGTACGGCCTTCGACGGCCAGCACCTGTTTCAGCTAGCCGAGGATCGCATCCAGAAGATCGATCCGAACACCGGCAAGGTGTTGGCCACGATCCCGGCGCCCGGCGGCGGCAACGACTCTGGGCTCACGTGGGCCGAAGGGACGCTCTGGGTCGGACAGTATCGGGACCGTAAGATCCATCAAATCGATCCCGAAACCGGTGCGATTCTGCGCACGATCGAATCCAACCGCTTCGTCACCGGAGTTACCTGGCTCGATGGCGAGCTGTGGCACGCCACCTGGGAAGGCGAACAGACCGAATTGAGGCGAATCGATCCGGGCACGGGACAGGTCCTGGAGGCACTCGACATGCCTCCCGGATTGATTATTTCGGGACTCGAGTCCGACGGGAATAATCAATTCTTCTGCGGAGGAGGCAACAGCGGCAAGGTGAGGGCAGTCCGCCGACCGAAGCGCG
>JAQGOE010000376.1 GCA_028293725.1 Gammaproteobacteria bacterium | reverse complement strand
GACCGATGGTGACAGTGGAGGAGTTGGCGTCGGCGTCCATCTGTAGGGTCGAGCCGATGAAGGCGTCTACCGCGTATTGCCCCGCAAGCTGACAGAGGACTCGGTTGGAGCGCAGGCTGCCGTCCCTCCCGGTGAAAAAAATGTCGGGGCGCGCGGCAATGTAGCGCTCCATTCCGACTTCACTGCCGAAGGAATGTACGCTCTTGACCCAACCGCTCTCGATAGCCGGGATGAGAGTCGGATGGGGATTCAGCGCCCAGTGCTCGCAGATTTTCCCGCGCAAACCGAGTGACTCTCCGTAGGTGGGCAACAGCAGTTCGATGGCGGCGGTATCGAAGCCGATGCCGTGATTCAGGGAGTGAACCTCGTGGCGCTCATAGACCCCGCGGATCACCATCATGCCGACCAGCACTTGCAACTCGTTGATGAGGCGCGGGTCGCGCGTGAACAGCGGCTCGACGGCGAATGGCTTGTCAGCCTCGACGACCACATCGACCCACGACCCGGGTATGTCGACCCGCGGTAACTCATCGACAATCTCGTTCACCTGCGCGATGACGATTCCATCGTGGAACGCCGCGGCTTCGACAATGACCGGTGTGTCTTCCGTGTTAGGTCCCGTATAGAGGTTGCCCGCCGCATCGGCTTTTTCGGCGCAGACGAGGACCACGTTCGGGATAAGGTCCACGAGTAACCGCGCGTACAGTTCCACGTAAGTATGGATGGCGCCGATGTCGAGCTTACCGTCCTCCAATAGCTGCGACACGCGCAGACTCTGCGGGCCTGCGAAGGCGAAATCGACCTTTCTGGCAATACCGAGCTCGAAGAGCGTGAGATGCTCGGGGCGGCTGATGCTCGAAATGACGAGGTGTAAATCGTGAATTCTAGCCGCGTCGACCTTCACGAGAGAGCGAGACAGAAAGTCGGCCTGCTTCTGGTTATCGCCTTCGAGGACGACACGGTCGCCGCTGACAATGAGCGACTCGAGGGCCTCGATGATGCGCTCCCGCTGCAATATCGGTCCCTGCATCCAGGTCCGCACGAGCTGCAGGCGGCGTCGTTTCTCATCCCGGCGGGTCGTCCAGGAACGGGACACCTGTGCTGGGCGTTGCTGCTGGGCCATCGAGACCACTCCTGTGCCGATGGCCCGATTACACACCGGCACTAGATATTTGAGAAGTTTATTTTATATGCTCCTGTGATTGGGAACTCAAATCAGAGGGGTCGATGGAGCTGCGCCAGATCCGGTCCTTCCTGTCGATCGCGGAAACCCTGCACTTCGGCCGCACAGCGGAATTGATTCATCTCAGTCAGCCGGCTCTGAGCCTGCAGATTCGCGCGCTCGAGGCGGAAATCGGAGTACGGCTGCTGGAGCGGAACCGGCGCAAGACGACGCTAACCGCCGCCGGCCGCGCCTTCCGCGACGCTGCCATCGCGGGGATCTCGCAGTTGGATCGAGCGACTCGCAATGCGCGCCTGGCGGCCGACGGCAAACTCGGACTGCTGCGGATTGGCTTCATCTCCACGGCCGGCAGCGAGCTCGTGCCCAACATCATCCGCCCATTCAGAGAGTTGAATCCCGAAGTCGAATTCTCACTGCGCAATATCCTGACGGCAGAGC
Source organism: Gammaproteobacteria bacterium (assembly GCA_028293725.1). The sequence goes on along the minus strand of JAQGOE010000376.1, from coordinate 1,928 downwards.
AGATCCGGATGCTCGAGGCCGGTGAGCTCGATATCGGGTTCCTGCGTCTGCCGCTCGGCGGCCATCCGCAACTCGAGGTCGTCACGGTGCATCGCGAGCCGTTCGTGCTCGTCGTTCCTTCATTCCATCCGCTGGGGAAGAGAAAACGGGTACGGCTGGAGGAGCTGTCTGGACAGGATTTCGTGATGTATGACCGGGCCTATGCGCCGGGGTTTCACGATCTCATCTTTGGCATGCTCCGTAATGCGGGGATCGTTCCTACCATCCGCCAGACCGCGGGGCAGATGCCGACTCTCATTTCACTGGTTGCGGCGGGGATGGGTATTTCGATCCTGCCGGCCTCGGCTGTCAAACATAACGTCGCTGCTGTGGTGGGCTGCGTGATTGCGGATCCGATTCCGGTGTCTGAAATTGGGCTCGCGCTGGCTAGGGATACCGGCAGCGCGGTGGTGAAGAACTTCCGGGCGCTGGCGTTGGAGATGTTTGGGGGTGCGCAGCGCGACGGGGGTTGAATGATCTTCGTTGGGCAACGCGGACCAGAAATGCTGCTGCAGAGGCAAGGCGACAGCTGCGATACACGGCTTGTCCTTTCCGTTGCGCAAAATGACGGCGAAGCATACGCTTTGCCGCTAATCGCTAAACGCGCCTGCGCCCCATCGATAGAAAGGTCGAAGGTGCTGTCATGGAAAAGTTCGCACGGTCGTGCACGGTTGCTGCGCTCCTGTCGCTCTCGCTCTGGCTCACGCCAGTCAGCGTGGCCATGGGCGCCCAGTCGACGAGTCGCGTCACCGTGCTCTACGACGCATTCGGCAACCCCTCCAAGCTCGTGAAAGATTGGGGATAGGCCGCACTCGTCGAGTACGGTGGCAAGCGCATCCTCTTCGACACCGGCAATGACGCTGGCATCCTGGAGCACAATGTCGGGCAACTTGGCATTGACTTGAAGCGACTCGACGCCGTTGTCATCTCGCATCGACACGGCGATCACACCACCGGGCTCGCTTACCTTCTGAAGGTGAATCCGGGCGTCGTGATCTATGTTCCGCAGGAAGGCTCGTTCTTCAAAGCGCGTTTCCCGCCGGGATTTCTGGAACGGGACCCAAGCCTTCCGGCCGATCTCCACTACTACGAAGGCAAGCAACCGCAGCGCTGGATGTCAGGTACGCCGTGGGAGCAGGCGAACTTCCAGATCGTGGCGCAGACGACCGAGATCTTTCCCGGCTTCTTCGTCATCAACACGCAGTCGCACAAGGCGGGAACGCAGGAGATGAACGAGCTCTCGCTCGTGATTCGCACGCCCAAAGGGCTGGCTGTCGTCGTGGGCTGCTCACATCCCGGCGTGGAGAACATTCTCCAACAGGCCGCGAAGATAAACCCGCGGCTGTACACGGTCACCGGTGGCTTCCACCTGGTGATGACGCCGCGCGAGGAAGTGGGGCGCGTTGCGCGCATCTTGCATGACGATTTGAAAGTCGAGCGCGTTGCTCCCTCACATTGCACCAGCGAGCTCGGGTTCGCCGTCTTCCTCGCCACGTTCAAGGAGCGGTTCGATCACGCCGGGCTGGGCGCGGTTATCCCACTGCCTGATTAGTGGGGCCCTAACTAACTAGGTATCCGCTCGGGATTTCGAACAGGGCGTAGGCGATCGCGAAAGCGCCGGTGACGAGACCCCGAGTTCTGTCGTGTGTTCGACGGTGTAGTTGAATCCTCACCAGGGCTCCATGCCCTTCGACTTGATAACGCGCACCGTGGAGCGCTCGGTAAGGAATTTGAGCAGAGCTCTGGCGGCGTCCGGCGCCGCGGCGTTTGTGGCGATGCCACCTTCAAAGTAGACGTAGGATTGGATCTCTTGCGGGAGGGGGCCTACAACCTCGACGCCGGGCGTCGCCAGCAGAGTGGAGATTGCGGTCACGCCGATGTCAGCTTCG
>JAQGOE010000374.1 GCA_028293725.1 Gammaproteobacteria bacterium | reverse complement strand
CGGTCGAAAGCACCCCTGGGGCAAGTGAAGGTCGAGTTCACGTCGTTTCCGAGCTTCGTGAAGAGCTGGGCGACCATGTTCTCGACGGTCTCCGAGATTCTATCCATCGCGCGCTCGTAGCGGCTTGCGGGGCCCGGTGAGGCGGGTTCCGACCGCAACAGATGCTCGGCGAATTGATCGAGAATGTCCTCCATGATGACGCAGTACAACTGCCGCTGATCGAATGAATTCTCCCGCGTACTTTCGTCGGCGCCGAAGCCGTCTGTCACGGGACCGACACGGTTATCTCGCTCGTACACCTCTTCTCTATGTATGCTGACTTCCCGCGGAGCGTTGATTCCTACACGGATCCGGTTACCTCTCACCCGTAGCAGGGTGAATGTTGCATCTTTTCCAACTATCACGGATTCGCCGACACGACGGGTCAGAACAAGCATGCGGAATCTCCCGAATCCCCGATTGGAACATGTTACGCCCGGGGGGCAACCGCCAGATATACCGGTAAACCGGTAGTCCCCGTACCGCTGAATGTTAAGAATTCGTTAGAGCGAGATGATTCCTTCTCGAATGGCGTGTTTCGTCAACTCCGCCACGGTACGCAAGCCTAGCTTGCGCATGATGTTGCGGCGATGCACCTCGATGGTGGCTACGGAGACCTGCATCTCCTCGGCAATTGCCGGTGAGCGCACGCCTTCGGCAATGAGACGCAACACCTCACGCTCGCGGCGCGCCAGTCGCGGCCGATCTGCGTCGCTTAGGCTATCGCGCACTTTCGTGATCGATGGCGGCCCCACCGGCAGTGACCCAACTCCTTGCAATGGCGCCGTGAGCACGCAGTGGCTGCCTTCGCCGGGTACGGAATGGACCTCCGCGGAGCCGCCGATCAGTGCCAGGCGCTCCTGCAGGCTGAGCAAACCCAGGCCGCGGCGCGGTTCGCCGAAAACCCTCGCGGTGTCGAAACCGACTCCGGAATCGGAGACCCGGATGATGATCCGCTCATCCTGACATACGGACTCCACCGTCGCCGAATCGGTCAGGGCGTGCCGCGAAACATTGATCAACAGCTCGCGCACGGCCCGGTACAGAATGGAGCGCGCCTCCTGCGCCAGCGGCTTGGGGTGACCATCGTCGACCATGTTGACCCTGAGTCCGAAAGTATGCTCGATGTCTTCCCCGAGCCATTCCAACGCCGGAATCAACCCCAACTCATGGAGCACGTCGGGAGCCAACTGCGAAGCGAGCGAGTGAATCGCGCCGCTGGCGCGGTCGATCAGTGCACCGACCTCCTGCGCCTGTGACCTGACATCGTCGCGACGGTCGTCGCATAAGGCGGTCAGCCGGATGCGAGCCGCGGCCAGGGTCTGGCCGAGATCGTCGTGCAGATCGCGCGCGATCTGACGACGCTGCCGGTCTTCCGTGGCCTCGAGGTCGGCCACCAGCGCTCGCAATTGGTCCGTCCGTTGCGCGACACGCCGCTCCAGTTCTTCAGCCATGGCCTTGGTCGCCTCAATCGCGCGTTCCCGCCGCGCCAGATCCGCACCTCTCAGAATGCTCTCGAGCAACAGCACACGCAATGCCTCCGGGGATTTTTCTCGGGCAGCAGCGGCTGCGGTACGTACTCGATATCAGGAATCGTACGCAACCAATTACGGCGATAGAGCTCACGCGCCTGCTTTGGAATGTCCGAAGCCGGGTAGTGCAACCCGAGGAACGACTCCAGGCCGTTGGTCGCATCTTCCGCGGCGACCACACCGCTGCCATCCGGCAAAAAGCGATAGACCATCGCGCGATCGAAGCCGGTCGCGACACGCATGGCCTGCGCTGCCGCCACGCAACATTCATCCACTCTCGTGGTGGCTTGCACGGCGGCCACGAGTGTCTTCAGCTGTGCGATGGGCTCACCGGCGACCTGACAAACACCTCGATCTCGGACTCAAACAGTTCGCAGACCGAATGGTCCAGGATCTCCTGGGGCGAAAACCCCAACAGTGAGAGGGTATCGCCCGCAACCTGCTCGACGGCGAGCCCGTGTCGATCGACGACGAGGAGTACGCCATGCGGTTGAATAGAGCCCGGTATGTGTATGGGCTCACGGTCGCAGTTCGCCAGATCCGCCTCACCGAAGCGGATCGCACCCTCATTCCCGGGATCGGTAATCAATTCCCTGCTCCAGCAGGAACCCGCGGACAGTTTGCTTCCGCGGCGGCTAGTTTACAATGGGAGGCGCCTCATCGGTTGAAGGTTGCAATCCAGTTCGTTTCCCACGTCTTGCCACCATCGCTGGAAAACGCTTGTTCGATCTGAAATGACGTTGTCTTGATGTCGGAAAAGATAAAGCGGGCGAAAATTGCGCGCCCATCGAGCGTGTCCGCGCTATAGAACTCGCCTCGTCCGGCCTCGAACCGCCCTAACAAGGGCACCGTGAGATTCCCGTCCCGGCTGTTTGCCCAGGAAACGGCCCACTGATCGGTCTGCGGGTTGTAGAGGCGCAGGCTCAGACCTTCGATACGGCCGGCGCTGCCGGAGACATCCAGCTCACCGAGGTTCGCGCGACCGCCCCAGACTTTCCGTACGATTGACGAGCCGTCGTATTCGACCCAGTCCTTGGAGCCGGTCAGGGGATGTTGTAGTCGGCGGATGTGCGCTTTCCAGGTGCCAAACTCGAAATCGAAGTCATGCTGACTGTTGCGTTTTACCAGGCCCGAGATAGGCTCCGCGTGGCTGGCCACCGAGGTTTTCGCCGCGACCGCGCTCGCGCCGAGCGGTGGCAACGCTAACAACAACATAACGATCGTGCGGAAACGGATAGAGGCAGGGATCCCTGTATTCATATTGACGTTACCCCGGTATTCGAGCGGCCCGTGCGTTCATGCGGCCCCCATCAGAGCCTAAAGAGGATTTGACAGGCCACACTCGAATCTCGAACTGGTCCCCGGCTGCGACGAATCCACCCCCACCCCCCATTCGGGGGAGTCCTTACGGGCTCGCGGACCGGGAAACTACCCGCTATGTATGGACCCAGAATCAGCGAACCCAGACTGCTCGCAGGTGCCTTGATCGTCACCCTCAGCGGCTGCGACGGCTCCCCCTCCCGAAACATTCTGGGCTCCTACTTCCCCTCCTGGATGGTGTGCGCCCTGGCGGGCATCGTCCTCGCTCTCGTCGCGCGAGCCGTGCTCAAGGCGACCGGAATTCTCGAGGAGCTCCCCGCTCCCCTGGTCGTCCTGATGGCTTTCGGTTGCGCGGTAACCTTCGGTCTGTGGCTGCTCTGGCTGGCGTGACACAATTTATATGAGCCCCGGTGTCACCCTGCGAGGAAAACTGATCGCCATCACGACGATCGTCGCTGCCGTCGTGCTCTGCGCGCTGGTCGTCTTTACGATCGACCGGCGCCCCCGCACCCACGACGCTCGGATCTTCGCGTTCAGCGCGGCAATGGCCTCCGAAATCAACGGTCGGATTGTCAAAGTTCTAATCACCAACGACCAGCATGTCGAGGCGGGCGCGCCACTCATTGTCATCGATCCGACGCCCTTTGAGATGCAGTTGCGCCAGGCCCGTGCCCAAGTAGCGGCCCTCAAAGCGCAGATCTCTCTGGCCGGGCGTCAGGTCACTTCCCAAGGCTCGGGTGTCCAGGCGGCCGAAAGCCAAGTGCAAAAGGCACGCGAGCAATTGCGCTACGCGCAAGACACACTGAAGCGAATGGAACCCCTGCTCGCCCCGGGCTATGTCACGCAACAGCAGATCGACGAAGCGCACACGAACGAGTCATCGGCGTTGGCAGCGTTGCATGCGTTGACCAACAGTGCCACACAGGCTCGCCAGGCAGTCGGAGACACGCTGAGCCTGCAGGCACAGTTGGAAGGCGCGGAGGCATCCGAGGCACTCGCGGCCCGCAATCTCGACTTAACGACACTGCGCGCTCCTTTTTCCGGAACGGTGGTCGGTTTGCAGATCGCCGCAGGTACCTTTGCCCTGTCCGGCCGCCCCTTATTCAGCCTGATCGAGTCCGACGCGTGGTATGCGATCGCCGACTTTCGTGAGACGGAGTTACCCCGTATCGCGGTCGGCGATCCGGCCACCATCTGGACGATGGCGCAGAGTGATCGCGCTTTTACGGGACGGGTGGCCAGCCTGGGCGCCGGCGTCCAGTCAACCGATCAGGACGGTCCCGACCTGCCCAAGGTCGGTCGCGATCTCAACTGGGTGGTGGTGGCACAGAGATTCCCGGTCTGGGTGAGGCTCGATAATCCTCCAGCCGAGGCAATGCACGTGGGCATGACCGCATCGGTCAAAGTGCGTCATGGCGGCGCTCGTTAACTCGCGGGTGCGACGCAGCTCCTTCCTCGACCTGTTCGCTGTCGAGTTGGCGCCGCGAGAGGGTCGCGTGCTAGCGGTCGTTCACATCGCCGCGGCGAGTGCGATCACCGTAGCCATTGCGATGTTGTTCCGCATTCCAGAGCCAACCTATATGGCCTATATCGTCTTTCTGGTCAGCAAAGACGAGAAAGCGGCGACCGTGACTACCGGACTCGGCGGCCAGATCGCAGTCACTCTCGCGATCGTGCTGTCGTTGGGACTGATGATGATCGACCTGTCAGAGCCGGCGCTGCGGTTACCAGCGATGGCATTGGCGACTTTCGTCGCGATGTATACCGCTCGCACCTTCGTACTCGGGCCGATTACCTACCTGGCGGGCTTCGTGCTCGTAATGCTGCAGTCCGTGGTGGATGACGTTCCAAACCCCGAAGCCCTCACTCGTTTGTCGTTGTGGCTGTGGGTCGTTCTGTTGGTACCCGTCGTTGTGACCGTTCTGTTGAATCTGCTCTTTGGACAGAGCGCGCAGCTTCTGACCGAGCGCACGCTGAAGAAAGTCTCGAGCGAGCTGGAAGCTGCTCTGCTATGGGGGAATGTGCGCGAGCGTCTCGGCCACTGGCGGGAGATTACCGTGGCGCTGCTTGGCAAGCCTCTGTCAGGCAGCCCTCCGGCCGCTTCTCATCCGCGTATCACCGTGGCGGCGGTCCGTCGGCTCGTGGATGTCCTGGTGATCCTCGAAGCGCTACCCGTCAATATAACTGCGGCGCAGCGGAGCGCGCTCGCCAAATGGGTGGCGGCCTGTCGCCGCGCACTGGAGGGGACTCCCGATCCAGCAGGTCTCGGTGACGACTGGGTCTCGAGCCACGGACCGACGCCTGACGTCATGGGTACGATGCCGCCCTCGATACTGGCTCTGCGCGAAGCATTACAGGCGTTCCATGGAGAAATCGTTGCGCCGGGCAGGCCCTCGGCTTCCGGCGAGCCTCATGCACAACGACGCCCCTTCGCGCCCGACGCCTTCACCAACCCCGCTCACTGGCAATTTGCGCTCAAGACCACACTCGCCGTCATGGTCGTCTACACGATCTATACCCTTCTGGATTGGCCGGGGATGCGGACATCGATCGTGACCTGCTTCTTCGTGGCGCTCGGCAGTCTCGGGGAAACCGTACATAAGTTGACGCTCAGAATCGCAGGTGCGCTGATTGGAGGATCGATCGCAGCTCTGTGCATCGTGTTCGTTCTTCCCCATATGACCGACATCGGACAATTGTGCGTATTGATCGCCGTCGTATCCGCCGGAGCGGGGTGGATCGCCACGAGCAGCGAGCGCCTGTCCTATGCAGGACTACAGATTGCTTTCGCCTTTTTCCTCGGCATTCTTCAAGACTACGCACCCGCAACCGACCTGACGGTATTGCGTGATCGGGTGGCGGGCATTTTGTTAGGCAATGTGGTGATGACCCTCATCTTCAGTCTGTTCTGGCCGGAATCCGCGACCTCGCGCCTCAGAGCGGCGCTCGCGGAAGCTCTGCGCGCGATCGGTGGCGTCATCAAGGGCGGCGGCGATCCAACAGGCGCCCGGATCCGCACTGCGCAGGCGCTCGTGACGGCGGATCATTTCGAGGCGCTCAGCAGCTTCGAGCTCAGTATGTTGCCGAAGAATTCGCGTGCAACGACCTCGGCACCCGAACTCGCGGAAATCAATCGACTCGCCGGAGCCGCGCTGGTCGCCACGGCGGGGACACTTCTGCCTCTCCAAGATTCGACTTCGTTGGGCGCGTTGGCGCGCTGGGCCGACGCGGCGGCGGAAAGCACCGCCAACGCCAGCGCGTTACCGCAAGCCCCACCTGCTCTGGCCACGACATCGAGTCCTCCCCTCCCTTCCGACCCCCTGGCAGGCGTCGCACAACGAGCCACCGAGGAACTGCGCGTAGAGATTGGAAATGTGGTCACGACAACACTCTGATCTCTGGTCAGCGGCGCTCGTGCTCACGACAGCGGCCCTATTCGCACCCCCTTTGCGGGCCCAGGCGCCACCCACTCCGGATCGGCCATGGCCGATTCCCGAGAGTTTCAGCGTACGGGCCGGTGAAGTTGGGGAGAGCCGCAGTCCGGTCACCAAGAAGCAGTATGACCTCGTGGCGTTGATTGATCTCGCCGAGCGTACTAATCCGCAAACACGCGCGTCATGGGAAGCGGCACGGGAGGCAGCCGCCGCGGTGGGCCTCGCGGAAAGCTCATATCTTCCACAACTGTCGCTCGAAGCCATCGGCGGCTATGAGCACACTCCACTGCCGGCCCCGAAGGACCTGGTCCCGAAAGGCTATTTCGAGTCCAACTCGCAAGAGTTCATCCCGTCCCTGGCGTTGAAATGGTTGCTCTTCGATTTCGGGCGACGTGACGCCCAGCTCCAGGGAGCCCGGGCGGACTCGTTCGTTGCGAACGTCGCGTTCACAGGCACGCATCAAGCGGTGATGTTCGCGGTCTCGCAAGCCTACTTCGACCTCGGCGCGGCGCGTGGCAGGCTGCACGCCGCGCAAAAAGGATTGAGCACCGCATTGACGACTCAAGACGCGACGACCGCCAAACGCAACAACGGCCTCGCCACCGTAGTCGCCGTAGCCCAGGCAGAGCGCCAAACGGCTCAGGCGCGCTACAGCCTGGCGGCGGCCGAGGGCACGGAGCGAAGCGCCCGGGCTAACCTCGTGGCCACTCTGGGGATCGAGGCTGCCACTGACCTGGACGTCGTGGATAGCACCGAGCTAGCCCTCCCCGCCACCCCCGAGCAGGATGTGAAGGCTGCAATTACACGAGCGCTCACACATCGGCCGGATGTGATTGCGGCTCTGGGCAAAGTCGATTCCGCGGAGGCCTCTCTCAAAGGCTCGCGGCGCGCTTACTACCCCGTGATCTCTCTCGCCGCGCACGCCTTTCAAAACATGGGCGCTGTCAGTTCAGACGGCAAACCGTACTCGAGTATCGACCGCCCGGGTGCCAACATCCTCCTCTCATTCAGCGTACCGATTTACGACGGCGGCATGCGTTCGAGCCAGATCTCGATAGCGCGAGCCAAGGTACGTGAGGCTGAGGAGAAGTTGGCACAAGTGCGCGACTCGGCCGCCCAACAGGTCGTCAACGCCTACAACGGCCTGATAACCAGCCTGGCGGAGTACGCCGCTGCCAACACTTTGAGCGGGGCGGCACATACGGCTTACGACGCGGCGCTGCGTTCATATCGTCAGGGTGTAGGAACCTACACCGATCTGGCGACGGAGGAGAATGCCGTCGTGCAAGCCGAAACGCAGGTTGAGGACGCGCGTGCGAGTGCGCACACGGCGGCCGCCGCCCTTGCTTTTGCCATGGGGACCATCGGGAGTTCGGGCAGCGACGGCCCGTAACGGGTTCGGTCGCCGCTGCCCGAGACTTCACATCTTGGGAAAATTCTCCTCGATCATCTCGAACACATCCCCGGCCTTGCCGTGCAGGACCGCCTTGATCGAGTAGAGCGCCATCCCATAGGCAGGACCGATCGCCGTGAAGGGCGGCATGACCAATTCCATGGGCATGACTTTGACGTTCAACACCGCCGGCCCGGGCTGCGACAGCCACTCCTGCACGGCCGTCTCGAGCTCGCCGGCATCCGTCACCGTTCGCCCCCACAGACCCATCGCCTCGGCAACTTTCCCGAAGTCGGGGTTCTTGAGGTCCGTATAAGTCGGTATCAGTCCTTCGGACTTCTGCTCCAGTTCGACAAATCCGAGCTTGCCGTTGTCATATACGGCAATCTTGATCGGCAGGTCCTCCTGGATAGTCGTCAGGACTTCGCCGAGCAACATGCTGAAGCCTCCATCGCCCGCCAACGCGATGACCTGTCTCCCGGGCTGACTTTTCTGCAGTCCGATCGCGGTCGCCACACCTGTCGCCATGGTTCCATGGAGCAGACTTCCGAACATCCTTCGCTTGCCGTTGGCCTCGACCATGCGAAGCAGCCAGACGAGCGCCGTACCATCATCGGCGACAAAGAGCGCATCCTGGTTGGCGTAGCGGTTGATGATCGATGTGAGATATTGACCTGGAATCTTGCCGTGCCGGCCGGGTACCGCCCTCGCCGCCTGCGCCTCGAGGGCTTTCGTATGGCGCTCGATATAAGTGTCACGAAACACCGAGTCGCCCCGCTGCTCGATACGAGGCAGCAGGGCTTGCACAGTATCCTTGATGTTCCCGACGACGCCGAAGGTCACGGGATGACGCCGGCCGACGTGGGTGGCATCGGCGTCGACCTGGATGATTCTGGCGTGCTTGGGGTAGAACTGCTGCCACGCGAAGTCGGTGCCCAGCAGGAGCAAGGTGTCACAGTTGAGGATGCAGTGATAACCCGCCTCCATTCCAATGACGCCCGTCATGCCGATGTTGTGTGGGTTGTCGTATTCGAGCGCGTCCTTGCCTCGCGAGGTATGCGCGACCGGGGCCTTGAGCCGCCCTGCGAGTTCCACCACCTCATCGTGAGCGCCCCGACAACCTGCACCGGCGTATATCGCGATATTGGAACCTTCCGCCAGCAACGCGGCCATCGTATCCAGATCAGCATCGCTGGGACGGATGACGGGTCGATTGACGTGGATGCTGTAAGGTAACTCTTCAACGGCATCTGAATCGGCCACATCAACGGGGAGGATGAGAACCGCCACACCACGCTGGGTGATGGCGGCCTGGCACGCCATGACCGCCATTCGACGCGCATGCTCGGGAGTTACGACCATCTCGCAGAAGACACTACATCCCTGGTAGACCGCCTTGAAGTCGACTTCCTGAATGAAGTCGAAACCAAGCTCACGGCGAACGACCTGACTGGCTATCAGGATCACGGGCGCACGATTCCGGTTAGCCTCGTACAGGCCATTGATGAAGTGCAGGCTTCCCGGACCGCAACTTCCGGCAACCGCCGTGAGCCGCTCCAGCAGCAGTGCCTCCCCTTGCGCGGCAAACGCGCCCGCCTCCTCGTGACGCATGTGAACGAACCGGATCTCGCTCTGAGACACCGAGGTCGCAAATGTATTGAGCGTATCGCCGACGATGCCATAACAGTGTTTAACCCCCGCGGAGACGAGGGTTTCGACAATGACTTGCGCGACTTTCTTGCTCATGATTTTATCCTTGCTCTAACGTTGCATCTGTAAAAGACGGTCCATGGGCATCATGGCGTGATTCAGATTGTTCATGATGATCAACGATCCGAAGATGATCAGCCCGACGACGAAGATGCCGAACGCCAGCGCCAGAAAGTTGTTGGCCTGGTCGACTGCGCTGGAAATGTGAAGAAAGAAGACCAGGTGAACGCCCATCTGCGCGATCGCGAGAACGGCCAGGAGGATGGGTACCCCTGAAGGGTAGATCAGGTCAGTCGAGGAGGCCCAGAACGAGGCCAACGTCAAAATCACTGCGTAGCCGAGCCCGATCAGGTAGCTACGCCGGGTGCCGTGGGTCTTTACGTGGGCACCAGGCGCCTGGCCCTGAGCTTCTACTTGCGCGTTCATCAGTGGGCTCCCAGGTAGACAATCGTGAAGACGCCGACCCAGACGATGTCGAGCGCATGCCAGAACAGGGCGAAGCAAAAGAAACGCCGCTCGATCATCGGTTGAAAACCGAGCGTCGCGACCTGGAGCAACATGACAATGAGCCATGCGAGTCCAATACTCACGTGCAGGCCGTGAGTTCCGACGAGGGTGAAGAAGGCGGATAGGAAGGCGCTCCGCGTCGGGCCCGCTCCGGCGGCCAGGAGGCCAGCGAACTCCGATCCCTCCAGCCCGAGAAACACGGCACCCAGAACAAACGTGAGCGTCATCCAGAAATACATGGAAGGAGCGTCGGCACGCTGTACGGCCAGTGAGCCGAATCCGCACGTGACGCTCGAGGCTAGCAGGCAGGCCGTTTCGATAAAGACATGTCGCTTTTCAAAGAGCGCGGCTCCCGTCGGACCACCGGCCGTCTCACCCGAAAGAACCGCATAGGTGGCAAACAGCGCAGCGAAAATGACAAAATCCGATAGCAGAAACAGCCAGAACCCGAATCCGGCAACCACACGCGTGGGCGCGGGTCCACGGAGCGACAGCGGAATCTCCGCCGAACCGGCCAATGCTTCCCCGGCTGCACTCATGCCAATGTCCTCTTCAAGGTGGACTCCCGCTCGAACCGGGCGATCTCCTCGGCGGGAATGAGAACCTCCGTATCCGTTCGCCACGCCTGCATCAGTAAAACGGCGATGGCGCCCAGCAGCCCCAGCGCGGCCATCCACCAGATATGCCAGATCAACGCGAAGCCCAGCACCACGGCGCAGACTGCAGTGAATATCCCCGTTGGATTGTTCTTCGGTACGTGCAGGGACGTGTAAGTCGGGGGAATCGCGGCGGTGTTGCGCTGCTGGCTGATGGCACTTTGTTTCGTCGCCCAGAACGCGTCCGTGCGTTCAACCTCAGGTAATACCGTGAAGTTCCAGGCCGGCGGCGGTGATGGGACAGACCATTCGAGTGTGCGGCCATTCCAAGGATCGCCCGTCAGGTCGCGATTGCGATCGCGGGCGCGGATACTGACGACCAGCTGTACGACCGTGAGAATGATCCCGATGAATATGAGTATCGCGCCGCCGAGCGCCACGAGCATCAGAGGCTGCCAATGGACATCCGGGTAGTGCTGCATGCGCCGCGTGGCGCCCATCAGTCCCAGCACATACAGCGGCACGAAGGCCAGGTAGAAGCCAAAGAACCAACACCAGAAAATGGCCTTGCCGAGCCGCTCGTTGAGCTTGAAGCCGAACGCCTTCGGGAACCAGTAGCTGTAACCGGCCATGACCCCGAAAACCACGCCGGCGATGGCGGTGTTATGAAAGTGGGCAACCAGGAACAGGCTGTTGTGCAGTATGAAGTCCACCGGTGGAATGGCCATCAACACACCCGTCATCCCGCCGAACACGAAAGTGACCATGAAGCCCATAGTCCAATAAACGGGCACCGTGAAATGAATCCGTCCGCCGTAGAGCGTGAACAGCCAGTTGAATATCTTCACGCCGGTTGGGACGGCGATAATCATGGTGGCGACACCAAAGAACGCGTTGACATCCGCGCCCGCCCCCATTGTGAAAAAGTGATGCAGCCACACCAGGAACGACAGCACGCAGATCGCCATCGTCGCCATCACCATGGATCGATAGCCGAACAAGGGCTTTCCGGCGAAGGTCGCTACCACCTCCGAAAACACCCCGAACGCCGGCAGAATCAGGATGTAGACCTCTGGATGTCCCCATATCCAGATGAGGTTGACATACATCATCGGATTGCCGCCCAGGTCGTTCGTAAAGAAGTGGAAGCCGCAATAACGATCGAGCAGCAACAGCGCAAAGGTCGCGGTCAGAATCGGAAACGCCGCGACGATCAGCAGATTGGATGCGAGCGCGGTCCAGCAGAACACCGGCATGCGGCTGTAGCCCATGCCGCGCGCCCGTAGCTTCAGTATGGTGGTCGTGAGATTTATCCCGGATAACAAGGTTCCGAGGCCCGAGATCTGCAACGACCACAGGTAGTAGTCGACCCCGACACCCGGCGAATACGCGACCTCGCTCAAGGGCGGATACGCGAGCCAGCCTGTACGGGCGAATTCGCCCACGAACAGCGACAGATTCACCAACAACACACCCGCGGCGGTGAGCCAGAAACTCACCGAGTTGAGGACTGGGAAGGCGACGTCGCGTACCCCGAGTTGCAACGGAACCGCGAAGTTCATCAGGCCCACCACGAAGGGCATGGCCACGAAAAAAATCATGATCGTGCCGTGGGCGGAAAAGATCTGGTCGTAATGCTCCGGAGGGAGATATCCCGGTGCGCCGCCGGCGGCGAGCGCAAGTTGGCTGCGCATCATGATGGCGTCCGAGAATCCCCGCACCAGCATGACGAGCGCGAGGATCATGTACATCGCGCCGATCCGCTTGTGATCGACGCTCGTGATCCACTCACCCCACAGGTAAGGCCACCACCCCTTGACCGTGACGAGCAGCAGAATCGCTAGAATCCCGGCTGCAACGACCGCCGAAACCCACATGACGATCGGCACATCGAAGGGAACCGCGGCCCAGGTCAATCTTCCCAACATATCAAGGCTCCCGGTGCGGAGTGACTTCCGCGGCGACGTGACCCGATGCGACAGCGTCGAAGAGTCCTGCGGAAACTTCGCCGTAGGTCGCGGAGTCCTTTCCCTTGCTCGGGCGCGCGAGCCCGACGAAGGTGGGGGCATCCAATACCCCGCCCTTCGCTCGAGACGCTGCAATCCAACCCTGGAACTCCTCGTCAGACACGGCATCTAATTCGAACCGCATGTCAGAGAAGCCATCGCCGCTGAATTGCGCGGAGAGTCCGCGGTATGTACCTTTCTGGTCCGCCAGCAGATTTAGATGAGTCGTCATGTCGGGCATGGTGTAGATCTGGCTCCCGAGCTGGGGAATGAAAAAGCTGTTCATCACAGTGGAGGATGTGAGGCTGAACCGGATCGGGACCTCTGCGGGAACGACGAGGTGGTTAACGCTCGCGACGCCTTGCGCCGGGTAGATGAAAAGCCATTGCCAGTCGAGTGATACGACCTGGACTTCGACGGGTGGCTTGCTGGATTGCAGCGGTTGCGGAGGATCGAGGTCGTGCGAGCTAACCCACGCCATACCGCCAAGAAACAGAATCACGAGTGCCGGAATCGCCCATACGATCAGCTCGATGCGGCCCGAATACTCCCAATCGGGTCTATACCGGGCGCGACGATTACCCGCACGAAACCACCAGGCAATGACCAGCGTCAGCAGAATGACGGGGATCCCGACCGCAAGCATGATTGCACTTGCGTCGAACAACAGCAGGCGCTCCGACTTCCCCACGGGCCCGTGGGGATCCAAAACTCCCTCCTGGCATGAGGACAGCGCGACGGTCGCGGCCAATAATGCGACTCTGAACTGGTGCGTAGCCATGCACCGATGGTGGGTAAGGTCGCCGCTCAGCCCTATCCCCCTGATGGGGGGTAACTAGGCAGGATGGATGCGTACTGGCGGGCAGCCATCACCGTTTGCATCTCACCGCATCAGCTCGACCCATTGCGCGCGTGAAGGCCCCGGCTCAAACGCATCGCCGAAGTATTGGGTCTCGCGAGCCACCTTCCCTTCTTTGAACTCCATGATGCTCACCGTGTAAGACGGTTTCCCGTCGTACGTAAGGACGAATTCAGTGACCCAGAGGTCGGCAGCGCCGAGGATGCGCCGCACGGTGAAGCGCTTCATGTTCGGCTGTGCGAAGCGGGACGCCTGAATATTGCTCCGGCCGCGGATACGCTCGGCCGACTGCGGGTACTCGAGCACAGCGTCCTCTCGGTAGATTTGATGTTCCAACTCGAAGTCGTTCGCGTCGGATGCAGCCCAATGAACATCCAACGCCGCTCGAATCTCCCGGTCTTCCATATCAATCTTCCCTCGCGCCGCCAGTGCGCTCACATTTAATCATGGTAAAGATCCCGGGTGGGTTGCAGCAAGGTATGTGCTCGGCTTACCGCTCGGATCTTGGGCCTAGGCGCGCTATAGTGGTGCACGGTTCGTGCAGTCGGTTCTAAGCATTTAAAAAACAGCGATTCCTGGCGGGTCACGAGATTGGAGGGGAAATGAAGCGCTCGACAATTTTACTCTTGGTGGCGCTGGCATATAACAACTGTTCGCTTTCTGCACAGACCTCTGCGGTGCCGGAAATTCAGTATCACTCGGTGCCGGATTTCTTCAATCTCCCGCCCGACCTCTATTTCGGTGAGGTTACTGGCGTCGCTGTGAATTCCAAAGGCCACATCTTCGTGTTCTCTCGCGGTAACACAACTGGTCCCGCCTACGGTGCGGCCGCGGCGCAGCTACTGGAATTCGGCCCAGATGGGAAATTTCTGCGCGAGATCGGCCACAATCTCTATGCATGGGCCTACGCACACACGGTCAAAATTGATCCGCAGGACAACATCTGGGTCACCGACAAGGGTTCGGATGTCGTGGTCAAATTCACGCCCGAGGGACGAGTCTCCATGGTTTTCGGTCGCAAGCAGGAGGCGTCAGACGATGGGACCGGGCCGCTGAAAGGAGTCGATCCTCCTCTGCCGCCCGAGGATGGATTGTTCAGACAGGTGACGGACGTGGCTTGGGATTCCGCGGGCAATACCTACATTAGTGACGGCTACGTGAATTCAAGAATCGCCAAGATCGACAGGGAGGGCAATTGGCTCAAGTCGTGGGGCGAGCCCGGGGCCAAACCCGGTCAATTCGACACTCCGCACAGCATTGCTATCGACGCTCACGACAATGTTTATGTGGCAGACCGCGGGAACCATCGCATACAAGTGTTCGACGCAACTGGTAAATTCCTACGTCAAATCGTCATCGATGTGACGGTTCCGCCAGATGCAAGACCCGCGATAGGCAACAAAACAGACCATCCGACTGGTTCGAGACTGCCGGGCTCTCCTTGGGCCATTTGCATTACCCCGCCGCCACATCAGGTGTTGTTTAGCTCAGATGCGTTTCCGGGAAGGATTTATAAGCTCAGCCTGGATGGAAAGCTTCTAGGCGAATTCGGTAAGACAGGAAAACAATTGGGCCAGTTCGGCTGGATTCATGAGATTGCTTGCCCTTCCGAGAATGAGTTGTACGTCGCGGAGCTCTTGAACTGGCGTGCGCAGAAAATCGTTCTAGAAGCACCGCACTAATCCAATGCTGCGCGTCGACAAGTGCGTTCCAGCGCCAAAGCAAGTGGTTATCGCCAATCGAGGCTCCAGAACGGCTCCGCGTGCGCAAATAGAGGTGCAACGGTTTGGTGGGTTGTTGCTCATCGCGCGGAAACACGTTAATTAATACTACCGTGAAGGCCCGGCATAGGTCGTGCTGGGGTCTGTAAGGAGCCGCTAGGGGATTAGATGTCAGCCAGTGTCACTTTGTGGTGGACTTTTCTGTGCGTAGTGGCCGGGCTAAACATACTCGCCTGGTCGGCTTCAGCCGTAATGGTGCTCAATCGTAGACCTGGGGCCGTGGGGTCAATCGAGTCCCAGGCAGCGCGCCGCCAGCAACTCCTACTATCGGCCGCCTATGTGCTGGGTTGCGCGTACCGTTCGACAATGCCGGTCTTTGATATCCCGCGTATCGTCCTCGTTGACTCCTGGCTGTCTAGCGTCGTTGTCGGCCGCTCTGTCGCGACCGTCGCCGAGTTGTGCTTTGCCGGCCAGTGGGCCTTGATGCTGCGCCAGAGTGCGCGGGCGACCGGGAGCCCGGTTGCCAGGGTCGTCTCACGGGTACTCGTGCCCCTGATCGCGATCGCAGAAGCTTGCTCGTGGTTTGCGGTGCTGACTACCGTGAACCTCGCCCATGTCGCTGAAAACTCGATCTGGGGACTGTCCGCGGCTTTGGTCGTCGTCAGCGTCTGGGCGAGCGCACTGAGTTCGCCTATGAGTCGGCGCCCGCTACTAGTAGCCTGGTGCCTCGCGGGTGCCGCCTACGTGGCGTTCATTTTCTTGTTCGATGTCCCGGGATACTGGGCACGCTGGATGGCTGATGAAGCCAGCGGCCGCCATTTCCTAAGTATCGCGCAGGGCCTGCGCGATGCGTCCGAGCGAAGGGTCGTGTCTTTCCGCTGGGACGACTGGAAGAGCGAGGTGGCGTGGATGTCGCTCTATTTCAGCGTTGGGGTTTGGATGAGCATTTCGCTCATTCATGCGTCGGCGCCTGGGGTGCCTCTTGCGGATCACGATCGCCCTGACTCCCTTAGTGAACAAGCCAGCGGCGAGCGGGCGTCCCGATCAGTGATTTGATTCGCAATCAAGGTGTTGGGTCGGCCTGCGGCCTGCGTATTGGTGAGGCACCCGATCGCAGTGCCTTCGGGTAATGGCATCGCTCTCGACTCCGCCGTCCATTCTCGAGCGCAATCGTTGCTGATCCATAGGCTCCAGGCAAGCGGTGGCGCGATTCATGCTGCTACTTCAATACCGATAGCTATGGTTTCGGGTGCCTCGAGTGGTATCGGTTAGGAGTTAGCTTGGCATTGCACGCGCAGATTGTTCGATCGGGCAGAGGAGGAAGACCACGCATGATTGAGCTACAGGTTCCGAGGTCGATTGGCATCAGTTGGCGGAGGACCGCTTCGCGGCGGAGATTGGCGGCACGCTGAACCGACTGGCTTACGACAACAGGTTTTACCACTTGATCCTGGTCGCACCTCCAAAAGTATTGGGCACCGTCCGAACGCACCTGAACAAAGAGGCGTCCGGGAGAATCGTAGCCGAAGTTCCCAAGGATTTAACCTCGCACCCGATTGCGGAGATTGAGCGGACACTCTCTCTATAGAGAGGACACACCAAGCGGTAGAGGTGACCTCACCTCCCGCGCAAGCACACGGCCGCGATGAGCATCAGTCTACGGACACTGCAGCACATTGAAGGCGGACCTTACTAAGGAACTTCGCCCGTCACCAATTGGCGGACCGAAGCGGATGGGCTTTCGCGCTGTAGGATCGAGATGGTCAAACGACCCGAGCGTTACCGGAACGCATCGGCCAGCAACTTCTCCAGAGCTGCCGAAGCGTCACGGCCATACCGATGTGCGAGCCGCCGAAGTAACAGCAGGTCCAAAGATTGCGGAGCGGTATTGATCGCGGCATGGGCGTCCGCCAGATCCTGAGGGCCGCCTGCAAAAACCTTCATCGCGATAAAATCTTCGCGTCCGATAACCCGTAACGACGTGCCTTTGAAAGGCACCTCCACCGTCCTTTCGAACGCCGCGAGTTCCAGACCGCGCAAGCCAACGAGCAAATCCACACGATTGTGAAACGAGTCGGTGAGATTCAGAAGCCCCGGGATAGGGTCATCCAAATCACCGCGCGTGAATTGTGTCCGGAAACCTCCGGAAGCGAACTTCTTCTCGAGTTCCGCAGCCTGTTGAACCGTCAACGACAACACTGCGTCAGCATCGAAACTTGCACGCACGACGCCATGAACTGAAGCAGCCATGGCGCCTACGACCGCGTAATCGATCTTCTCGCTCGCGAGCAACTCGACCGCATCCAACAGAAGCAGAGCGGATTGACCCGCGCCGGTCGTTCTCACGGGCGATTTCGGGCCGCATCAGCGCGAAGCTCTTGCCCGGCATGATAGAGAGCCATCATCAACTGGCAATGTTCGAGGAATGCGTTCAACCGCTCCTCAGGCGTCAGACGTTGCGCCTCTGCGAGCAGCGCCCGCCGGGACTCCTGAGCGAGTTTCGATTGCATGGCCGGATTCCACCGGAACCGTACCCGCCGCTGTCTTACGGGGCACGGATCAGTGTGAAGGCAGGACGTCGCTCGCCGAAATGAAACAAGTTGGTCGGGACGCCGAGATTTGAACTCGGGACCCCTTGCACCCCATGCAAGTGCGCTACCAGGCTGCGCCACGTCCCGACGTAACCTGTTTCAATCGACGATGCCCGCGGGGAGACAGACCCGCGCGGGGGCGCTAATGATACCCGGTTTTTGACCGGCTGCAGGGCTACCTTGCGCCGCGACCCCGCGACACCCCTGGCTCGGCGGCGGCCGTCAGCGCCGCAGCACTTTCATGAGCTCCTCGAGCTCAGTCCGCACCTGCCGCACGATCTGCTGGCTCTGGGTCGTGTCCGTGCGCGCTTCCTCGCCGCCGAGTTTGTTGCGCGCGCCGCCGATCGTGAAGCCCTGGTCGTAGAGCAGGCTGCGGATCTGGCGGATGACGATCACGTCCTGGCGCTGGTAATAGCGCCGGTTGCCGCGCCGTTTGACGGGCTTCAACTGCGGGAATTCCTGCTCCCAATAGCGCAGCACGTGCGGCTTCACGCCGCAGAGCTCGCTCACCTCGCCGATGGTGAAATAGCGCTTGCCGGGGATCGCCGGCAGCTCGGCGTTATTCTTTGGCTCCAACATAGGCTTCGACACGCGCCTTCAGTTTTTGTCCAGGACGGAACGTCACCACGCGCCGCGCGCTGATGGGAATTTCCTCTCCGGTCTTGGGATTACGTCCGGGACGCTGGTTCTTGTCGCGCAAATCGAAATTGCCAAAGCCGGACAGCTTCACCTGCTCACCGTTGGAGAGGGCCGCGCGAACTTCCTCGAAGAAGAGGTCCACGAGCTCCCGGGCTTCGCGCTTGTTGAGGCCGAGCTGGTTGAACAGCGCTTCCGCCATCTCCGCCTTGGTCAGGGCCATCTCGTTATTCTCGTATTTTTGCGTTCAAGCTCTCGCGCAAATCCGCGACGATGGAGGCCATGAGGCGGTCCACGTCGTCGTCGGTAAGAGTGCGAGAAATGTCCTGAAAAATCAACCCCAAAGCGATGCTTTTTCTCCCTGTTTCTATCCCCGTCCCCCGGTAGACGTCGAAGACACGCAGGTTATGCAGAAGGGTCGACGCATTAGAGAGTACACGGTCAGCCAAGGCACTTAAAGCCACCGATTCGTCTACCACGACCGCGATATCGCGCCGCACCTGTGGGAAGCGGGAGATCTCGCTGTGTTGCGGTTTCTGGACTGCCAGCGCCTCGGCAAAGTCGCCCTGCGCCCCACTCTGTTGCGCCTGCGCCGAAGACTGCACTACGGAACCCGACACGGTTCCTCCGAGATCGAGCTCGAACAACACGGGTGAATATGTAAAATCGAGTTCCCGCACCAGGGAGGGATGCAGTTCGCCGATGACCCCCACTTCCCGGCCGTCGCGCAGAATCCGCGCCGCCCGACCCGGGTGCAGGCACGACAATGCCGCGGGCTCGAAAACAAACGACTTCTCAGCGCCGGTGGCAATCAGCAGCGCTTCCAGGTCGCCTTTCACATCGTAAAAGTCTGCAGGCCCGCGCATGTCCCGCGGCACGCCCCACTGCTCCGGCAATCGGGCCCCGCAAGCCACGCCGGCAAGCGTGTCAACTTCGTGCGTCCCGCCAGCCGTCACTACAAACCTTGCGCCGTGCTCGAAGAGTCGAATGCGGTCCTGTTGGCGCCGTTGGTTTTCGAGGGCCGCACGCAACAGGCCGGGCCACAACGACACCCGCATCACCGACATATCGCTGGCGATCGGATTCGACAGCGCCAGTCCTGGCCGATCCGGGAAGAGCTTCGTCTGCAGCGCCGGGTCTACAAAAGCGTACGTAATCGCCTCCTGGTAACCGCGGTTGGCCAGCGTTTCCAGGATCGTATGCTCGAGCGGAATTTCTTCCGGCGCCGCGCGGAACTGCTGCGGAACCAACGCGTCACGCTCCGGGATCGACTCGAAGCCCACGATTCGAGCCACTTCCTCGATGAGGTCGGCCTCGATCGTAATATCGAAACGATACGGCGGGGGCGTTGCCTCCCAGCCTTCCGATGTAGGGACGACGCGCATCTGCAGGGCTTCCAACGTGCCCTTGACGCGATCGTCCGGAATCGAAGCTCCGAGAAGACGCTCGAGTCGCGATCGGCGCAGCCGCACAGGAGCGCGCTTCGGTTGGTGCTCCGCCGATTGCGTAACCACTACGGGGCCCGGCGAGCCGCCGGCGATCGAGGTCAACAGCCCCAGCGCCCGCTCGATCGCGCGCCGCTGTTGTGTTGGGTCGATCCCGCGCTCGTAGCGTTGAACCGCGTCGGTCAGCAAGCCCCAGCGGCGGGCGCGCCCGGTTATGGCCTGCGGGGTGAAGAAGGCCACTTCAAAAAACACATCCGTGGTCTCGGCGCTGACTGCCGTGCGTTGGCCGCCCATGATTCCTGCAAGTCCGACGGGGCCTTCCTGGTCCGTGATGAACAGGACATCCGGCGAGGCCTCGATCGTCTTCCCGTCGAGCAGAGTGATCTGTTCACCGGCACGCGCGAGGCGAACGCGAATCTCTCCCTTCAGCTTCGCGAGATCATACGCATGCATCGGCTGCCCCAGCTCGAGCATGACGTAGTTGGTAACGTCAACGACGGGGCTGATCGAGCGCACGCCGGCGCGACGCAGGCGCTCGCGAATGCGTAGCGGCGTGGTGGCGCGATTGTTTACGCCGCGGATGACGCAGCCCACGAAAGTGGGGCATGCGGCGGGCGCATCCAGAAACACGGGAAAGCGGTCGTTGGAAGTACTGCCAGTGACAGCCGACGACGGCTGCTCCTTCAGCTTCTTTCCGGCCAGCGCCGCCACTTCGCGCGCGATACCAATAATCGACATGGCATCGCCACGATTCGCGGTGATGTTGAGCTCCAACACCGTGTCATCGAGCTCGAGATAATCCTGTACCGGCCGGCCCAGAGGCGCATCCGCCGAAAACTCGATGATGCCGGCGGAACTGTCCGAGAGCCCGAGTTCTTTGGCGGAGCACAACATGCCCGCCGACTCAGCGCCCCGCAACTTCGCCGCCTTGATCTCCAAGCCGCCGGGCAGGCTGGCGCCCACCATGGCCAGCGCAGTCTTTAGACCCGCACGCGCGTTGGGAGCACCACAGACGATCTGGAGAAGCTCGCTACCCTGCCCCGTCGAGACGCGGCATACCTGCAATTTGTCGGCTTGTGGGTGACGCTCGGCCGACACGATTTCGGCCACGACAACCTGCGTGAACGCAGGCGCCGCCGGCTCGAGCGCGTCGAGCTCGAAACCCGACATGGTCAGGCGCGAGCCCAGCTCGCGGGCCTCCCACGGCACGTCGACCCAATCAGCCAACCATGAGTAAGGAACCTTCATCGCTCAAAACGCCCGGAACTGCCGCAGGAAACGCAGATCGTTCTCGAAGAACATGCGCAGATCGTTCACACCATAGCGGAGCATGGCGAGCCGGTCGATGCCGGCGCCGAAAGCATAGCCGGTGTAGCGCTCGGGATCGATCCCGCTCGCTTGCAACACGTTAGGATGCACCATGCCGCAGCCGGAGATCTCGAGCCAGCCGGTCTGCTTACAGGTACGGCAGCCCTTGCCCTCGCAGAAAACACAGGACATGTCGACTTCGGCGGACGGCTCGGTGAACGGAAAGTAGGAAGGCCGCAGGCGCATCGCCAGGTCGCGCTCGAAGAACGCCTGCAGGAAGCCATGCAGAGCGGCCTTCATATTGCCGAAACTGACGTTTTCGCCGACGACCAGACCCTCGAGCTGATGAAACATCGGCGAGTGGGTCATGTCGTGATCGTTACGATAGACGCGCCCGGGAGCGATGACCGCGATCGGGGCTCCCTGCGCCAGCAATGCGCGAATCTGCACCGGCGAGGTGTGAGTGCGCAGCAGCCGCCCGTCGGGGAAATAGAATGTGTCGTGCATGGCCCGCGCCGGATGATCGGGCGGGATGTTGAGAGCCTCGAAATTGTGGAAATCGTCCTCGATTTCCGGGCCCGACGCAACATCGAAGCCGGCACGACGGAACAACATCTCGATCCGCAGACGAGCCTTGGTAACAGGGTGCAGGCCGCCCCGCTCCTCACCGCGTCCCGGAAGAGTGACATCGATGCGCCCGGCAGCGAGCTTCTGCTCAACTTCCGCGCGCTCCAGCTCAACCCGACGCGCATCGAGGGCGGCGCTGACGCGCTCCTTAGCCTCGTTGATGCGTTGGCCGGCGGCGGGACGCTCGGATTTAGGCAATGCGCCGAGCGCCTGGAGCTGCTCGGTGAGCGTGCCCTTCTTGCCGAGCCAGCGCACGCGAACCTCATCCAACGACGCGAGGTCGCCGCGGCCGGCGACCTCATCGAGCGCTTGTTGGATGAGCGAAGTCAGGTCCTGCAAGACCTACTCCTTAGCTCAGGCGATGCCGAGAGCGGTCTTCGCCTGCTGCGCGATCGCACCAAACGCGTCGATATCGTGTACGGCGATATCGGCGAGCATCTTGCGGTCGACCTCGATTCCAGCCTTCAGGAGGCCGTTGATGATTCGGCTATAGCTCAGACCGTAGATGCGCGCAGCAGCGTTGATACGCGTGATCCACAGAGCGCGGAACTCGCGCTTTTTCGCACGCCGATCGCGATAAGCGTATTGGCCGGCCTTGATGACCGCCTGCTTCGCTACGCGATAGACCTTGCTCCGGGCGTTGTAATAGCCCTTCGCCTTACCAAGAACTTTCTTATGACGGCGCCCGGCCGTCACGCCACGTTTGACTCGTGCCATGTTAGATCTGCCTCAATTGCGCGTTACTTGTGATACGGGAGCAGCTGAACGAGCCTGCCGGTATCCGTTTTATCGACCAGGCTGGAACCGCCTGAGCGCGCGTGGCGTTTGACCTTCGGATCCTTGTGTCCGAGGTTATGGCGACGACCGGCTGCGTAGCTTTTGAAGCCTTTCGCTGTCTTGCGAAAACGCTTCGCCGCAGCCCGGTTGGTTTTCAACTTGGGCATCGACGTACTCCTATTATATGGCTACCGCTCACAAGGCAACGCGCTCGGCCTATGGCCGGTCACGCACCCGCTTGCGGGCGAACGGCTCGTCCTTCAAAAATGGTAGTCTTTTTAAGGACTTAGAGCCGTTACTTCTTTTTCGGTGCAAATACCATGACCATCTGCTTACCCTCCATCAGGGGGGTCTGCTCGATCACGGCATGCGGGCCCAAGTCCTCGGACACACGCGACAACAGCCTGCGTCCGATATCCTGGTGCACCATCTCGCGGCCACGGAACCTCAAGGTTACCTTGGCTTTATCACCCTCGGTCAGGAAGCGGATCAGATTACGCAGTTTAATCTGGTAATCCCCCTCTCCCGTACCGGGACGAAATTTCACGTCCTTGACCTGTATCTGCTTCTGCTTGCGCTTCGCCGCGTGGGTCTTCTTGTTCTGTTCGAACAGGAATTTCCCATAATCCATGATGCGCACTACCGGCGGCTCCGCCGTTGGCGACACCTCGACGAGGTCCAGTTCGGCTGCGAGCGCCATTTGAAGCGCGTCGTACCTGGACATGACTCCGGCTTGCGATCCATCCGCTGCGATCACACGCAGCTGCGGGGATGTAATGTCCTCATTGCGCCGAACGCGCTTCGTTGCACTAGCGATACGTCAACCCTCCACCAATTGGCGACCACGGCTGTCGAGCTCGATGCGGAGACGCTCTGCAAATGTCTCCGGGGTCATCGTGCCCAGGTCCTTGCCGCTTCTTGTTCGCACTGAAATCAGATTAGCGGCCACTTCCTTGTCGCCAGCTACCAATAGATACGGAACACGCTGAAGCGTGTGCTCGCGAATCTTAAAGCCGACCTTCTCGTTGCGCAAGTCGAACTCGACCCGAAACCCCTGATTTTTCAGGGTTTCCGTAATCTGTTTGACATACGCCTCCTGCCGATCCGTGATCCCGAGCACGACTGCCTGCACCGGCGCCAGCCAGGCCGGCAGGCGGCCGGCATGATGCTCGAGCAGAATCGCTAAAAAGCGCTCCAAAGAGCCGAAAATGGCCCGATGAAGCATCACGGGCGTGCGCTTCGTGCTGTGCTCGTCGATGTAATACGCCCCGAGCCGCACCGGCATGTTGAAGTCCACCTGCAAGGTGCCACATTGCCAGTCGCGCCCGATGGCATCCTTCAGGACGAACTCCAGTTTCGGGCCGTAAAAGGCGCCCTCGCCGGGGTTCAAGGTGTACTCGATTCCTGCGGCCGCGGTCGCCGCTTTCAAGGCCGCCTCCGCACGATCCCAGACGGCATCGTCGCCCACCCGCTTCGGGGGCCGGTCGGCGAACTTCACGCGCACGTCTTCGAAGCCGAAATCGCGGTAAATATCGAGAAGAAGCTTGGTGATCGCCACGGATTCGGCGGTGACCTGCTCTTCGGTACAAAAGACGTGGGCGTCGTCCTGCGTAAACGCACGAACACGCATCAGCCCGTGCAAGGCGCCCGAAGGCTCATAGCGATGCACCTTGCCAAACTCCGCCAGTCGGACCGGCAGGTCACGATAGCTGGTGAGCCCTTGCTTGAAGATCTGCACGTGGCCCGGGCAGTTCATCGGCTTTATGGCATAGACGCGGTCGTCGGGCGTCCGGGTGACATACATGTTCTCGCCAAATTTCTCGGCGTGTCCGGACTGCTCCCAGAGGGACATGTCCATGAGCTCCGGTCCGTTGACCTCGTGGTAGCCGGACGGGCCCTGACGCTGCCGCATGTAGGCGATGAGGGTCTGAAAAACAGCCCAACCTTTCGGATGCCAGAACACCGCACCCGGCGCCTCTTCCTGCATGTGGAAGAGATCGAGATCGCGGCCGATGCGGCGATGATCGCGCTTCTCCGCTTCCTCGAGCCGGTGCAGATATTCGTCGAGCTGCTTTTTATCCGCCCACGCGGTGCCGTAGATGCGTTGGAGCATCTCGTTCCGCGAATCGCCGCGCCAATAAGCGCCGGCAACCTTCATGAGCTTGAATGCTTTCAACTTCCCGGTGGACGGGACGTGCGGTCCGCGACACAGGTCCACCCAGTTGCCCTGCCCGTAGAGACTGATCTCGTCTTTTTCCGGGATGCTGGCGATGATCTCGGCCTTGTAGATTTCACCGAGTCCGGTGAAGAACTTCACGGCCTCATCGCGCGCCATCACACGGCGACTCACCCTCTGGTCCGCCTTCACGAGCTCGCTCATCTTCGCCTCGATGGCGGCGAGATCCTCGGTCGTGAAAGGACGCTTGTAGGAAAAGTCGTAGTAGAAGCCGTCTTCGATCACGGGGCCGATCGTGACCTGCGCGTCGGGGAACAGCTCTTTCACCGCCTGCGCCAACAGGTGCGCAGTCGAGTGGCGAATGACATCGATGCCGTCCGGATCTTTCTCGGTCACGATGGCGAGCTTCGCGTCGTGATCGATCACATAGGACGTATCGACGAGTTTCCCATCCACGCGGCCGGCGAGCGCGGCTTTACGCAGACCCGCACCAATGTTCGCGGCAACTTCGTCCACGGTCACGGGGTGATCGAAGGGGCGCTGACTGCCATCGGGCAGAGTAACAACGGGCATGGACGTCTCATTCCAACGAGACGCGTAAAGCGGGCGCTTCACGCGCCACCGCTGATGGAGGCCCTTTAACCAAGGTCAAAAAAGGCGCTCCGGATCTATCTGGATCCGGAACGCCTTGGTCATCTGGTAGTCGCGAGTGGGATCGAACCACCGACCACCTCCATGTCAAGGAGGTGCTCTACCACTGAGCTACGCGACTGCGGGGCTTCCCTCAACGAGGGCCGCGAACGATACAAGACCGGCGCCTTCCGCGCAAGCTAACATGAGCCATTCCAAGTACTTACGTTTGCAGCGCCGGGCTCCTGGGCGGGCTCGCGGCAAGCCGCGGCGCGGCAGCCGGCGTGGCCAGGGCCTCGAGAGCGTCGACGCAGTCGGCAAAACTCACAACCACATGGCCGGCCCCGGCGGCTTCGAGCCGCTGCCGGGGTTTCTGCAGGTCACCTTCCGGGTCCCAGAGCCCGACCATCAAGGGCACATCCCGAGACCGGCCGCGGACGCTCCGGCAAACCGTGCGGGCCGGGGCGACCGCCTCGGGGGGTAGCGCCGACACCACGATTGCATCAACCGACCGCCCGCTTTCGGTCAGCGGCATCTGCTCCAGCGCTTCTGGCTTCACGAAAGCGGCGCCGACGCCGCGCTCCAGGAGCGCGCTCGTCAGCAGCTTGGCCACGATCTCGTCGGCTCGATCGGCCGCCGGGACGCATAGGATCCAGCGCGCGCTGGGCCCCAGCCCCTTCTCGGCCCTGTCGAGACTATCGAGTGAATCGAGGCGCTCCTCGACCCATTCGTTGATGTGCTCGAGCACATTCTTTCGTTTCGCAGCGCCCAGTGCGCGCCGATCGTAGTCGCTTTCCATCAGCCGGATCGCGGGAACGATGATGGCATCGGCGGCCTCGAGCATCGATCCGGAGGAGCGCAACGTTTCATCCAGCAGCGCATCGGTGATGTCCCGGTTACTCGCCAGCAGCCGTTGGTAAAAACTTTGGTGCGGCTCCAACACCGGCTCGTCTCCCAGGAGGACCCGGAGAAATTCGAGCGCTGGAATGTACTTGCTCATCACGGCAACGCAGACGGTCATGGGGACGGCCAATAACAGCCCGACCAGACCCCAGAGCCAGGTCCAGAACGCGGCGGCGAGCAGCAATGCCACGGGTGAGATACCGGTCTGGTTCGCGAACAGCCACGGCTCGAGCACGGCGTAGTTGAAGAGCTCTAGCACTCCAAACAGCGCCAGAACCAACACCGGCCGGGTCAGGTCATCCGATACCGCGAATGAGAGCAGGAACGGAATGACCGCCGCCGTCCAGACACCGACATATGGAACGAAACGCAGCACCAGTGCCAGCGCGCCCCACAGGCCGGGGTTAGGGACGTTGAGATACCAAAGTCCGAAGCCGACGAATACGCCCGTCCAGCTGTTGATCAACAACTGCATCAACAGGTAGCGGCTCACGCGTTGGGCGGCGTCGCTCAGGGCCTCCGTCGTGGCGTATAGATTGCGCCGGCCCAGCACCCGGATGATCCGTTCGCGCAGGTCATGGAGCCGTAACAACATGAAGGCGACGAGCGTGATGACAACAAGAGCGGTGCCGAAGGGCCTGAGTACCGGACCCACCAGATCTCGGAGTATGCTCATCGGCGTAGCCGGGGGCTCCACAACTTGTACTTTCCGGATGTCGTTGGGTGTGGGGTCGGTCGGAGCGACGCGCTGAAATTCCTTACCCAACTGCTCGAGGGCGTTGGTGGCCTCGGCCATTCCACCCCGGACGGCGCCCCGGATATGAGTGAGGTTCTGGTGCAGTTGGCGTTGATAGCCGGGCAGTTCGTGCGCGAGATCGGCGAACTGGTTGAAGGCCACGTCGGCCAGAGCACAGACGAGAGTGAGTGCGATGGCGACGGACACGATCACGGCCAACAGGCGGTTGACACCCCACGCCACCAGCCGCCCCACCAGCGGGGCCAGCAGGAAGGTAAACAGGATCGCCAGGGCAAGCGGAATGAATACCTCCTCCGCCACACGCAACACTGCTATGACGATGACGACTGTGAGGAGGACTGCGCGAGTTGCCGACGCTTGGCCTGGGCCATTCATGGCAGGGTGAGAAGCAGGAATCGTTCCGCAGCCGCTGGTTTTGTCGCGTGGGTGCGAACCGGATCACGGCTGCCGGCCTGGCAGCAACCGTTTCGGCACGTCAGCCCGCCAGGGTGCTCGGCAGCCCCAGCTCGATCTGCTTCATCCGCTCGATCTCGTCCCGCAGGCGCGCTGCTTCCTCGAACTCCAGGTTGCGTGCCTTCTTGAACATTTCGCCTTCGAGCTTCTTGATCTGACGTACCAGCACTTCCGGCCGCATATCCGCGGGCGACAGGGTTTCCGCGCCCTGCTTGCCGCGCTTGCGGCCCGCGGGCATGGGTGCCGAGGACCGCGCGCCTTCCATAATATCGGCGACCCCCTTTTGGATACCTCGGGGCGTGATTCCGTGGATGACGTTGTACTCGACCTGTTTGCGGCGGCGACGATCGGTCTCGTCAATGGCCCGTTTCATGGAGCCGGTGACTCTGTCCGCGTACAGGATGGCGCGACCGTTGAGATTGCGCGCTGCGCGGCCGATCGTCTGGATTAGCGAGTTGTCGGAGCGCAGGAAGCCTTCCTTGTCGGCGTCGAGAAACGCCACCAGCGACACCTCGGGCATGTACAGACCCTCACGCAAAAGGTTGATGCCTACGAGCACATCGAACTTCCCAAGGCGCAGTTCCCGGATGATCTCGGTCAGTTCCACCGTTTCAATATCGGCGTGGAGATAACGCACGCGAGAACCGTGCTCGTGCAGGTAATCCGTCAGGTCTTCCGCCATCCG
>JAQGOE010000370.1 GCA_028293725.1 Gammaproteobacteria bacterium | reverse complement strand
TGAAATCCCGTACGCATTCACGCAGGGTCCCGGACCACTGCGCCTCACGACTCGTCAGGTTTTCCCACACCTCGACCGGGTGCTCGGCCGACGCCCCCTGCGCAAGCAAGAACGCAGCGACATCTTTCGGCATGAAATCCCAGGGCCGTGGGATAACTATCGCATTCCGGTCGTCCGCCAGCACATGCACCAGGTGACGCTTGAACGGCTCGAGATCGCCCCGGCGATGAAACGTAACAAACGTCGTCTCGTCGAAACACACCTTACCGCGCGAAGCCATGATCTGGGCGGATGAGATACCCGGCAGGGTTTCGACCGGATGGCCACAGGCCCGCTCAACCCGCTCGAGATATTGGAAACCGCTGAAATGAATGTCACCCATGAAAACCACGACACAGCGCTTGTTGTCATGGTGTGCGCCGGCGACCTCCTGCAGCTTCGCTGTCTGGTCACGATAACCCATGGTTACGACGCGAGCGCCAGGAGCAATCAGCGGCCTCACGAGATCCACGACCGCGTCGAAGCCTGCCACAACTTCCGCCGCGCGGATGAGCTCGGCAGCCCGTTGTGTCATGTAATCGAGACTGCCAGGCCCAGCGCCAATACAAACGATCATGGCGTGCTCCTTCGACTCATACCCCACCCGTCCGCCGGCGGCTGGTCGCTTGCAAATGACCGCGAATCGTCAACGCCAGAGTCTCAGCGCTGAACTCCTCCAGCGACAGACACTGCGCGCCCAGTGCGGCAGCTAATTCTCCGGCACGGCCCATACGCACAAAACCTACCTCTGTATCCAGCACGAGTGCCGCGATCCCCTTCCTCCCGAACGACTGCGCATATTCGAGCGATTGCTGCCAGGCATCGCCCGTTCCGTTCAGGGCGACGTTCGCCTTCCCGTCACTGACGACAATCAACAGCGGCTCGGGGCGTGACGCACCGGAATTTCGATTCAACACGTCGGCCGCGACCTGCAGCGCATGAGCGAGCGGTGTACGGCCACCGGTGGGCAAGTCTCGCAGTTGCTTCTCCGCCGTGTCGACGCTGCGTGTTGGAGAGAGCAGCAAATCTGCCTTGGTGCCGCGAAAAGCAATCACAGCGACCTCGTCGCGGCGCTCGTAGGCATCGCGCAGCAGAGAAAGGACGGTGGCTTTAACCATCTCCATCCGCTGTAGCGCCGCCATCGATCCCGAGGCATCGACGACGAAGAGCATCAGATTTCCCTGCCGCCCGGCTTTGACCTTCTGGTGAAGATCCTCGGCCGTAACCTCCAACCGCCCGGCGGGTGAAAGGCCGCCCGTCCGCATGAGGCTGTGATGCAACGTCGCCGTCACAGCGAGGTCAGTCGGCCGCGCGTCCGGAACAGCACGCACCTCCCGCCCCCGCCGCGACTCCGCCGCAACACTGCGCCGCCCCAAGACGCCCCCAGCGACAAACCCGGTCCTCAATTCGATCCTCGGCGGCGGCGCAACCGTCCCAGCCGCAAACACGTGCTCAACCGGCTCCCCGCCGTCAGCATTACCGCCGTCAGCGCGGGCAGCAGCGCGATTGCCGCCACCGCCACCGGACTCGCCACCAGCATCACGATTGCCGCCACCATCACCGGACTGGCCAGCAGCGGTGCGACTGCCGCCACCGTCACCGGACCGACCAGCAGCGTCGCGATTACCGCCACCGTCGCCGGCCCGGCCACCAGCATCGCGGTCGCGCCCCTCGCCGGCATCACCACCGCCATCGCCATCCCCTTCCGGCGCACTCGCCTGCCGCATCAACCGCTGAAGCGCGCCCTCATCCAACCCCGGCTGCTCAAACGGCTTCGCCCGTCGACGGTGCGGAAGCACTAGCATCGCCGCCTGCGAGAGGTCATCTGGCTCCACGCTGGTCCGACCCTCGAGCGCCGCCAGCGCCCGCGCAGCCTTATTCATAACCAGATCGGCGCGCAAGCTCGTAACACCCTGCGAGCAACAAAGCTCGCTGATCAACAGCAACAGGCCCTCGGCAATAGTCACTTTTGGCAGCAACGCCTGCGCGCGCAATACCTGCTCGAGAAGTGCGGCTTGCTGCGACTCCCAGCTACGGCCGAACCCATCAGGATCCGACTCCCACGCCAGGCGCCGTCTAACAATCTCCGCTCGCAGGCGCGGTTCCTGCGGCGCGCGCACCTCCACCATCATGCCGAAGCGGTCGAGCAGCTGCGGCCGCAACTCGCCCTCTTCCTGGTTCATGGTTCCCACCAAGGCAATCCGCGCCGGGTGTTGCACCGAGAGTCCCTCACGCTGTACGCGATTAATTCCCATCGCTGCAGCGTCCAACAACACATCAACCAGGTGATCCGGCAACAGGTTGACTTCGTCGATGTAGAGAATTCCCCGGTGAGCGGAAGCCAACAGTCCCGGCTGAAAAGCCTTGCGTCCGTCCTTCAGCGCCCGCTCGAAGTCGAGGCTCCCGAGTACCCGGTCCTCGCTCGCGCCCAACGGCAGATTCACGAATGGAACCGAAGTGGTTTCCACCGACGACGCAACCCCGCTGCACACCTCGCAACTGGCCGCCGGCTCGCCCGGCGCACAGTTATAGGCGCAACCCACAACACGCTCGATCGGCGGCATCACACCCGCGAGGCCTCGGGCAGCGGTGCTTTTCGCGCTCCCCTTATCGCCGCGTATCAGCACACCGCCAATACCGGGATTGACAGCACACAGCAGGAGCGCGCTCTTCAACTGCTCCTGCCCGACAAGAGCCGCTAGCGGAAAATCATATGCCGTTTGCTTCATCAATATTCCTCGGTGCCGTCGCTTTCAGGCACGACGCGCGGTCTCACCCCGCGCCTCGAGAGCCGTCTCGCTTTCGAGGTACGCCTCTTTCAACGAATCCAACGTTTCGGGCTTAGGTGCCTGCCACATCTTGCGCTGTGCGGCCTCCAACAGCCTCTCGGCAATGGCATTCAGGGCCCACGGATTGCTCTCCTCCAAGAATTCCCGCATGACAGGATCGAGCGCGTACTGTTGCGCGACTTCCTCGTACATCCAGTCTTCCATGATCTGGGCGGTCGCATCGAAGCCGAACAGATAGTCGACCGTCGCGGTACATTCGAGGCCGCCCTTGTAACCATGCCGGCGAATGCTCTCGAGCCATTTCGGATTCACGACCCGCGAGCGAAACACCCGCAACGCCTCTTCCTTCAAGTCGCGGACCACCGCGCGATCGGGATTCTGGGTATCCCCGAAGTAGTGACGCGGTTTTCGGCCCGTCAGACTGCGGATAGTAGCAATCATGCCGCCGTGAAATTGCAGGTAGTCGTCGCTGTCAAAGATGTCGTGCTCGCGGTTGTCCTGGTTGTGAAGTGCCACTTCGACGGCAGTCAGCCGCTGACGAAACTCAGGACGCGCGTCGACACCAGACTCTTGACCCGTATAAGCGTAACCGCCCCAGTTCACGTACGCCTCGGCAAAATCCGTCTCATCCTTCCAATTTTTCTCATTGATGAGAGGCAGAATCCCAGCGCCGTACGTACCCGGCTTGGAGCCGAATACGCGATAGCGCGCGCGGCTCTCAGCCTGCGCCCGGTCTTCCTTCGCCGCCGCCCTGGTCGCCAACTCGGCGAGATAATGTTTGCGCACGAAGTTCTGCTCCGGCGACTCATCCAGGGCAATCACGGCGTTGACCGCCTGATCGATGAGTTGGATGAGCTGCGGGAAAGCATCGCGGAAAAACCCACTGATACGGGTGGTAACGTCGATACGAGGCCGACCCAACTCGGCTAACGGAACCACCTCGACCCCGGTGAGTCGCCGATTCTCGGCCTGCCAAACCGGCCGCACCCCGAGCAGTGCAAGGATTTCAGCAGCATCGTCGCCGTGGGTCCGCATGGCGCTGGTCCCCCAGACACTGATGCTCACACTCTCGGGATAACGCCCCGTCTCTTTTAGATACCGCTGCAAGACTTCTTGCGCCAACTGTCGACCGACCCGCCAGGCGGCCTGCGATGGCAGGCTGCGAGGATCGACAGAGTAGAAATTGCGGCCGGTGGGAAGGATGTGAGCCATACCACGCGTCGGCGCACCGCTTGGGCCAGCCGGAACGTAACGCCCATCGAGCCCGCGCAGGAGATTCTCGATTTCGTCGCTGGTCCGGCGCAAATTGGGCACCAGATCGTCGCAGGCAAATCGCAGGACTGTAGCCACGCCGCTTCCGGCGCCAGCAACCCCGCCACGGTCATCAATCGCAGCGCCGAGGTCGCCTTCAGCGCCTTCGCTGCCGCCCAAACACTGCCTCACAACATCCTCAACCGACCCCGGCGAAAACTCCCTCCGCTGCAACTCGACATACAACGCCCGACACAACTGCTCAATTGCCTCAACAGCGTCGGCACGCGTAACCAGTGCACGCTCAGCACGACGCGCCAACGCGTCCGGCGGCACATCCAGCCGCTTACCCTTGTCCTCGAGCAACAGCGCGAAATCCAGCCCGTAGTAGCGCGCGACCTGAGTCGGCAATCCCGGCACACCGATATTCGGCAATCGAGTCAGCGCGCATAACATGTCAGCCAATTGACCGTCGCTGGGCGCCTGCCCGAGAGTGTGCAGGCCATCGCGGATCTGCGCCGCGCCGATCTCGCACAGATAACCGTCGATGTCCTCAATCAGATGCGCAAAATCGACCCCCTCCATGCGGGCCAGGCCCAGCGGCACACCATGTTCATTGAGCGTCTCATCCCAGTGATGCTCGTGCGAGTGCCCATCGTCACCGTGATCTTGATCGTGGCCGTGATGATCGTCGTGATCATGGTGGTGGTGCTCGCCCTCGTGCCCATGAGCATGCTCGTGAAGGTGCCCCTGCTGGTCGTGAGCATGGTCATGATCGTGGCCATGCTCATCACTATGCTCGTGCCCATGCGCACCCCCAGCCCCGCGACCCCGCGCCAAAATCAGCCCATGCACATCCTCTGGAGCTACCACAAACAAACTGGCGCCCTCATGCTCATCTTCATCTTCATGCCCATGATCCTGCTCGCCATGCGCATGCTCGCCATCCTCATGCCCATGCTCATCATCACCCTCATGATGATGCTCCCCCAATATAGCCCCCAAATCCCGATCCAGCCGCGCCTCCTTCACCAACGCCCAGATCTGCGCCTGCAACAACGGCAGCTTGCTCGGATCCAACATCTCAACCTGGTAATACTCATCGACGAGCTCCCCCAGTTGCGCCAACACCCCGTAGGTGTCCGCCGTGGTCATCGGCGGCGTCAGGTGATCCACGATCACCGCATGCGCGCGTCTCTTGGCCTGCGCCCCCTCACCCGGATCATTGATAATGAACGGATAGAACAGCGGCAAATCCCCAAGGATCGCATCGGGAAAACAGTCCTCCGATAATCCAACCCCCTTACCAGGCAACCACTCCAGCGTGCCATGCTTCCCCACGTGCACGATGGCATGCGCACCCCACTCATCCCGCAACCAACGGTACACTGCGTAGTAATGGTGAGTCGGTGGCAAGTCCGGCTGGTGATAGATCGCATCAGGATCCATGCCATACCCGCGTGGCGGCTGCAGGGCGACGATGGCGTTGCCTAACTCCAAACCCGCCAGCATCAGATGCCCGTCATGCACGTAAGCAGCGCCCGGGGGCGCCCCCCACTGCGCCTCCATGCGATCACGCAAGCTGCCCGGCAAATCCGCAAACCAATCCGCGTAACGTTCGGCAGAAACCCGGCCAACAGCGTTGGCGCACTGTGCGGCCGTAAGGTGATCCGCGTCATACGATCCACGGTCGATGAGCGCGTGAATCAGCGCATCACCACTTTCCGGGATCCCCGACACGGCATACCCTGAGTCCCGCATAGCACGCAGCAGCGCCATCAGAGATGCTGGCGCGTCGAGACCCACAGCATTGCCAATCTGCGACGCTTTGGAATTCGAGTTGGTAAAAATAAACGCGATGCGCCGACGATCCCGCGGCAGCCTGCGCAAGCGCACCTGCGCCTCGACGATCCCCGCAACACGCTCGACACGATCGGCCAGCGGCGCGTAGTCGACGACTTCCATCCCACCGGCCTGCCGCTTCTCCTTGAATGACACCGGCACTGTCACGATGCGGCCATCGAACTCCGGGATCACGACATTCATGGCGGTGTCCAGCGGATTCAATCCGCGGCTCATCTCCTGCCACTGCCCCAACTCCATGCCGCTCACGATCGCCTGGAAAACCGGCACATCGAGCTCAGCCATGGCGGCAATCGACCAGCCGGGCAAAGTCGGCCCCTGTGGGTTGATATCGCCGATGGCGAACGAGGTCGTATTGATCAAAGCGTCGATGCGAGGCCCCGCATCGCCCTGAAAAAACGACAGCGCAGCCGATTTACCGGCTTCATTCAACGCACGCAGAGACGACGTAAAGACAGGCAGCGCGCGCATCCCACGACGCTCGAGTGCCACAACGAGCGCATCGACGAAGCGCAAGTTGCCACTCATCCGATGAGCACGATAAAACGCAATCCCCACCACCGGCGCGTCACGCCCCTCTAACGCTCCACGCACGCCAGGTGCATCCCCCCGAGCCGGCGCATCGCGCCCGCTCAGCGCTCCCTGCACGCCAAGTGCATCCCCGTGCGCCGGCGCTTCATGCCCCCGCAGCGCGTTCTGCTCACCGAGCGCATCACGCCCCCAAAGCCCCTCCCAACTCTCCACCGTAGCAGCCGCATCCCCCAAACCCGGGTGATAAACCCCATGCTCCGGCAACTCCGTCGCCACCTCAAACCCATACCCCGACAACAACAGCTGATCCGCCAGGAACCGCAGCCACTGCGCCAAATTATGCGGCCCACCCGCCTGCAAATACCCAAGCGTCTCCCGCAGAATAGCGGGCGCAACAGTCGACACCACATCGAGCTCAGGATTCGGCTCACCCGTACCGCTGACGACCAGCAGCGACTGCCGCCGCTCGCCAGCCGCATGCAACAACGCCTGCCAACCCGGAATCCCACTCAAGCGACCCAACACCCGCACGACCACCACGCGCGCGTGAAGCAATTCACCCGCCAGCAGCGCCGCCATCCCGCTGGAGTCGCTCACGCTCTGCAGGCTAAACCCGCGAACCCGCGGAAACCCCTCGGGCAACAACGCGACACAGCGGCTGAGCGCAGCCAGATCGCTGTCAGCATGGGTGAGTAAAACGATATCCGCGGAGCTCACTGTTCCACCGCCGGAGCGCGCAGCTCGATCTCGTCAAACCGTCTCAGGCGATACACCACCACCGACACCACCCAGCACAGCGCGAACAGTCCGATCACCGCATACCCCAACATCCCGAAATGACTATTGAGGCTCGCCACGAAGTCCCAGAACCACCCCGTAAAGCCGAAGTGCTCGTTGAGGAGCCCCAACGCTTCGACGCCGCCCACCAGGAACGCCACCGCCGCCGAAGTCAGAGTCACGATGATGTTGTAATACAACTTGCGGACCGGCTTGATGAACGCCCAGCCGTACGCCCCCATCATGAGTGCGCCGTCGGTCGTATCCACGAGCGTCATGCCGGCGGCAAACATCGCGGGAAACAACAGGATGGAGGCGAGCGAAACACCTTGAGAAGCCTGCT
This sequence comes from Gammaproteobacteria bacterium, assembly GCA_028293725.1. The sequence continues at coordinate 2,847 of JAQGOE010000370.1, read as the reverse complement.
CCGCGGACATACCGAGCAACATCACTTCCGTGGCCGTCTCGAAGCCGAGACCGAAAAGAAACCCCAGCGGAAACATCTGCCAGCTATGGCGCATCAGCCCGAACAGCGGCCGGAAGAAGCGCGCCGCGACTCCCCCCTTCACCAGCATCGTATCCAGATCGTCGTGCTCGTAGGTCCCGGTGGCCCTCACGCGCCGGAACGCGGCCCAGATACCCCGCAGGGTCAGCAGGTTTATCACCGCAATCAGCCACAGAAAGGCAAAAGATACGAGTGTGCCGAGGGTAGCCCCTATTTCCCGCAGTCCCTGTGAGCGGGAGCCGAGCGCGGAGGCGGTCAAAGCCACCCCGGCGGAAGCGATCAGCACCACGCTGGAATGTCCGAGCGCGAAAAACAGGCCGACGGTGACCGGCTTCTTGCCCTCTTGCATGAGCTTGCGGGTGACATTGTCGATGGCCGCGATGTGATCGGCATCCACGGCGTGCCGCAGTCCCAGTCCATAGGCCACCATGGCGGTCCCCAGCAACACCGGCTGCCCATGAAGGGACACCAGCGCCCAGGCCCAGACGGCCACACTGAACGCGATCAGGAAGGAATAGATGACGACGATGCGTCGCCTGACAAAGCCCTGAATGTTTTGCACGACTGCCTCTTTGCGTTGACGTCGTCAGCGCAAACGAGGCTTGGTCCTGAGGAGGATGACCAAACCCTACCGGCACACCCCGTCCGATATGTTCGCGAGACGTCTGTGATGGCAGGTCTCCTGGCTCACGACTTTGTACCTCTCGCCGCCTTCCCGGTTTCCCAGTGGCATGATGACGATCGGTTGGCCCGTTTGGGCTCGCCGTTTACAGTTGCGGGGGCAGCCTCGGCATGAGCTCCCGGTCAGACAGACCCGGAGCAGCACCGAATTCCCTCTTTAATCCAATCAAGGAACCATCGACCGCCATGCTATGGGGCAGGCCCGGTGGCGTCAATCAATCCTCAGCGCCGCTTATGAAGAGGCCCCGCGGACGCACGCCCAGCGAGCGGACCCGCGCCGTGACATCCCCGATCAGGGCGTCGTCCGACCCGTCAATGGACCGCGCATCGAACAGGATTCCGGCCACCGTTCCCGAATGAGAGATCTGCACTCCGAGCGCGCGATAAGTGGCCGCGAGATCCCGGATCTCCCAGAATTTCCGCATCTGCACAAAGCGCTGGTTCAACGTGGCGCTCTCGGTAGCAATGGCCGCCAGCGTCACGGAGTCGCGCCGCTGAAAAGCCTCCCGCGCCCGGCCGATCATATTCTCGAACACTGCCAGGTCGGCGTCGGTGTACTGGGGCGTCGGCAGGCTCAAGGTGTCGATCCCTCCCCCGCCCAGATCGGTATCGATACTCAGCACTGCGTACCTGGGCGTCCACGAGCCAAAAGACTCGAGCACACGCCCATGACGCTGTGCGAACAGCACCATCTCACCGTCGAACATAATAGGGTCGACTGCTCCCTCGGCCTCGACCGCAAGACCAGCCACCCGCCCGGCATCGAGCTCAACGCCATGCGCGCCACAGACAGCGCGGATCGCAGCAACAACATCGCAAGTGGATGATCCGAGCCCGACGCCCGTCGCCACCGAGCACTCAATCTCCAGGCGCCCCCCGACTGGCGCACCGATAGCCGCCAACGCCAACCCAGCCGCACGCCCCGCCTTATTCTTCCATGCCGGTACCACATCGAGCCCAGACGCCTCCGCGCCCGAAACATACCTCACCCGACTCCCCACCTCCCCCACTGGCATCGTCACCAAACAAGCCACCACCTCCCCCCCAACCCGCAAGCCCCCTTGCAGTATCTCCCCATGGTGATGCCCCGCAGTTCCCACTCCCACTAACATTCAACCCCCACGCACTGCCATCACAGGAATGTGCCGCTGAAAACACTCCACCGCCGCCCGCGCGGCAGGTCCGGCAACCTCCGAGTGAACGAGCACGAGATACAGCGGCACCCGCCGCTCCCTCCCACTCGCCAGAGGCAACGCCTTGAGTGTTCCATCCCGTACGGAAGCAGCGACGACATGCTCGGGCAACCACGCGTACGCGAGCCCGGCCTTCACAGTCGCCAGCGAGGCCTCCATGCTACTCACCGTGCACCGACGCTCCGCACCCAACCACCCCTCGTCACGAGGGTGCTTCACCCCCGAATCGCGCACGACCACCTGCACATGACGCGTCAGATCCTCAAACGACAGATCATGCCCAACTCCAAACAACGCGTGCTCAGGCCGCGCCACCGCGACGAAACTGACATCCACCAGGAACTCACCGACATACCCCGAAGGAACGTGGGCCGTCACCACGACATCGGCCACGCCGTCTGCAATCGCCTCCTCGGCGCCGGACAGCACGGCATCGGAAAGCTGCATCTGCGTGTTAGGACAAAGCTGCTGCAGCTCAGCCACGATCTTCATCAGGTGCTCACGCGGAAAGGCCGCGTCCACAACCAGCTGCAACTCCGCCTCCCATCCCTGCTTGAGACTGCGGGCCAGTAGCTCCAGGGTATTCATGTCCCGCAAGAGCCCCCGAGCGCGCTGCAGCAGGGTCTGCCCGTGCGGGGTCAGCACCGCCTTGCGCCCTTCGATCACGAGCAACGGCACATTGAGCTCTTCCTGCAGCCGGCCGACCGCATAGCTCACCGCCGACTGGCTCCGATGCAAAGCCGCCGCCGCCTGCGCGTAGCCCCCCTCATCTACGACGGCAGCCAGCACAGCCCATTGCTCCAAAGACGTCCTCGCCAGTGCCACCATACAACCAATCCAAATATTCGATGGATAAGCGCCGAATTTTGCGCTTTTTTATTCGATTGTTCGACCT
>JAQGOE010000363.1 GCA_028293725.1 Gammaproteobacteria bacterium | reverse complement strand
GAGAGTCATCACCGAGCTGTTCGAGGATCAGGTCGAACGTACGCCAGACGCCGTAGCGGTGATCCATGAAGAAGTGTCCCTGACCTACCTCGAGATCAACACCAAAGCCAACCAGCTGGCCCGATACATCCGGGAACTGGGAATAGGCCCTGACAAGCTGGTGGGGATCTGTGTCGAGCGCGGTCCGGAGATGCTTATCGGCATGCTGGGGATCCTCAAAGCCGGCGGGGCCTACCTGCCGCTCGATCCAGCGTATCCGCCGGAGCGCCTGAGCTACATGCTCGCCGACGCGTCCCCCGAGGCGGTGTTGACGCAGGAGGCATGTCAGTCTTCGTTGCCCACCACTCGAGTACAGATCATTGCGTTGGACTCGGAATGGGCGCGGATTGCGCAACGAGATCCCTGGAACCTGGCCGCCCCGCTCGGGCTCACCGACGAAAGCCTGCTGTATGTCATTTACACCTCGGGGTCGACCGGGAAGCCCAAGGGCACGGCAATGGCCCACCGTTCGATGGTGAATCTCATCGAATGGCAGCGCAGGCATTTCCGCACGGAGTCTCCGCAGCGCGTGCTGCAATTCGCCGCGTTGAGTTTTGACGTGGCCTTCCAGGAGGTCTTCTCGACACTTTGCGCTGGCGATACGCTGGTGTTGCTGCATGAGTGGGTACGCAAGGACATTCCCGCGCTGATGAAGCTGTTGTGCGCGCGCTCCGTTGGCAGGCTCTTTCTGCCACCGCTGATGCTGAAGAGCCTGGCGGGCTATTGGAAGAGTACCGGCATCGCGCCCGAGAGCCTGACAGACGTCATCACCGCCGGCGAGCAGCTGTTGATCGACTCGGAGGTGGCCGGATTCTTCAGGCACCTGGGGAGTTGCCGCCTGCACAACCATTACGGCCCGACCGAGACGCATGTGGTCACGTCGGCGACCTTTGTGGCAGACCCCGCTGAATGGCCGGCCGTGGCCCCGATCGGCCGTCCGATCGCCAACTCCCGAATCTACATCCTCGATGAGCAGCGCAAGCCGGTTCCGATCGGTGTGGACGGGGAGATTTATATCGGCGGTGTTGGTGTCGCGCGGGGATACCTGAACCGGCCGGAGCTGACCGCGGAACGCTTCCTTCGCGATCCGTTCACGGACGATCCCAACGGCCGCCTCTACAAAACCGGCGACGTTGGCCGCTGGCGCCCAGATGGCATCATCGAATATCGAGGCCGCAACGACCACCAGGTTAAGGTCCGGGGGTTCCGGATCGAATTAGGCGAGATCGAGGCGCAGCTCGCGCAACACCAGACTGTGAAGGAAACGGTCGTCATCGCGCGGGAAGATACCCCGGGGGATAAGCGCCTGGTGGCCTATATCACCGAACACCAGCCGGGTGCCTCGAGCGTCGAGAACTTACGCGCCTTCCTGAAGGAGCGGTTGCCTGAGCACATGATTCCCGGCGCGTTCGTGGTCCTCGAGCGCCTTCCGTTGACGCCAAACGGTAAGTTGGATCGGCGCGCGTTGCCGACGCCGGAGCTCGGCGCCTACAGCAGCCGTCAGTATGAGAAGCCAGAAGGTGAGATTGAAGAGCTACTCGCTGGTGTCTGGCAGGATCTCCTGCATGTCGATCTCATCGGTCGACAGGACAATTTCTTTGAGCTGGGCGGCCACTCACTGCTCATTGTGCAGATGATGGAACGGCTGCGGCGTGTTGGGCTGTCGGCGGAAATCCGTCGGGTGTTCGAGAATCCCACGCTCCAGGACCTCGCGCGTGAATTCAGTCGTACGGCCTGCGATGAAATAGAGGTTCCGCCCAACGGGATTCCGCGCGGGTGTGACTCGATCACCCCACTCATGTTACCGCTCCTGGAACTGCAGGCGGAGCATATCCAGCGGATCGCGCAGGCGGTGCCGGGCGGTTGCGCCAATATCCAGGACATCTATCCGCTGCTCCCGTTGCAGGAAGGCATTCTGTTCCATCACCTGCTGGACCCGGAAGATGCAGACCTCTACGCCCGCCCGATTCTCCTTTCGCTGCGCTCCCGGAATCATGTGGAGAAACTCATCACCGCCCTGCAGACCGCCATCGCTCGGCACGACATTCTGCGTACGGCAGTGTTGTGGGAGCACCTGCCGAGACCGGTGCAGGTGGTTTACCGCACGGTAACCTTGCCGGTTGAAGAGATCGCCCTGGATCGCGACCGCGACGCGCGAGAACAGCTGCGGGAGCGGATGCGGGAGGAGGGCCAGAAGCTGGACCTGCGGCGCGCACCGTTGCTGCGCCTTGAGATATCGCCGGACCCACAGGACGGCCTCTGGTACGCGTTGCTCCGGACCCATCATCTCGTAACGGACAACGAGTCACTCAACATCCTACTTTCTGAGGTGGTGGCCCATCTGGAGGGACGCCAGCGGGAACTGCCGGCGCCTGTACCGTATCGCAATCATGTGGCGCAGGCGCTCGCATATGCACGGACTCACGACGCCCAGGCGTTTTTCCGCAGCAAGCTGGGGGACGTCGAGGAACCCACGGCGCCATTCGGGCTGCTGGAGTTACATGGAGCGGGTGGCCAGGTCGACCAGGTTCGTCAGGCGCTCGAGCCGGCACTCGCCCGGCGCGTGCGTACACAGGCACGCCGTCTCGGACTCAGTGCGGCGACGCTGTTTCATGCCGCCTGGGGCCTTGTTGTCGCTCATACGAGCGGACGGGATGACGTCGTCTTTGGGAGTGTGTTGCTGGGACGCCTGCAGGGGAGTGCGGGGTCCCAGCGGACGCTGGGCATGTTTATCAACACCCTGCCTCTACGGTTGCGGCTCGAGACGGTGAGTGCAAAGGACCTCGTAGAGTACACGCAGCGGGAGCTTGTAGAATTGCTGGGTCATGAGCACGCCTCGCTGGTGGAGGCACAGCGCTGCAGTGCCGTCTCAGGGTCCATGCCGCTGTTCAGCACATTGCTCAACTACGTGCATGGCAGCTCGAACCGCGCGCTGATGGGGTCTGGCGCCGCCGGCTTGGCGTTGCTCGCTTTCGAGGGCCGGACGAACTATCCCATACTGCTGACAGTGGAGGATCAGGGCGAGGCGTTCGAGCTGGTTCTTGAAACGGATCGCCGGATCGACTCAGGTCGTCTGTTGGGCTACGTGTCGACCGCTCTGCGATCTTTGTCCGAGGCGCTGGACGAAGATCCGCAGGCCCCGGCCCTGGCGCTTTCGATCCTGCCCGACACGGAGCGCCGGCGGGTGCTCGAAACGTTCAATCCCTCCTACGCGCCGGCTTTACAGACGAGGCTCATTCACCAGCTGTTCGAGGAGCAGGCGCAGCGCACGCCGGAGGCGGTCGCCGTGGTCTGCGAAGGCGGATCCCTGACCTACGGCGCGCTGAATGCAAAAGCAAACCAGCTCGCGCGGCATCTGCGCGAGCTTGGCGTGGGGCCGGACCAAAGGGTCGCAATCTGCGTCGAGCGCAGCCTGGAGATGGTAGTCGGGCTGTTGGGTATTCTGAAGGCGGGCGGTGCGTATTTGCCGTTGGATCCGGGTTATCCCCCCGAGCGTCTGGTGTACATGCTCCATGACGCCGCGCCAGGGGTGCTCCTGACGCAGGAACACCTGAAAGAGCGGGTGCCTGACAGCGGGGCGACAGTGGTCGCTCTGGACCGCGATTGGAGCCGGATTGCTCAGCAGGACGCGAACAACCTGGAGGCAGATACTGTTGGCCTGAAGACGAGCCATCTGGCGTACGTCATCTACACGTCGGGATCTACGGGAAACCCCAAGGGGGTGATGGTCGAGCATCGCAACGTCACACGACTCTTCGCGGCGACTCAACATTGGTTCGAATTCAACGAGCGCGACGTGTGGACCCTGTTCCATTCGTTCGCGTTCGACTTCTCGGTCTGGGAACTCTGGGGTGCGTTGTTCTATGGGGGCCGTGTCATCATCGTTCCCTACCTGACCTCACGCTCTCCCCAGGACTTCTATCGCCTGGTCTGCGAGGAAGGGGTGACGGTGTTGAATCAGACCCCGAGTGCTTTCGCCCAACTGATCGATGCTCAGACTCACAGCGCACGCAAGGAGCACGCGCTCAGAACGGTGATCTTTGGCGGTGAGGCGCTCGAGCTGCGTACCTTGCGTCCCTGGGTGCAGCAGAACGGGGCACAGCAGCCCGTGCTCGTGAACATGTATGGAATCACCGAGACCACGGTTCACGTGACTTATCGTCCGCTGACCCGGCAGGAAATCGAGTCGGAGCGGGGGAGTCCTGTCGGCGAGCCCATTCCCGACCTGCGTGTCTATCTGTTGGATCGCCGCCGCCAGCCTGTCCCGATTGGCGTGCCCGGAGAGTTATACGTCGGGGGCGCCGGAGTCGCCCGCGGCTATTTGAATCGCCCTGACCTGTCCGCGGAGCGATTCATCAAGGATCCCTTCAGCGCCGCTCCGGAGGCGCGGCTGTATAAGACAGGCGATCTTGGCCGGTGGCGAGCCGATGGCGTCATCGAGTACCTGGGTCGAAACGACCAGCAGGTGAAAATCCGCGGCTTTCGCATTGAGCTCGGAGAAATCGAGGCGCAACTGGCGCGCCACCCGCAGGTCAGGGAAGCCGTAGTCCTGGCGCGGAATGATGCTCCGGGTGAGAAGCGTCTGGTGGCCTATCTGATCGCGCGTGAGTCCTCCGGCACCGCCTCGGGTATTGAAGAACTGCGTGCGCACCTGAAGGCCGTGCTGCCTGAGCACATGATTCCCAGCGCGTTCGTCGTGTTACAGAGCTTCCCGCTGACCTCGAACGGCAAGCTGGATCGCCGTGCACTGCCGGCCCCCGACTCGGGAGACTATGTGAGTCGCCGCTACCAGGCTCCCGAAGGGGAGATTGAAGAGATCCTGAGCGGGATCTGGCAGTCCTTGCTCGGCGTGGAGCGGGTCGGAAGGCAGGACAACTTCTTCGAGCTGGGCGGCCATTCCTTGCTCATTGTGCAGATGCTGGAACGGCTGCGTCGCGTGGGGCTGTCGACTCAGGTGCGTCGGGTGTTTGACTGCCCCACATTGACGGAGCTTGCGGGCGCGCTGGTCCGCGGCGCGGTCGGACAGTTCGAGGTGCCGCCGAACCGGATTCCGTCCGGCTGTGACGCTATTACACCGGCCATGTTGCCGCTGGTCGAACTCGAGACGGAGCACCTGGAGCGCATCACGCGTGCCGTACCCGGGGGCGCCGCCAACATCCAGGACATCTATCCGCTGGCACCGCTGCAGGAAGGGATCCTGTTCCACCATCTGCTCAATCAACAGGGCGGGGACATCTACGCCCGGCCGATGCTGCTCTCGCTGCCCTCGAAGGAGAATGTGCGCGAGTTGATTACGGCACTGGAGGCCGTGATTCAGCGGCACGACGTCCTTCGCACAGCCGTGCTGTGGGAACAGTTGCCGCGGGCCGTGCAGGTCGTTCTCCGTAAGGTCACCTTGCCGGTGCAGGAAGTCTCACTCGATCCGGGTCGGGATCCCATTGAGCAACTCGAGGAACGGATGCGACCGGAGCGCCAGAGACTCGATCTGCGTAACGCCCCCCTGATACAACTGCAAATCGCCTCGGATGGGCGGGGAGAGCAGTGGTATGCGCTGCTGCTAACGCATCATCTGGTGATGGACAACGAGTCGCTGGATATCCTGCTGTCTGAGCTGACGACATATCTACACTGTGGCGCGGCACAACTCCCTGAGCCGGTGCCGTACCGTAATCACGTCGCGCAGGCTTTAGCTCACGCCAAAGCGAATGACGCGGAAGCCTTCTTCCGGAACAAACTCGCGGACGTGGATGAACCCACCGCACCGTTTGGTCTGTTGGAGGTGCATGGAGACGGCAGCCTGGTCGAGGAAGCTCATGCTGAGCTCGACGCGGAGTTGGCGCGGAGCCTCCGTATCCAGGCACGCCGCCTGGGTCTGAGCACTGCCACAATTTTCCATGCGGCTTGGGCGTTGGTGTTGTCGCGCACGACCGCTCGGGACGACGTCGTGTTCGGTAGTGTGCTTCTCGGGCGGCTGCAAGGTACGGCAGGGGCTCAGCGTATCCTCGGGATGTTCATCAACACGCTGCCATTGCGCCTGAAGTTGGCGGACGCCACGGCTAAAGAGCTGGTAGAGGGTACCCAGCGAGAGCTGGTCGAGTTGTTAGGCCATGAGCAGGCGTCGCTGGCCGTCGCTCAGCGATGCAGCGGCGTCGCGGGATCGAGCCCGTTGTTCAGCACTCTGTTGAACTATCGACATCGACCGCCTGAAACGGCGATGCGGCGCTCAGCCACGCCGGGCGTGACGCTTCTGGCTAGCCAGGGTAGGACGAACTACCCGATCTTGCTGTCGGTGGATGATCGGGGAGACGGCTTTGAGCTGACATTGGAAACCGACCGTCGGATCGATCCACAACGGCTCATGGGGTTTGTCTCCACGGCGCTGCGGTCGTTGGTGGAGGCCCTGGATCGCGCGCCGGAAACCCCGGCACTGGCGTTACCAATTCTGTCGGAGGCTGAGCGCCGCCAGGTCGTCGAAGTCTTCAACGCCACGCGCAGACCGTATCCAGCGGACAAGCTCGTTCACCAGCTGTTCGAGGAGCAGGTAGAGCGAACACCGGATGCGACGGCGGTGGTTTACGAGGACGATTCGCTCACCTACGCGGAGCTGAACGCCAGGGCGAACCAGTTGGCTCACTACCTGAGAGACCGGCAGATGGGTCCGGATCGTCTTGTCGGGGTTTGCCTCGAGCGCAGCCTGGAAATGGTGGTGGGGTTGCTGGGCGTATTGAAGTCGGGGGGCGCCTATGTCCCGCTGGATCCGAGCTATCCGCTCGAGCGCCTGACCTACATGCTGGAGGATGCCGCGCCGCAAGTGCTGCTGACCCAGGCACACCTGAGAGCGAAGCTGCCGGCGACCCCTACCGAGGTGATCGCCCTGGACGCGGACTGGCCGCAGATCGCTTCGCAGAGCCTCGGCAATCCGGACACGAACGCGCTGTGCCTGCTCCCCGAACATCTCGCCTACGTGATCTATACCTCTGGTTCCACCGGTCGGCCTAAAGGCGCGATGAACGAACACCGCGGTGTAGTCAATCGTCTTCAATGGATGCAGGACCAGTACCGCCTCGGTACGCAAGATCGCGTCCTCCAAAAGACGCCATTCAGTTTCGACGTGTCGGTGTGGGAATTCTTTTGGACCTTGATGAGTGGCGCGCGCCTGGTGATCGCACGCCCGGAGGGACACAAAGACCCCGGCTACCTGCGGAAGGTGATTGAGAAGAGCGGGGCGACAACCCTGCATTTCGTGCCCTCCATGCTGCAGCTCTTCCTGGATCAGCTCCAACCCGGGGAGTGCGCAAGCCTGCGACACGTCGTGTGCAGTGGCGAGGAGTTGTCGGGGGCCTTGCGCAGTAAGTGCTTCGAGCACTTGCCGCAGGTCCGGTTGTCGAACCTGTACGGCCCGACGGAGGCAGCGGTCGATGTCACCGTCTGGGAGTGCCGGCGAGACGAGACGGGGCCGCGCGTCCCGATTGGCCACCCGATCTCGAACATCAGAATGTATGTGTTGGATGGTCACCGACGGCCCTTGCCGTTCGGAGTGCCGGGAGAACTCTTCATCGCGGGTGTCGGTGTAGGTCGAGGCTACCTGAACCGCGCCGAACTGACTGCCGAGCGTTTCGTGCGCGATCCGTTCAGCCCGGATCCCAACGCGCGAATGTACCGAACGGGGGATCTCGGCCTGTGGCGCGCCGATGGAAACATCGAATATCTGGGCCGTAACGACCACCAGGTCAAGATCCGTGGCCTGCGCATTGAACTGGGGGAGATCGAGACCCGGCTGCGACAGCACGCGCAAGTGCGCGAAGCCGTAGTGATCGCGCGCGAGGACATTCCGGGGGAGAAGCGCCTTGTGGCGTATGTGGTTCCCCGGATCATGACCGGAAGCGATGGGACACCGCCGCGCGTCGAGTCGCTGCGTAGCCATCTGAAGATCGGCCTACCGGATTACATGGTCCCGGCGGCCTTCGTGATGCTGGAGCAGTTACCCCTGTCGGCGAACGGGAAACTCGACCGGCGCGCTCTGCCGGTGCCTGAGCTCGGAGCCCACGCGAGCCGCAGGTATGAAGCACCGCAGGGAGAGGTGGAGGACGTGCTGGTCGGCATCTGGCAGGACTTGCTCCGGGTCGAGCGAGTTGGCCGGCAGGATAACTTCTTCGAGCTCGGAGGCCATTCGCTGCTGATCGTACAAATGTTGGAGCGTCTGCGCCGGGTGGGACTGTCTGCGGAAATACGCCGGGTCTTTGCAAGCCCAACACTGGCCGACCTGGCGAGCGCGTTGACCCGGGATGCGGTCGGGCAGTTCGAGGTCCCCCCGAACCGGATTCCCGCGGGCTGCAAGGCGATCACGCCGTCGATGTTGCCATTGATCACCCTGGAGCCAGGGCAGATCGAGCGGCTCATGCAGTCGGTCCGGGGAGGTGCCGAAAATGTCCAGGATATCTACCCGTTGACACCGCTTCAGGAGGGGATTCTGTTTCACCATCTCCTCGACGAGCAGGGGCCCGATATCTATGTGCTGCCCACCTTGTTGTCGGTCTCCTCGCGCGAAAGGGTGGAGGAACTGATCGCGGCGATACAGGCAGTGATAGACCGCCACGACGTGCTGCGTACGGCGGTCTTGTGGGAGCAATTGCCTCGGCCGGTACAGGTAGTGCACCGGCAGGCGGTCCTGTCCGTCGAACAGTTCGTGTTGGATCGTAACCGAGACCCGGTGGAGCAGGTCAAGGAATGGCTCCGGCCCGAGTGGCAGCAGCTCGATCTGCGGCACGCGCCCCTGATGAGGCTCCAGATCGCGTCGGATCCTCACTCCGAGCGGTGGTATGCCCTCATCCAGTTACATCACATCATCTCCGATCACGTCACCGCGGAAGCCGTGATCGCAGAGGTTGTCGCCCACATGGAAGGGCGCGCGGAGGGACTTCCCGAGCTGGTGCCGTATCGCAATCACGTTGCACAAACCCTGGCTTGGTCGAAGGACCATGACGAAGCGTTTTTCCGCGGCAAGCTTGCGGACATCGATGAGCCTACCGCGCCATTCGGGCTGTTGGATATTCATGGCGACGGCGGTCGGGTCGAGGAAGCTCATGAGGAGCTCGAGCCGGAGTTGGCATTGCGGGTGCGGGGTCAGGCGCGCCGCAGCGGTGTAAGCGTGGCAACGCTGTTCCACGCTGCCTGGGCACTCGTCCTCGCCTCCACGACCGGCCGGGATGATGTCGTGTTGGGAAGTGTGCTGCTGGGGAGGCTCGGGAGCGTGGGCGGACAGCGCATCCTGGGAATGTTTATTAACACGCTGCCGCTGCGACTGAAGCTGAAAGGCACTTCTGCCAGGGAATTGGTGGAGCAGACTCAGCGGGAACTGGTGGAGCTGGTGAGCCACGAGCAAGCCTCGTTGGCGGCGGCCCAGCGCTGCAGCGGAATCGCCGGATCGGCGCCTCTGTTTAGTGCGCTATTGAACTATCGACACAGCGCGCCCGCCCCGGAGGCGCAGTGGAGCGGTGCGGACGGCATCCGCGTACTTGCCACCCAGGAGAGGACCAACTATCCGATCGCGGTTTCGGTCGATGACCTGGGCGAACGCCTTACGCTCAAAGCCCAGACGGATGAGCGCATCGATCCGCGACGGATGACGGCCTATCTGCATACCGCGGTGAGGTCTTTGGTTGATGCCCTCGAGCAAGCACCGCGGACTTCAGCACTGTCACTGTCTGTTTTGCCTGCGGGCGAGCGACACCAGGTACTCGAGTCCTTCAACGCGACCCAAGGCCCTTATCCCCACGACAAGCTGATCCACGAGGTGTTCGAGCAACAGGTGGAGCTTGCGCCCAATGCGACGGCGCTGGTGTATGAGGGCCGCTCGCTCACCTATAGAGAGCTCAACGACCGGGCCAATCAGGTGGCGGGGTACCTGAGAAAGCAGGGCGTGGGTCCCAATCAGTTGGTGGGCCTCTGCCTCGATCGCGGTCTCGAGATCGTCGTGGGTCTCCTGGGCATCCTGAAGGCCGGCGGAGCTTATGTGCCGCTGGACCCGGAGTATCCGGTGGAGCGCCTGGCGTACATGGTGGGAGATGCTGCTCCGAAAGTGCTCTTGACGCAGGCCCGGATGCGGGAGCATTTGCCGGCGCTGACAGCGAAGGTCGTCGCGGTCGATGCGGACGCAGAAGCCATCGCCCAGGAGCCCACGGCAAACCTGGATGCCGGAACGCTTGACCAGCGACCCGATCAGCTTGCTTACGTGATCTACACCTCTGGGTCAACCGGTCAGCCCAAAGGCGTCATGATCGAGCACGGCACTGTCATGAACTTCTGGCGCGGGCTCGAGCTCGCGTGCGACCGGTCGAACCGCTGTCAGCGCGTCGCTCTGAATTCCTCTTTCAACTTCGACGCCTCCTTACAGCATCTCATGGGGCTGCTTTCGGGACGTACCCTCTTCGTGGTCCCGCAGACCTGCCGCTGGGACGCGGCGGCGCTCCTCGGTTTCCTGAACGAGAATCGGATCCAGAGCATCGACTGCACGCCCTCGCAACTGAAATCCTGGCTGTCCGTGGGCTTGCTCGAGCAGTGCGCGTCCGATGACCTGCTCGTGTTGGTGGGCGGTGAGGAGGTCGACCCCGAGCTGTGGAATACACTGGCCCGGAGCCCGGCAATCACTTTCTACAACGCGTACGGCCCGACGGAGATCACCGTGCAAGCCACGATGACTCGGGTAAACCAGGACAGGTCACGGCCTCATATCGGACCGCCGATGCTGAACAGGCGCATCTACATACTCGATCCCTACGGGCAACCCGTGCCTGTGGGATGCGTGGGAGAGATCCACATAGGAGGAACAGGCGTCGGCAGGGGCTATCTGAATAATCCGCAGTTGACGGCGCAGCGATTCCTCAGAGACCCGTTCGTCGCCGATCCGCAGGCCCGCATGTATAAAACAGGGGACCTCGGACGGTGGCGAGCCGATGGGGCGATCGAGTTCCTGGGCCGCAACGATCAACAGGTCAAGATCCGGGGCTTTCGCATCGAGTTGGGAGAGATCGAGTCCCAACTCGGGCAACACGAACTGGTGAGAGAAGCTATAGTCGTTGCGCGCGAGGATGTTCCCGGTGACAAGCGTCTGGTGGCCTATGTTGTTCCGGAGAGTACGGCCGGTGCGCCGCCGCGTGTGAACATCGAGTCTTTGCGGGTCCATCTGCAGACTGTACTTCCCGAATACATGGTGCCCAGCGCTTTCGTGGTCCTGGAGCGCCTGCCGATCGCCCCGAATGGGAAGCTGGATCGACGCTCATTGCCGGCTCCAGACTCCGACGCCTATGTGAGCGGGCGGTATGAAGCCCCGCGGGGAAAGGTGGAGCAGATACTGGCGGACATCTGGCGAGACGTGCTGCGCGTGGATCGCGTCGGGCGTCAGGATAATTTCTTCGCGATGGGAGGACATTCGCTCCTGGCCATGCGAGTGACGGCCAGAGTACGCCAGCTGCTCGGCGCACAGGCGACGCCCCGGCTGCTGTTCAGCGCCCCGAGTCTCGAGGGCTACGCCAAGAGCATCGAGACCTTGACGTGGCTGAAGAACGTCGCGTTGAGCGGCTCGGCCGCCTCGGAGGAAGCCTCGAGCGAGGGTGTCATATGAGCGCGATCCTGGAATTGATCTCGGACCTGCGCGACCGGGGCATCGCCATTTGGGCGGACGGCGACGAGCTTCGCTACAAGACCAGCTCAGGACCGCTCACGGCGGGGGACGTCACCCAACTGCGCTCTAACAAACAGAACATCCTCTCTCTTCTCGCCACGATGAGCGCTGAAGACGGCAACGAGCTGCCGTCCATCGCCCCTGTCGACCGGGAAGGACCCTTGGTACTCTCGTTCCCGCAGCAACGACTGTGGCACCTGTTGCAACTGGAAGAGGTGAGCGAGGCCTTCCATATCCCGTTGGCTCTCCGGCTTCGCGGAGTGTTGGACGAGCGCGCTTTGCGCTCGGCGCTGGATCGGCTGGTAGCACGCCACGAGACACTGCGAACCCACTTCGAGAGGGTGGAAGGGGAAGGCCGTCAATGTATTGATCCGCAGGACAGCGGCTTCAGTTTACGGTTGCACGATTTGAGTCGCGACCCTGACGCCGGCCCCCGGCTCGCAGATGCGATTCTGGCCGAAGTACAGGCCCCTTTCGACCTCGAGCAGGGTCCCCTGGCTCGCGGTCGCTTGCTGCGACTCGCACCGGACGATCACGTACTGCTGATTACTCTGCATCACATCAACGCGGACGGTTGGTCGATGGGCATATTGGCGCGGGAATTGAGCGCCATTTATAACGCCCTCAGACAGGGACAGCCGGATCCGCTCGAGCCCCTATCGATCCAATATGCCGATTACGCGGCCTGGCAGCGGCGTCTGGACCCGGACACCTTCAGCAGACACAGCACGTACTGGCGGGAGACGCTCGCAGGGGCCCCCTCATTGCTCGAGCTTCCTACGGATTGGCCGCGGCCGCCACACCAGGAGTTTGGTGGGGGGACTCTCGCGGTGAAGCTCGATGAAACGCTCACGGCCGACTTGAAGGCGCTAAGCCAACGACATGGCACGACGTTGTTCATGACGCTCCTGGCGGGGTGGGCCCTGGTGCTCTCACGGCTATCCGGACAGGACGACATTGTCATCGGCACTCCTACGGCGAATCGCACCCGGGTCGAGGTGGAGGGACTCATCGGTCTGTTTCTGAATACTTTGCCCTTGAGGATCGACTTGTCGGGCGATCCGACGGTCGAAACATTGCTGTCGCGGACGAGACTCGCCTCGGTTGAGGCCCAGGAGCATCAGGACCTGCCTTTCGAACACGTGGTGGAGTTGGTCAATCCAATCCGCGGCCCGGCCCATACACCCTTGTTCCAGGTGATGTTCACGTGGCAAAACAATGATGCGTGTCAGTTCGACCTGCACGGCCTCGAGGCCACTCACCTCGCCACGCCCATGGTGACGGCAAAATACGATCTGACGCTCGAACTGACTGAGGCCGCTGGAGGTATCTCGGGCATCCTGAATTACTCGAGTGCACTGTTTGCGCCGGATACAGCCAGACGTCACGTCGATTACCTGACAGAGGCGCTCTCGGGGATGGTGGCGGGCGACCAGCAACTGGCGGGCGCCGTGAATCTTCTGCCAGCGCGAGAGCGCCGTCGCGTCCTGGTCGAGTGGAATGACACGTCGGCGCCGTTTCCGCGGGACCGCTGCATTCATGAGCTTTTTGAGGGGCAGGCTCGGCGAACCCCGGGGGCCGTTGCTGTGGTGTACGACGGACGCTCCATGACCTACGCCGAGTTGAACGGGAAAGCCAATCGGCTGGCGTGGTATCTGCGAGGCCGCGGCGTGGGGCCGGATCAGATCGTCGCCGTGTGCCTCGAGAGAAGCACGGACCTGGTGGTGGCACTGTTGGGAGTATTGAAGGCTGGGGGCGCCTATCTTCCGTTGGATCCCGCCTATCCTGCACAGCGGCTGGAGTATATGTATCGTGACGCCGCCCCACGCATCCTCCTCACGCAGGAACGACTGAGGAGATCGTTGGGATTTGCAACGCATGAGATCGTGTCTGTCGACGGCAACCGGGAGCAAATCGAGGCACATGGCGATACGAACCCGTCGCCCGCCGCGCTGGGACTGACGAGCCGCCACCTGGCCTTCGTGATCTATACCTCGGGGTCCACGGGATTGCCGAAAGCGGCCATGAACGAGCATCGCGGGATGGTCAATCGCATTGTCGGCCAGGAGGACATCGAGGCCTTCGCACCGGACGATATCTGCTGTCAGAAAACGTCCATCAGCTTCGTGGATGCGGTGTTTGAGATCTTCGGAACGCTGTGCACGGGTCACACTCTGGTGATTATTCCTGCCGCGGCCGTTCTGGACAGCTCCGCGATGGCTGCGATCATCGCGCGCGAGAATGTCACGCGCCTGACGACCGTCCCTTCGCTGGCGCGGTCGATGTTGGAAAGCGATCAGATCGTCCGCAATCTGGCGGGCCTGCGCACCTGGACACTCAGCGGAGAGGAGGTGCGACCCGACCTGGTGATGACGTTGCTGCGAAAGTTGCCGGCGTGTGAATTTATCGTTCAGTATGGCTCGTCGGAAGTCTCCTCCGATGCGACGACCTATCGAAGCGGGCACTTCGAGGGGGAGCGGGTTCCGATTGGCCGACCGGTGCGCAATGCCCGGGTCTACATCCTGGATCGATACGGAGGGCCGGTTCCCATAGGGGTGCTGGGCGAGATTCATGTGGGCGGCGTTGGAGTTGGGCGGGGGTATCTGAACCGCCCGGAGCTGACGCAAGAGCGCTTCATCCCCGATCCGTTCAGCCCTGATCCGCAAGCACGACTGTATAAGACGGGGGACCTCGGTCGCTGGCGGACGGATGGGACCCTGGAATGTCTGGGCCGTAACGACGGCCAGGTCAAGATCCGGGGGTTCCGCATCGAGTTGGGAGAGATCGAGGCTCAACTGGCCCGGCATCCCGCGGTCAGGCAGGCCGTGGTGATCGCGCGCGACGAGATTCCCGGAGAGAAGGTCCTCGTTGCCTATGTCGTGACAGGCGTCGGCACTCCTCCTCCAAAAACAGCATTACGCGCTCATCTGCAGACGGCTCTGCCTAACCACATGGTTCCGGGTGCGTTCGTGATTCTGGAGTCGTTGCCGCTGACACCCAACGGAAAGTTGAATCGACGGGCGCTACCGGCGCCAGGACCCGAGGCGTACGCAAGCACTGAATACGAACCCCCGCGAGGCCTGGTGGAAGAAACGCTGGCGGGAATCTGGCAGCAGCTGCTGCAGGCCGCGCAGATCGGCCGCCAGGACAACTTCTTTGAGTTAGGGGGGCACTCCCTGCACGGAGTGAAACTCATCACGAAGGTGGCTGAAAGCCTCGGGGTACGGCTGCCTGCAGCTGCGATCTTTCAACACCCGACCCTCGAACAACTGGCCAGGGCAGTCGAGTCGCTGCGATCCTCCGCTGGCGCGATGGGCGAGATAGTGGCCTCCTCGCCTCCTTCGACGCGGTCGCCGTTGGCCTTCTCCCAGATGGCCCATTGGCGCCTCTATCAACTGAGGCAGCGGCGGGCCATTCGTCATGTTGCGTCCGCCACGCGCTTGCAGGGTCCCCTGAATATTGATGTCCTGCGACAGAGTCTCTGCGAAGTAGTTCGGCGTCATGACGCGCTGCGCACCAGGATCATCGATGTGGACAGAACCCCGGTACAGGAGATTCACGATTCGTTCGGATGCGAGATCGAGCTAATCGACCTTACCGCCGTGCCCGAGAGCCACCGCGAGCAGGAGGTCCAAAGAAGCATTGAGCAACTGATTCTGGAGCCCGTTTTCATTGCCGCAGGTCCCCTGGTTGGGGTGCGGCTGCTGAGACTCTGCGACACCGAGCACGTACTCATTGTCGCGATGGAGCACATGATCTCCGACGCGCTCTCCCTGCAGATCCTGCAGCGAGATTGGCTGACAGCCTACACCCAACTGCTGACCGGCGTCGTCGTGTCCCTGCCTGCCATACGGGTCCAATTCCCGGAGTATGCCCGGTGGCAACGACACGCCCTCGAGTCATGGCGGGGCCAGCATGGGGCGTTTTGGCGTGAGCGTCTGAAAGAGGGCCAGCGACTGAGGTTTCCTGCTGACAGTGACTTCCCCGCAGAGTCCCGCTCGGGTTGGGCCTATGTGCCACTCGTGATTGACAAAGACCTGAAAGCCCAACTGCGCGAATGGAGTCGCGCGCGCCGGACCACTCTCGTGATGAGCGTCTTTACGGCATACGTCGCACTCATGCTCCGGTGGTGCGATGCACGGGAGGGTATCTTCCAGTATCAGATTGACGGGCGGAGCAGTCCGGAAGTGCAGAACAGCATCGGCTATTTCGCCACTGTACTCCCGCTTCGCATCCAGCTTCTCACGTCGGACCGGTTCGAGGATCTGCTGCGACGTGTGATTCAGGAGTATGCCCGCGCACATGAGCATGCCGGATTTCAGTTTGTCGAGGCTGAGGTCTCCGAGCCGGTGTTCGCCAGGAATACCTCGTTTAACTGGGCGCCCCTCGCGTTCGACTTGGACAGTATCGGAATCGCCAGCCCGCAAAATGCGCTGCGAGTGTCCGCGGTTCCCTTCGGGAACCCGGCGCTACGGGCGATCGACGCGGATGCCGAGCCCAATATCCAACTCCTCGACACGGCAGACGAGGTTATCGGGCGGCTGAATTTTCCAGCGAACCGCTTTTCCAGTGACACTCTGCAGCGGTTTGCCGGAGATTTCCTAGCCCTCCTGAGAGATCTGACAGAGGACACGGAGCGTCGATGAACACATTGCTGGATGGAGAGATCGGCGGCTTTCAGCTGTCCGGGCTGAATGCGGATTCCGCCACGGCTCGTGCCGCCGCGAGCCTCAGGCAGGAAGGTCGCTCCTGGAGCGAGGTGCGAACAGATCTGATCGCACGAAAGACTCATGATTATGACTGGCGGTCCGGCCGGCTGCCGCTCTACGTCTACCACGACAACGAGGAGCTCCTTTCAGTCTCCCGCGACGCCTACAACTTGTATTTCTCCGAGAATGCCCTGGGACACCGCGCCTTCCCGAGTGTGGCGGGAATGGAGGAAGACCTCATCCGCATGTCGCTCTCTCTCTTCCATGCGCCCGAAGAGGCCGGCGGGAGCTTCACATCGGGGGGTACTGAAAGCCTCTTTCTGGCGCTGAAGACCGCGCGCGATCATTTCAAAAAAACCAGACCCCTCGAAGGCAAACCCAGGATAGTCATCCCACGGACAGCCCATCCCGCCTTTGACAAGGCAGCGCAATACCTCGAGATCGAAGTCGTCCGAACCGCTATTGGCACCGACCTTCGGGCTGACGCGGCCGACTTGCTGGCCGCTATCGACGCTCGGACGATGCTCATCGCGGGGTCGGCGCCGTGCTATCCGTACGGCGTTTTCGACTCCATCGTACTGCTTGGAAAGATCGCGATGGCGAAGCGTATTTGGTTACACGTTGATGCCTGCCTTGGCGGCTTCCTGGCGCCATTCGCTCGCGACGAGGGCTATCCCATACCGGAATTCGACTTCTCGACTTCCGGAGTGACGAGCTTGTCGGCGGACCTCCACAAATACGGATTCAGCGCACGGGGTGCGTCGGTTGTCTTGTATCGATCGGCCGAGCTTCAGGCCAGTCAGGGATTTCACTTCGACAATTGGCCGCGCGGCTCGTATGCGACGCAGACTTTCCTCGGCAGCCGGCCAGCGGGGTCCGTCGCTTCCGCATGGGCCGTCTCGCAGTACCTGGGAAGAGCGGGCTATCGAAGATTGGCGAGAAAGACTATGGACGCCAAAGAGCGGCTGATGCGTGGCATTGAAAGAATCCAGGGGCTCGAAGTCGTCCGTCCATCCGAACTCAGCATCGTGCTCTATCGATCCAACGAAGACGGCGTGGACATCCACGCGGTAGCGGACGTTTTGGCTGAAAAAGGTTGGTTTGTGGGCCGCTCGCGTGAGCCACAGGCGTTGCATTTCGCGTTGAATGCCGTGCATGCCCCAGCGATCGACCCGTATCTCGTCGACCTGCAGGACGCCGTTCGCCAGGTTCGCGCGTCGGGAAGAATCGGCAGCCGTGATGATGCGACATACTAGATCTTTTCCTGGCGCACTCCAGGCGAATCGGCGCTCGCTCACACTTTATCTTCTGTGCCTCGGTGCACTGATGATCATTCTTGACACGACCATCGTGACGGTTGCGCTTCCTTCGATAGTCGCCGACCTGCACGTTTCGCCTGCGTCGCTGACATGGATTTTAAATGCGTACATGCTCACTTTCGGAGGCCTGCTGCTGGTGAGCGGCCGACTCGGAGACCTGTATGGTCGCAAGCGCATGTTCCTGGCCGGAGTCGGCGTGTTCACCTTGGCATCTCTCCTTTGTGGACTCGCGCAGACGTACATCGTGCTGCTCGTTGCGCGCGCGGTGCAGGGCGTGGGGGCGGCGATCGTCATGGCGATGACCTTGTCGTTGATCACGAACCTGTTCGTAACGACGGCCGAGCGAGCCAAGGCGATGGGGATCTATGGACTGGTCTGTGCAGGAGGGGGCGGAGTGGGAGACTTGCTGGGCGGACTCCTCACCAGCACGCTGAGCTGGCATTGGGTGTTTCTAATCAATCTTCCCATTGGAATCGCTGTGGGTGGAACCTGCTCCATGCTTCTTTCGCGCGATGCTCCGTCATACCGATCGCGCCGGCTCGATGTCGCGGGCGCTCTCACGATCACGATTGCCTCCACCCTGTTGGTCTATGCCCTCGTCTTCGGCAATGAAACCGGCTGGCGGGACGCACGGGCCTGGGCTCTCCTCGCTCTCGTCGGCGCGCTCCTGGTGACATTTGTGCGCATCGAGCAACAGGCTGCGGAACCCATGATCCCGCTATGGCTGTTCGGGAATCGCAATGTCACAGCGGCCAACGTGCTCGCGGTCTTGTGGGCCTCGGGGACCTTCGCCTGGTTCGTCATTTCCGCGCTTTACATGCAGCGCGTGCTGGGCTATGACGCTTTCGCGACCGGTGTTGCTTTTTTACCGGCCACAGCGATCATGGCCGCTTTCTCCGCGGGTCTGTCCGCGAAAGTGGTCATGCGGGTGGGGATCCGCACTCCGCTTTGCATAGGCCTTCTATTAGTCGCTGCAGGGCTTGCGCTGTTCGCGCGCACACCACTCGTCGGCACATTCGCTGTTGATGTTTTGCCGGGGATGCTCCTTCTTGGACTCGGTTCGGGGATGGCCTCAACGCCTTTATTGCTGGCAGCGACAAATAACTTGAAGAGCGAACAGTCCGGGTTGGCCTCCGGAATGGTGAACACGTCATTCATGATGGGGGGAGCGCTGGGTTTAGGCGTGCTGGCCAGCCTGGCGGATATGCGCACAGGAGCCTTGAGACTTGCGGGTACCGAGGCCGTTGCCGCGATCAACGGCGGCTATCATTTTGCATTTTTCCTGGGAGCGTTGGTGACCATGGCCGCTGCAGTGTTTGGACGGGTGGCCCTGCGGCCGGGGGTCCCTGCGGACACAGGGGAGGCGATGTCAGTGCCTATTGTAGTGGAGAGATGACTTCCACCTCGCAGCCGACGGATTCCCCCGCGAAGAAAGTCGCGAGCCGGATGTTGCTGAGCGAGGTCTTCAGCACGACATGATGAGGACCGAACTTCCGGACTCCTATCAATCGACTCAGCTGACAGCTCGCACGCTGCATTCGTGAATCTCCCGACTATGATCTCCCTCCGCCCCCGACCGCCTGGTCAGAAGCCTAACGTGTGATCGCCGTGAGCACCCAAGAGACAGTCACAGTCCGTCGCCGTTGGAACGGACCCGACGTCGCCCAGATACCCGCCCAGGCGCTATGGGACTTCCACTTCCGCAACGACGCCGGCGGCGTGTGCCGGGCCCTGCCGCGGGCATTTCTATACGCGCACGTCTGGTGTGACAAACTCCCCAGCGGCGCTCTGGGTCACTTCTGCCGCGAAGGGCCGCCGCCCCATGACCTGCTCGTCTGCATCTTGCCCAACGATAACGCCGCGCCGCTTTACGAGCGCCTGCGTGCGAAGACCCGGCGCTGAATCGTCGTCCCTCCCGGCGCCCGAGCGTTAAGACCGACGACCACCACTGAGGCGGTAAACTGTCCGGATGCCCCCCGTAAACCTCAGCGCCGTCCTCACCCCCAGCGGCCACCTCGTGCTCGCCCCATCGACTGACGCACCCGCACTGCCAGACCCCTTACAACGCCAACTCCAAGACTCCTTCGCCCACGCCCACGCCCCCGGCCACGCCCTCCTGCACCTAGGCCTTCGCGAGGTCGGCACAGCTCTCCCCCCCATCTTCGCCTTCTGGCGCGACTTCGCAGCCCGCTACGTCACAGCGCTATGCGCAACGGCGGAAGCCACCGACGACGACACGCCCGTGGCGAGCGTTACCGCGCCGTCCACCGATGACCTCAATTCCCTCCTTACCACCGCCCCCCCAATGGCCGGCGGCGAATACCTAACCGCCACAGTACTCGAATCCTTCTGGCACCAAATCGACGCCGCCTGCCGCGAGGAGCGCACCCACTCAAAGCACTCCCTGCAGGCGTATCTAAAAGCGAACAACCCTGCCTGGAACCTCGTCGGCCGAGTGCATTTCAACCTCGCCGAAAACCGCGGTGACGAGGAAGCGCCTTTCGCCTTCATCGCCACCTACACGACAAAGCTCTCAGCACAGGGCCGCGCGCAACATCTCCCCCTGGCCGAAGCCCTGCGCGAATACGCCGGAGCGAAGAACAAGACACGACTTCTTTCATTGTTGCAACCCGTACAACAGGCGACCACGCAGTGCGGTTGGTTACGCGCGATGGTCGAAGCGGGCGAGATCTACCATCCCCTGCGCTGGACCGCCCCCGAGGCGTTTCAATTTCTGACTGACGTCCCACTCCTCGAAGGCGCCGGCATCGTCGTGCGCAGTCCGAGCGCCTGGAAGAGGGGCCGCCCGGCGCGACCCAAAGTCAAAGCAACGGTCGGCGGTACGGTCCCCTCGGTCCTGGGCAAAGAGGCACTCCT
>JAQGOE010000346.1 GCA_028293725.1 Gammaproteobacteria bacterium | reverse complement strand
TCCGGGATCTGCGTCTGCCGGAGCCGGCGCATCACCTCGAGGTCGGGAGCGGCACACACGCGGAGCAGACCGGCCGCACGATGATTGCCTACGAAGCTGTCTGTATGCGCGACCGTCCGGACGCCATCATCGTCGTGGGCGACGTCAATGCGACGGTTGCCTGCGCCATGGTCGGGACCAAGCTGTGGATTCCCGTCATTCATCTCGAAGCTGGGCTGCGCAGCCGCGATCGACGCATGCCGGAGGAAATTAACCGTCTCGCCACAGACGCGATCGCTGACCTCTTATGGACACCGTCCCCGGACGCTGATGCAAACCTGCTCGCAGAGGGTGTTCCGGCGCAGAAGATCGCATGCATCGGCAACATCATGATCGATTCGTTCGAGATGCTCCGCGGGAAGATCGAAAGCGCGGATACGCGCGCTCGACTCCGCCTCGACGGCCAGCCATACGCCGTGGTCACGCTGCACCGCCCGTCCAATGTGGACGAGCGTGACAAACTTTCCGAACTCGTAGAGACCCTCGTGTCCCTGTCACACGAGCTGCGGGTGGTGTTTGCCATCCATCCGCGCACCCGCAAGCGGCTCGAGGATTTCGGCCTGATGAGCGCGATCGAAGGCGCGGCCGGAATCCGGCCGACGGAGCCCTTGAGCTACATCGAGTTCATGAATCTGATCACGGGCTGCACCCTGGCGATTACGGACTCGGGTGGGGTTCAGGAGGAGACCACCTACCTCGGTATTCCGTGTGCAACCTTGCGCGAGAACACGGAGCGCCCGATCACGATCACCGAGGGGACGAATCGGCTGATGAAGCCCGCGGGGTTGGTGGCCGCGGCGCGGGAGGCACTGGAGGGCAAGTGGCGAGCTGGGAGACGGCCGGCGTTATGGGATGGTCATGCGGCGGATCGCGCGGAGGAAAGCTTGAGGCTGCTGCTGAGCGTGTGAGCGCCGGGACCGCTGGGGGAAACGGGACGCCCTGGGGTTCGCATCGGTGGCGCTCGAAGAAGTGCTGGGGCGACTACCCCGCCAGCCGCGGCGCCTGCGGCCTGGATGGCCTCAGCGCATCCAGCAGCACCTGAAAATCACAGCCCTTGGTCACGAAGGCGGCGGCGCCCCGGCGCTTGACCTCGCGGGCCACCTCCTCGCTGTTGGCCAGGCCGCTGAAAATAATGACCCGCAAGTCTGGCATCGCATTGGTGAGCTGCTCGACCAGCGGCAACCCACTGCCTCCCTGCAGCATAAGGTCAAGGATCAACACGTCCGCAAAAGCGTCCCGCGCGGCGGCGAGCACTTCCGTGGCATCCGACACCTGTCCGACACATTGCATGTCCGGCTCGGTATCGATGATTTGGCTCATGACGTCGCTCAAGTCGCGGTGATTTTCCGCGATCAGCACTCGCAATGGCTTAATGGCCTCCAAAACGTCTCCTGCTTGCGACATCGCCCCGTTTGAGCAAGTTTCGTTCCCGGAGGATACCGGGCTCGAGCCCCGCGCGGGGACTCGATCAGGAGTCGATGAGCTGCAGGATCTCGGCGGTTTTTTCCCGCATCAGCGCCTCGTTGCCCCTCGACTCGACGTTCAACCGCACGAGTGGCTCGGTGTTGGAGCCGCGCAGATTGAAGCGCCACTCAGGGAATTCCATGGAGAGCCCATCGGTAAAATCGAGCGTCTGCGCCTGCGGCTCGTAGCGCTGGCGGGCGCGGGCGAGAATCGACTTCGCGTCCGTTTTCAGGTGCCGGTTGATCTCGCCACTGGCCGGAAAGAGCCGCATGCGCTCGCCGACGAGCTCCGCCAGGGACAGGCCGCGCTCACAGATCACCTGCAGCACCAGCAGCCACGGAATCATGCCGCTATCGCAGTAGGAGAACTTCCGGAAGTAGTGATGAGCGCTCATCTCACCGCCATAGACGCCGTCGACCTCACGCATCTTCTGCTTGATGAAGGCGTGGCCGGACTTGCACAACACCGGCTCCCCGCCGCAACGGCGCACGATGTCGATGGTGTTCCAGGTGAGCCGCGGGTCGTGAACGATCCGCCCGCCAGGCTCGCCCTTCAGAAAGGCCTCGGCCAGGAGTCCGACGAGGTAGTAGCCCTCGATGAACTGCCCGTGCTCGTCGAAGAAGAAACAGCGATCATAGTCGCCGTCCCAGGCCAGTCCCACATCCGCACCGGTCCGCCGTATGACGTCCGCCGTCGATGCCTGGTTCTCCAGCAGCATCGGATTCGGCACGCCGTTTGGAAAGGTGCCGTCGGGTTCATGATTCACCTTGATGAATTCGAACGGCAGGTGCGGCTCGAGCTGGTCGACGATGAGGCCGGCGCCGCCATTGCCGGCATTCACCACAACCTTGAGCTTGCGCAGCTTGGCTCTATCGACGTAGCCCAGCAGATGATCGAGGTATTTCCGGCTGATATCGAGGCGCGTCTCAGTACCGGCCCGCGCCGCCTTCGCGGGCAGATTGCCCGTCTGAATGAGGGCGCGCATATCGAACAGCCCCGTGTCACCACTGATGGGCCGTGACTGCTCGCGAACGAATTTCATCCCGTTGTAGTCGGGCGGATTGTGGCTGGCCGTGACCATGATGCCGCCATCCAGGCCCTCCGCGAACGTCGCGAAGTACGAGCCCTCGGTGCCGCACAGACCGATGTCGAGCACATCGGTACCACAGTCGAGCAGCCCCCGTTTCAGTGCGGTCGCGAGCTGCGGACTCGAGAGTCGGATGTCATAGCCCACCGCGACCCGCTTAGGTTTCACGAAAGCGGCGTAGGCCCTGCCGATATCGTAAGCCAAGGTCTCGTTGATCTCGTCGGGGATGCGGCCGCGTACGTCGTAGGCTTTGAAGGCGTTGAGATTCGTCATGCGTGGACTCAGGTCGTCGTGCCCTGGCGGCCGTAGCGGTCTTCGAAGCGCACGATGTCGTCCTCCCCGAGGTACGAGCCCGACTGCAC
>JAQGOE010000344.1 GCA_028293725.1 Gammaproteobacteria bacterium | reverse complement strand
AAGTCGCCAGCGATCGGTCGCGTGCATTCATGCTCGGCCTGTTCACGAGTCTCGCCCGCGAGGCCACCGCCGCCAATCCTGAGCAACTCGGACAACAACTCCTGCTCCTGTATGACGGTGCATCCGTCGCGGCCCATCTGGATCGCAACCGCAGTGCGGCGAGTCTGGCTCGCGAGGTGGCCGCGCAGATGCTCTCGAACAGCTGCTCGAAAAATCCTCCTCAACTGAAGAAAGGCGCTTCGCGATCCTAATAGGCATGCTGGCGCTGCGGCCAGGGCTATTGAATTCCGGAGAGCCTCCCCCGCTGTTTGAGTATTGTCGGGTCGTTTGAATACCTCGCACTCGAACTTGACCTGCAAGACGGAACCGTAGGCCCGCATAGTCCTGACACACATCGGCGCTTCGACGCCTATCTCGCACGCAAGCGCGGCGTACAAATTCGCGTGGTGAGCCGTCGGTCGGCAGCGGTCTCAGGGATGGGGTAAGTCGGTCGTTGAGCGACTTGCAGCGGACCTTCGCAAGACGTTCCCCGGGATGGCCGGGTTCTCGCCGCAAAACATCTGGTACATGCGAGCCTTCCACCTGGCTTGGACAGACGAAGTGGAGAATCTCCAACAGTCCGTTGGAGAATCTGATCGACAAATTCTCCAACGAGCCATTGGAGAGTCTTCCCCTTCAGGCCCGCCGGCGGCTGTGGCTCAGATTCCGTGGGGACAGAACATCGAACTCATCACGAAACTGAAGAATCCGCTGCAGCGTCTGTGGTACGCGCAGCAGACGACTGCGAATGGCTGGTCGAGAAACATGCTGGTACATTGGATCGAATCAGATCTGTATTCTCGCCAAGGCAAGGCAGTTACGAGCTTTAAGAATGCGTTGCCGCAAGCTCAGTCGGATCTGGCCAACGAGATCGTGCGTGACCCGTACAACTTCGAGTTCCTAACGCTCCGCGATCAGGCGGTCGAGCGGGAGCTGGAAGATGGTCTTCTGGCGCATATTCGCAAGTTTCTTATCGAGCTGGGTGCTGGCTTCGCCTTCGTGGGACAGCAGGCGCATCTACCGGTGGATGGAGAAGACTTTTACATCGACCTGCTGTTCTATCACCTCAAGCTCCGCTGCTACATCGTAATCGAGATCAAGACGACGCCCTTTAAGCCGGAGTATGTTGGAAAGATGAACTTCTATCTTTCAGCCGTTGACGATCAGCTGCGGCACCCTGAGGACAAGATGTCCATCGGTTTGATTCTGTGCAAGACGCGCAGCAAGGTCATCGCTGAATACGCGTTGCGCAATGTTTCGACGCCAGTAGGAGTGGCGCGCTACACCACGAAGCTCATGGAGTCACTTCCTGCGGAGCTCAAAGATTCGCTGCCGAGTCCGGAAGAGATCGAGGCGGAATTGGAATCTCAAGAATAGCACGGGATATTGGCTGTGCAACAGCTACAGCAGATAACAATCTGCCCGGGACGTCACACTTCCAGCCGATCTCCTGGGCGGGCGACCAGAGCATAGAGCGCTGGCATCAGAAAAATGCTGATCAGCAGTCGCGTGAACAGGCCGCTGACAATGACCAGAGCGAACGGCCGTTGAGTATCCGTGCCGACGCCGGTGGCCAGCGCCACCGGCAACAAACCTAACGCCGCCACCAGCGCTGTCATCATGATGGGACGTAACCGCAGGATCGCGCCTTCGCGAATGGCCGCTGCCAGCGGGGTGCCGGCGCCGCGAAGTTCGTTGACGTACGAGATGTAGACGAGCGCTGTCTGCACGGAGACGCCGAACAAGGCCAGAAAGCCGATGCCCGAAGAAACCGAAAACGGTGTGCCGGTAAGCCAGAGAGCCACGATTCCGCCAGCGGGCGCCGACAGCAGCACGCCGAGTACGGTGATGAACGGGAATTTGAAGTTGTTATAGAGTGCGAACAGCAGGAGAAAAATCAGGCACAAGGTCAGCGGCAGAATGATGCTCAGCTGGTGGCGGGACGCCGTATATTCTGAATATTCTCCGCCCCAATCCAACCGATAGCCCCGCGGTAAGGCAACCTTTGCGTTGACTTGCCGGATGGCATCTTCCACCGCCCCCGCCAGATCGCGGCCTGCCACCGAGAACTGGACCCCGATGTAGCGCGAATTGTCCTGGCGGTAGATGAACGAGGCGCCGTTCGTCACCTGGATGTCCGCGAATTCCTTGAGCGGAATCTGTTGTCCGGCGGGTGTGGCCACCAGGATATTGCCGATTTCCTCCGGGGTATCGCGGTACTGGCGCTCGAGGCGCACCACCAGATCGAACTGCTTTTCTTCCTGCACCACTTGCGTGGCCACGTCGCCGCCGATGGCTGTCTGAATCAACCCGTTGATGTCGGCGACATTCAGGCCGTAAGGGGCGATCCTGGAGCGGTTGATGTTGATGCTCAGGCTCGGCTGTCCGAGCTCCCGCACCAGCGTCACGTCATGGATGCCGCGCACCCCCTCGAGGATCTGCTTGATGGCCTTGCCCTTATTCTGCAGCGTCTGTAGGTCGGCACCGAAGACCTTGACGGCCAGGGCGCTCTTCAATCCCGTTTCCGCCTCGTCCACGGCATCTTCGGCCGGCTGGGTGTAATTGAAAGTGATTCCCGGGAATGCGTCGAGCTTGTGGTTGATGGCTTCGATCAACCCGGCTTTGCTGCTATAAGCGCCATGCCACTGGGAGTAGGGTTTGAGACCAACAAAAAACTCGACGTTGAAGAAGCCGGTTGGGTCGGTGCCGTCGTCGGGCCGGCCCAGTTCCGAGGCGACGATGGTGACTTCGGGGAAGGACTGCAATATCTCCCGAACCTTCGGAGCGATCTTCGACGATTCGTCGAACGAGATGGTGTAGGGCATCGTGGCCCGCACCCATAGCGCGCCCTCGTCCAGTTGCGGCATGAACTCGGCGCCGATGCGGGGGATGAGCAGCAGCGAGCCCGCCAGCACGGCGGCCGAGGCGAGTGTGGTTCCCCAGGCATGCGCGAGACAAAAATCGAGACCCTTGGCGTAAACCGATTTGACGGCTTCAAACGCGGCGTTGCGCCGCTCCCGCACGCCCTTCCGCATGAACAACGCGCACATCACGGGGAGCAGTGTCAGCGTGACAATCAAGGAACCGACCAACGCAAAAACCATCGTGTCGGCCATCGGTTTGAATAGCGTCCCTGACGGTCCGGACAGAACGTAGATTGGCAGGAAGCCGGCCACGATCACGGCGACTGCGTAGAAGAGCGGGCGATCCACCTGCGCTGCCGCCTCTTCGATGACTTCCCTTATGTTGAGCGGGGCCCCCTGGCGCGCCGCGAGTTGGCGGAAAATGTTTTCCACCATCACCACCGCGCCGTCCACGAGGATCCCGAAGTCCACCGCGCCGATGGAGAGCAGATTGGCCGATGCGTTTTGCAGATCGAGGCAAACGAACGCGAACAGCAGCGCCAATGGGATGCTGGTCGCGACAATCAGTCCCGCGCGGAAATCGTAGAGGAAGAATATGAGGATCACGACCACCAGGAACAGGCCGCGCAGCAGGTTCCGCTCCACGACCTCGGTTGTCAGATCGACCAGGTCACTCCGATCGTAGAACGGCAGAACCTTGACATCCTTGGGCAGGATCTCGTCGTTGAGCTCCCGGGTCTTCGCCTCAACCCGCTGCAGAACGTCCTGCGTCTTTTCGCCGGTTCGCAACCGTATGACGCCCTCGACGGCGTCGTCCTGCTTCTGGTAGCCGAACTCTCCGAGGCGCGGGGCTATACCGATGGTTACACGGGCGACGTCTTTGACCAACACCGGGGTGCCGTTATGCACCGCCAGCACCACGTTGCCGATGTCCTCCAGGGTTTTCAGCCGCCCCATGCCGCGCACGTAATAGAATTGGCCGCCCTGCGAATAGAACCCCCCGCCGGCGTTGTCGTTGTTGGCCGTCAACGCGCCCTCCACCTGCTGTACCGACAAGCCTGCCGCGGCGATCCTCACCGGATCGAGGAGCACCTGGTACTGCATGGTTCCCCCGCCAAACCCCGAGTCATCCGCCACACCCGGGACGGATCGGTATTGAGGTTCAATGGTCCAGTCCTCGAAAGTCTTGAGCTCCATCGGCGAGCGGTCGGGACTCTGCAGCACGTATCGATAGATCAGTCCCGAAGGCGAGGACTGCGGGGCCACCGACGGGGCGACGCCGTTCGGCAGACTGAGGGAGGGCAGCCGGTTGAATACCTGCTGCCGGGCGAAGTAGTTGTCAGTGTTGTTCTGAAAAGTGAGGATGACGTCGGATAGGCCGTAGAGCGAAATCGAGCGGATGGTGGTCATCCGCGGAATGCCGTTCATCTCCCTTTCGATGGGTACCGTGATCAGCCGCTCCACTTCCTCGGCGGCGCGCCCGGGCCACTGGGTGATGACTTCGACCAGGGGCGGCGACAGATCAGGGTAGGCATCCACCGGCAGTCGCTGTAGCGATCGCGAGCCCACGCCGATCAACACGAGCGTCATGAGGACGACGAGCAGACGTTGCCGCAACGAGGAGGCCACGATGCGGTTCATGATCGACGGCCGGTGTGGCACCGGCCCGGCTGGGGTCGCAGGCTCGCTCATTGACTTTGCATGAACTGAACAAAGAGGCCCCCGTCGACCACGATCCGGTCGCCCGCTTTGAGACCGGCGGTAATGTCGTATTGATCGCCGGCGCGGTAACCCTGTGTCACGTGTTGTCTTGCGAAGCTGCCATCGGGCCGGGAAACGTAGACGAACGGGAGGTTCTCGTCGTCACGCAGCAGTGCCGCAACCGGGATCAGCAGCCCCGTACTTGCGTGGCGTGCCTGGAGCAGCACATGGACATACATCTGCTTTTTTAAAAGATTTCCCGGGTTTGCGACGACTACGCGCACCACCACGGCACGCGTGTCGGGGTCGACGAGGGTTGATATGTTGTCAACCGTTCCGGAGAGCTTGTCCGCACCGACACCGGTCAACACCTGGGCCGAATCGCCGACGCTGATCGAGGCAAGGTCGGAACCAAAAACGTGCGCCATGACCCAGACACGCGAAAGATCGGCGACTGTAAAACATGGCGTGGTACCCGCCTGTAGCAGCTGTCCCGGGGTGATCAGCTTTTCGGCCACGGTTCCAGCGATCGGCGAGCGGATCATCCCTTCGAGCCGCGGCGTGGGACGGCCCTCCTGGATGTCCTCGATGATTTGAGGTTGAACCTGAAGCGAGAGGAGCTCTTTCAGGGCGGCATCGCGGTCGGCCTCCGCGTTGACGGCGTCGGTTTCCGCCTGCGCCGCCTCGCGCTGGGCAATGCCCTGGTGCTCGATGAGATCCTTATCCAAGTCGGCAAGCCGGCGGTTCGTCCGTGCGGTGGCGATTGCCTTGCGATAAGCGCTGACGGCCGTAGCGAAATCCGGCGAGCTCACCACCGCCAGCGGATCTCCCTTCTTCACCCTGTCGCCGGGTGACACCAATATTCGCGCTACCGGGCCGGAGAACGGTGCCAACACGCCGGTGGCCTGGTCATTGTCGAAATCGACGACTGCGGCGGTATCGATGACCTTGTTATAGGCGGACGGCTCGACGGTATAGAGGTGTATGTTCTGTCGTTGGGCGGCCGTTAGTGTCGCATTGGCGGACGTCACCGATGCCGGCTGCGGGGCACTGTCAACATTGGCTGTGCAGCCGATCACTGCGGTGATTGCAACCATAAGCGTGCAGGCTGCCAACAATTTATTTTTCATGCTCAGTTTTTCGTTAAATCCCCGCGGTGCCACCAGCCGCCACCGAGCGCCTGAAACAACGCTGCCGTGTCGGCGAAGCGATTCGCCTGGGCTTGCACCAGGCTTATCTGGCTTTGTTGATAGGACTGTTCAGCGCTCAACAGTGCTAGGGAACCGGCGTAGCCGTCTTGCAACTGCCGTCGCGCTAGATCCAGTGTTACTTTGGCTGCATCCGCGGCGGCAGCGGCGGCCTTTAAGCCTTCCGCATCCTGTTCGAGCGCCGTCAGCGTATCGGCGACGTTCTGGAAGGCGGTCAGGACCGCGCTGCGATATTGCTCAGCGGCCTGAACGTAGGCCGCCTTTGCGGCGCGCTCCTGGTGCAACAGGGTCCCACCCTGGAAAAGCGGCGCTGTCAGTTCCGCGCCTAAACCCCAGAAGCCGGTGCCCGAGCTGAACAACTGATCCATCGCCGCGGCGGTACTGCCGGCATTTGCAGTCAGTACGATGTTGGGTAGCCGATTGGCGGTGGCGATTCCGATCTTTGCGCTGGCGTCGTGGAGGTTCGCTTCTGCCTGGAGCACGTCCGGGCGCTGCGCGACGAGCTGCGACGGCAGGCTCACGGGCAGCTCTTGCGGCAGCTGCAGGCTCGAGAGCGAGAAGTCCTCGGTAGGCGCCGCGTTCGGAAAACGGCCGGCCAGGGCCGCGAGAAGGTCGCGCTGCTGGGCCAGCTGCTTGAGCAGCGGCGGCAGGGTGGCGCTGACCTGTGCAAGCTGCGACTCCTGCGCGGCCAGATCGAGCCGGCTGGCATAGCCTTTGGCGAACTGGTATTTCAGGATCCGAACGATGTCGGTGTTGATATCGATGAGCTGGCGGGTCGCGTCGATCTGCATCTGCAACGACCCCGCCTGGATCGCCGTGACCACCACGTTGGCGGTCAACGTCGTGTACGTTGCGATCATCTGAAAGCGCGCCGCCTGCTCCTGCGCCTGCAATGATTCCACCGTCCGGCGGTTGAGGCCGAAGACATCGGGAACATAGGCAACGCTGACCTGCGGGGTGAAGAGATTGAACAGGAAGGCGTTTGAATTGAGCGTGGGTGCGATCTGCCCCGACTGCCTCTGGCGGCTCGCGGAAAAGCTGGCCGCGAGGTTAGGGTAGTAAACGCCCCGTTGCGCCAGGACACTCTCGTTTGCTACCCGCAACGCCGCCTGTGCTGCCTTGAGGTCGTGATTACTTGTAAGCGATTGTTCGATCAGCCCATTGAGTGGCTCGGAATGAAACAGGGTCCACCACTGCGCGGAAATGTCGGCTCCCCTGGTGAAGCGTTGGGGTTCTCCGCCGCCGACGATCGTGCCGGTGACGGTGGCCGGGAGCGGAGCGGTCGTATAGTCCTCGACATCCGGAGGCTTCGGCTTTTTAAAGTCTGGACCTACCGCGCAGCCGGCAACGAGCGTCGCGGCCAGGGCCGCAATGAACAAGAGGGGCGGTCGGTGGTACTTGGCCATTCGTTTATCGTACACCCCATCGTAGTGAGGCGGCTGACGAAGGCCATGTGGGTCTCGACGAGATCGGCGGCGGGAGCGGCAGATGCGAGGTC
Source organism: Gammaproteobacteria bacterium (assembly GCA_028293725.1). Next base: position 9,648 of record JAQGOE010000344.1, on the reverse strand, counting down.
TGGCGCCCGGATTCCGCGGCGGTGGGCGCCGAAATCGGACGCCACCACCGCGGAAGCTATTGGCTTTGAGCGATTAGAGCTTACGCTTGACCTGGATCGAGAACTCGCGCGGCGGGGCCAGCAGGCCGTACTCCGAGCCAGAGCTCGCGGTCAGATCGAAGTTCGAGATGTAGTAGACCTCGTTGAACACGTTCGCTCCGACCAGGGATGCTTCCCAGACATCCTGCGGCGAGCGCCACGTGATGCGCGCGTTACCCAGGTGGTAGCCATATACCCGGTTGGTCGACGCTATGACGGAGTTGGTGTTGAAGCCGCCGGTGTAGCTGAAGTCAAACCGCGGTGTCACCGTAGAACCATCCGGCAGCGAGTACTCGTACTGCACGCCGGCCGACCACTTCCAGTGTATCGTGCCGGGGGCCTCCGAGCCGACCGGGACGCCGGCGTTCGGATCCACCTTAGTATATTTGAAGGTCAGATAGCTCACGCTCGCGTCAGCGGAAAAGCCACCGACCGGGTGTATCTCAGTTTCAAACTCCACACCCTTGATGTCGGCATTGCCGGCATTGACAGGCGCCGCGCACGGTGTCTTGGCGTTGCCACCCGAAAACTGCGGGCAGCTCAGCAACGCGATCTGAATATCTTTGAATTTGTTATAGAACGCGGCAACGTTCACACGGACCTTGCGATTGAGGAAGTCGGATTTTGCGCCAATCTCGTAGGCGTTCAGGGATTCCGGCTTGAAGGGCTGCACCTGCGAGGGGATGAAGGGACGAGGGTTGATGCCGCCGCCCTTGAAGCCGGTCGAGGCACTGACATACGTCATCAGCGAGTCGTTCCAGCGATACTGAAGGTTCGCGCGCCAGTCGAACTTGGAGCCGCTGTACCGGCCGGTAAAGCCGTCGAGGGCCGTCAAGCCGAGCGTCGCCTGCCCGTCGGTGGGCTGTCGCGAGAACGTGTAGTCCTTGCTCTCCTTCGTTTCGCGCACGCCGGTGTTGAGCGTGAGTGCATCGGTGAGGTGGAAGCTACCGTTCAAGAAGCCGGCATAGCTGGAGGCCGCCACCACGTCGCCCTTCGAGTAGAACTCGAAGATGCAGGCCGTTGGCTGATTGCTGCCGCAGAGGCCGGTGAAACTCGGGAAGATGCCGACGTAGTTCAACATCTGGTGCGTGGCGTAAGTGCTGACCTGGTTGAAGTAGTACCCGCCCACGGTGTAGTCGAGGATCGAGACCGAGCCGTTCAACCGCAGCTCCTCGCTGAAGGAGTGGTTCCAGATGTGCTCGGCACCGAGAGACCCGGAAAGCGGGGAGACGTCGTTGTCCTCCACCCAGCGGCTGTCGAACTCACGGTAGGCAGTGATGGACTTGATCGAGAGATTGTTGTTGAACACGTAGTCGCCGGTCAGGTTATTGCCCCAGACTTTGGTGTGTGTGGTGGGCGCGTAGCTGACGACGGTGCCGTCTGGGCGCACGTCGGTGAAGCTTGCATAGCTGCTCCACGGGTTCGGCGGCACGAAGGCGGCGGTGTACGGGACGCCGTAGGTGCTAGTGGCAGCAGCACCGCTCGCAGCCGGGTTGACGGCCTGGAGCACGGTCGCGGCTACCGGCGAGTCGTCTATAGTCGCATCAATGGAGTAGTTCACCTCCAGCTTGTCACTTGCCAGCCAGCGCAGCGCCGCGCGCCCGGCCGAGTAATCCTTGCCGCCCTGCTTGCCGCTGACGCAATCGGTCTGCTGAGAGGAGTTCGGGACGCCGCTGTTCGGGAAAAGGCAGCCGTAATCGTAACGCGTGACGTAGCCGTCCTGCTTCTTGTTGACGGCGCTCACGCGCAGTAACAAGGTGTCCTTGATGAGCGCCATGTTGCCCACGCCGCGGAATTCGATCAGGTTGCGCGAGCCCCAACCGGCCTGTATCGAGCCGCCATCGGTTTCACTCGGCTTCTGCGAGTAGAGCTTGATGGCACCACCTTCGGAGTTGCGACCGCCCAGCACGCCCTGGGGACCGCGCAGGATCTCGACTCGGTCGAGATCGAGCAGATCGAAGTTCGCGCCTGTCAGGCTGGGGTAGTAGACATCGTCGATGTAGATGCCGACGCCGGGCTCCAAGGCCGGATCGAAGTCCGCCTGACCGACGCCGCGAATGTAGGCGGACATGCCGGGACCGAAGGCACCGCCGGTCTCGCGCAGGTTGACGTTCGGAGCCTGGTTACTGACATCCACCAGGTTCACGTCCCCGCGTGCCTCCAGCATGGCGGAATTGACGGCGGTGATCGCGATAGGCGCGTCCTGCAGGCGCTGGGTTCTGAACTGAGCGGTGACGACTACTTCTTGTAGTACGTCCGATGATGCGGTGCTCGAAGCGGCCGGTGTGGTCTGGGCTCGGGCGGCCGTGGCCGCTAAAATTCCGAGGACAATAGGCCCCATGGCCCGCTTGTGCGAGCTCGATAATTGCCAAAACATTGCAATCCCCCCCTAACGAACATGTCAAGAAATCTGTATCGGGAACGCCATCCTATGGCAAACGATATCGCTAAAGTGGATAAACACTTTAGATACCGCGTGTCGTAATTGTAGCCAATTGGGCGTTCGAAGCCCCGGTTTCAACAGCAATTCATTTCACGATGCGCCGAAACAACACTAACCAGCACGGCTAACACTAGCACCGCCGCTACCATGTATCGATGCCGCGCTGCTGCGGGAGCATCGGAGTGCTTACAGACCGCTTTTCCTCAACATCGCCGGCATGCGCTCGTCATTCAGAATGACGCGATACAGGGTCTTGAGCTCATCCGCCTGCGCGACGGGGACCGAAACGCTTTTTACCTCGAATGCCCGGGTATATCGCAGGGTGTGGCCGACGACCTCCGTTTTGCTATGGTATGTCGCAAACGAATGATCCTCGTCCACGGGCGGCGGCAGGTCGTCGACTTCATAACCTTCTGGCAGGACGATCTCGAATACGTCGGTATCGCGACGCGGGCCCTCGAATTGGATGTCGTAGCGTCGAGGTGTTTTCGTTTCGAGAAGCCCCGTCGACATGTTGCCGAGAACCCGGGGGCGCACGGACAAGAAGCCGCCGGCAACCTTGGCGTATTGATCGACCTGGAGGGAATAAGTCCATTCCAAAGGTTTGCTCGATGCCTGGCGGTTCGCGATTGCCGCCTTCGTCAGTTGAAAGGTGGAAAACGAAGCAGCCATCACCGATTCGATCGATTTGATGCGATCGGTTTCCTGGGCCGTCGCATCGAGCGTGCCGCGTTCCGCTGCCGCCGGGTCACCGAGCCAGACTTCGTGCACCTCACCGCTCAATTGCCCGCGCCCATCGAGTTGTAGATGTGCGGTTCGTTGTATGGCATTCGCGCCTGGCGGCAGCTCCGGTACTTTAACGAGCTCACCTCCATCCGGCGTCACCAACAGACCATACCCTCCCTGTAGCGGTCCGGCGAGCTGGCCGAGCGGGGTATAGCCGTCCGTCGGATCGAAGAGCAGGAGTCGGCCGAGCTTCGCGTGCGCAAACGTGGCAAGCAATGCCGGGTCCTTCGCGTCATGTGGAAGTTGGATCGCCAGGATCACGTGATTGAAGTCGAGGCCGACGGGCGCGGAGTCGGTTACGACGCCCCGCCTCGTATTCACAATGAGGTAATGGGAGTCGACGCCAATCTCTTTCAACATGGCGCTCAGGAGTGTGACTTTGTCCTTGCAATCGCCGTAGCGGTGCGTGAACACCTCCGTGGCGCTGTGCGGTTGTAAACCTCCGATCCCCAACTCGATCGCGACGTAGCGAATGTCGGTTTGTACGAAACTCGATAACGCCTGAATCTTGCCGAGGGCGGTGGGCGCGGACGCCGAGAGCTCTGCGACCTTTTTCTGGATGTCAGGTGAGGCAGTCCTTCGGTCGAGAGTCAGGTTTTGATACCACGTTCCCAGCTCGCGCCAACTCTGGAAGCTCGTTTCATGGCCATTCGGTGGCAGGAGTGTCACGGCGAGCCGGCCCGCAATAGCCGCCATGGGCGGCATTTGCAGTTCGGGCGCGATTGCGCTCACGTCCTGCACCTGCCATTGCCAGCGCGTCGGACCCACTTGAACCGCTGGTTGCTCTCCATGGTTGACCCAAGTCGCTTTGTAGCGCCAACCAGGCGGCAGCTCGAGACTGTAGTGTGCCTCGCGAACCGGGATCGTGTCTTGGAACGTCCAATCGTCCATCATTGCATACGGCTGCAGCTCCTCCTCGACTTCGTAGCCAACGGTACTACTTGGGACGGCCGCCGGAATCCGCAGCACCTTGCTACGCAGATCTCCCATGAGCTCGCCGTGTAGCACGCCGATCAGAGCAGATTCCACGGAGTCTTTCTCGGTGACCTCGTAGGGTTTACTCTCGGCCGAGACAGACCAGCCGTGCATATGCGTGACACGGCTTTGTGCGTCGAAGTCGGCTCGTACAAACGCGCGCTTTGCGCCTTCAGTGCGAAGGATTCGATAAACGGCACGCTGCGTTTTCAGGATCTTCCCGTTTGGCGAAACGGTGACAGAGGTTTCGGAATAGAGCGCTACCGCGCCGGTTTCAGCATCGTGCTCAGGCAACGGTACTCCAAGTTGCGATTGCATCCACGGCGGCAGGGTGACCGCACCGGCCATGGGGCCAACTCCGAGCGCAACCAGCGCCGCGAGAGACGCGAGCAGCGTTGCGCGGCGGGTCGATCTAGTTGCGGGCGCGTCCGTCGGGTGACAAGACAGCTGCTTCCTCATCGGCTGTTCTCACTGTTTGAAAGAACTGCCGCACGGCCTCGTAGACCTTCGGGTCGACGAGTAACACATTGAGCGTGAGCTCGCGGGTCACGTGCAGCGCGTGCTGTTGATTCTCCGCCGCTTCTTTGAAGACCAGGCCCTTCAGGTCGGTGGAGCTCGGTTTGGGTACGTTCTCGAGGACCCAAGGGTCGGGTATATCGATGGTCACGTCGTCAACGTGCTGGTAGCAGTAGTCGAAGAACAGGGGATGCGTGCGTGAGGGGTGCTCGAACGAGTGCTTCTCAGCGGCACTGAATACTCCCACGGGCAAAAGCGCGCGCCGGCCAGCGGGCGCCGCCCAGCCAGGTATTTCCACTTCGTATTCGACCATGAGCGGCGCGTCCCAGCTGTCCCAGTCGGGAGTGTTTGTCAGCTTGACGTTGGTGCCGGTGGGGATGTAGCTCTGTAGATCCTCCTCGAGAAACTCGCGCCGCGCGGCTTCGTCCTCGGAGTGCTCCGCGAGGCGCCGCCACGAGGCCTCCAGTCCGGTGTAGCTCACGGTGACTTTGCCCCCGAGCGTCCCCCTGTCGTACTTGAAGGTGCCATGTCGCTCGATACGGGAATCCGCTGCGGCAGAGGCAGGAGTGCGCAGCCACGTGCCGCCGTTTTTGTCGAGGCTCAATCCCTCGACCGATGTCTCGTACCAGGCCAGGAGCCCGAAGGGTGTGAAGGGAACTCCGGGGTCCAGGTAGAGTTCCTTGCCGTCGATCTTGACCAACACGACGTTGGAGTTCAGCTCGGTCGGATTCATCAAGCGATGGTCGAAAAAATAGCGATCGCGCGTGGAGACTATCATTGGATACGCGTCGGCACCGGCGGCACGCGCAAGCGCGAAGAACAGCCAGGTGATCTGCCGCGCATCCCCGTATCCTCGGCTCCAGACATCCTCTACGCTGTGGATCGAGGCCGCTTGTTCCTGCTTTGCCTCTCGCTCGGACGCGGAGGCGTACGACAGGTTGAGAATCTGCTGCACGCGAGCGTATAGCTTGCGGAGCTTCGTGTCAGGTGTGTCACCGGGTGTCGTGAGCTGCGCGACAGCCCTCTCCATAGCGGGTCGCTTGTCGCAAAACTTCTGTACCTCATCATAGAGACGCTTGCCGTGGGTCTTCCAGAACTGCGCTTGGTCATTGCGAGCGATCCGCTCGGCGTCGTAAATGAAGTCCACCCTGAAGCGCTCCTCATTCTCGGGTGGCATGTGCTCCTCGGTCACTACCGCCGGAACGTCGCGCGTTTCCATGCGGATTCTGCCCCGCTCCATCTTTGGCGAGTCGGTTCCCGGCGGCAGGCCGCGCGGCCAGCTCCATATGACGGTGTATGTTTGGTTGGGTACGAGAGAGAACCTGGCAAATTTGGTGAAGAGCTCCGTGCTCAGGATCCAGTGAGAGTCGTAGACCCAGCCGAAAGGCAAAGTGTGCTCGTAGCGGTACTCCAGGATGGAGCCAACTTCGACTGCGGGCAGGGTGAATGTCTTTGCGAGGTACTTCACGCGCTCGGATTTGACGATGGGCTTCTCGTAGGTCGTCCCATCAAAGTTGACGACACTGCCGTCCGGATGGATCGTTCTGGCCTGGATAGAGCGGATGCGCTCAATCCCTTGCACGAAGGGGATTTCTACATTGGCGTAGTTGAGGCCTGAGTCGCTCAGTATCTTTATACGAACATAGACACTCTCGACAAACTTGCTGTCGTCGCGATCGACCTGGCGATACAGATACTCGGCCGGAGCCCCGGGAGCTGCCGGTTCGGTGGTCATGGCGAGCTCTTCGGGTGCGGTCGGTAACCAATCGTCGGCAACCGCGAACCGAGTGCTGAGAAGACCGAGGACGTACAGCAACCCTGCCCAAAACGCGCGTGAACGCACTCCCGTGCCCTTTGTCATCTTTCATTATGTATTCTGAGGGCCTGCGAAGATCCCCACGCCAAGCCCGTGGAGATTCCGCAATCCAGCATAGAATACCCGGAAGAGCGGTGACTTCAAATCTATTCATGCTGCACCAACGGCGCGCCTTCCGAGCGCTTGGTGAACTCCATGTGCGCGAGCGAAACTGGATTCTTGCCGCCCATGACGAACCAGTCCTGGACCAGGTGGGTCGCGTCGACGATCTTCCACTTCGTGCCGTGGAAATGTTTTGGGTGCGTGTCGAGGTTGGTCGCATCGCGGAACTGGAAGTCGATCAGGTCGGGGTCCAGCGACGGAACGGCCGTGTAACGCGGCTGGTTCATGTAGTCGCAGTAGTGATCGGCGCGGAGCTCGCCATTAACGACGTAGAACACGGTGCTGGTGATCTGTTTGCCGTTCAGCCACTCCTCGCCAAGGATGGCGGTGTCGAACGCGAACGGCTTGAAGATGTCCGTCATGACGCCCGTGCCGACCTGCGCGTCCCACGTTCCGGTCAGCCCGCGAAGCTTGTCGAAGAGCGCCTGTCCGACCGATGGCGTTGCCGATGGCTGGGCGGCCATTTCGCCGTGATTCATGGACTGCGCGGCCGCCGGCGAGCCGGCGAGAGTGATCGTGCAGGAAGCCGTGAGCAGCACTGCGGGTATGATGCAGAAGCGTGGAAGGGAACGCATGGAAACTCCTGGAGCCAAGGTTGGAAGAGTCGCTATTTTCTCCAGGGGCCCTCAGGTCCAATAGTGGCGCCCGTCATGGTCTCGACCCATGACAGGCGTCATGGGACTAGTGTGGCGGCCTCTGCTAGTGTCCGCCTGTGATCCAACCTTCGATCACGTCGATGGCTGACCAGCTCCATTGGCGGGACAAACATTTGTGGCTGGCCTTCCTGCTGATGGTCGTCGCCATCGGCCTGTACGCTGCCTATGCCGGCCTGTTCGAACCGAAGCTATTCCAGGATTCGCCGCACTGGGCCGCCGAGTGGACAGCTGGGTATATCCTCTTCGTCGTCGCATATCTGCTCGCCACGCAAAGCAACACGACGCACCACCGCCGCATATTGATTGCATCCCTGGGGATGCAATCGGCCACAGCATTATTCCTGGTTTGGCTCTATCCGAGCTTTATCGTCACTTGCCTGCTGGTCGTCGTGGCTTGGCAGATCGCCTGGACTGCGTCCTTGCGCACAACACTCGTTGCGGCCGGCCTGCAGGCCGTGGTGTTGGCGGTGATGAAATGCACCACCGAATCCAGTAATAGCTTTCCCTTTCTCATCCTCATCGTCGCCATCGGGTTTCAGGGGTTTGCAATCAGCGCCGCGCGACTTGCTCGCAGTGAGGCGCGGGCACACGACGAGTTGGCCCGGGTAAACAGGGAGTTGCGCGCCGCCCAGGCGCTGATGACTGAAAACGCCCGCATGTCCGAACGACTCAGTATATCCAGAGACCTTCACGACATTCTGGGGCACAGCCTGACCACGCTGACGATACATCTCGATGTCGCCGGCCGCCTTGCTAGCGGCCAGGCGGCTGAACACGTGCAGTGTGCACGGGAGGTGGCCGGCGCGTTGCTCGCTGGGGTGCGCACCATCGTGAATCGAGTTCGCGTCGATCCTGTCGATCTGCGCGCGACCCTGCTGGCCCTCACAGAAGGCGCAGTGGGGCTCGAAGTGGAGCTGAGTCTCTCCGAAGACCTCTGGGACCTCGATCCGGCACGCGCTGATGCCATCGTCCGTTGCGTGCAGGAAGCGATCACCAACACGCTGCGTCACGCGCAGGCGAAACGGCTCGTCATTGAGTTGGAGCAGGCCGTGGACGGATCGATCTGCATCGCCATTCGCGACGATGGCCGCGGCGGACGCTTCGTCGAAGGCGGCGGCCTCGCCGGCATGCGCGAGCGTTTCAGAGGCTTGGGTGGTGAACTCTCGATCGGCAGCGGCGCGGGCGAGGGATTCAGTATTCGCGGCGCCATCCCGGCGGCGGGCCGCTGATCTTGATCCGGATCTGCATTGTTGACGATCAAGCGCTGGTGCGGAGCGGAATCCGCGCTCTGCTGGGGCTCTTCGATGGCTTGACGGTGGTGGCCGAGGCCGAGGATGGAGAGGCCGCGGTACAAGCGGTTCTCGCCCACAAGCCCGACGTTCTTCTGCTAGATGTCAGGATGCCCAGGATGAATGGTGTTCAAGTCGTCTCGGCGCTTGCTGCCGCAGGATCTCTGCCGCCAACATTACTACTCACCACATTCGAGGATGACGCGGCGCTGGTCGCCGGCGTCCGCGCGGGCGCCCGCGGATACTTGCTCAAAGGTGTGACACCCGAGGTCTTGGTCGACGCGATCAAAACCGTAGCTGCTGGCGGGGCCTATCTTTACGCGCCGCTCGCGGCGGCGTTAAACGCATCGAACCAGCGTGCTGAGTGGCGCGAAGAGGCGTTTGAGATACCGCACGACCTGACCGAGCGCGAAACCGACGTACTGAAACTGATGACGAGCGGCATTAGCAATCGCGAAATTGCGAAGGCGCTGAGGATTAGTGATGGGACGGTCAGAAACCACGTCTCGAACATCTTCTCCAAGCTGGGCGTCAACGACCGCACGAAAGCCGTTCTGTATGCGCTACAAAAGCGTTTGGTTTGATTCCGGCGGAGCGAATTTGAACCGGGTCTCTTCCAGGGGCTCATCCATGTAGCCGATAAACAGTGGCGCTCCAACGGCCGGCATTTCAGAGAACACCGCTCGAACCCCTGGCGCAATTCCCAGCGCACCGACGCTTCGGGCCGTTACGCTGCCGACCTTGACCGTGAGGGGTATGGCTCGCTCCGGCAGATCCTCACTCTCGATATGGACGGCGATGACCATTCCATGGGCGCCAGGTCCGATGCGCTCCGTAGTCACCCGGGTGATATTGATTGCCATCCCTTAAAACCCCGCCAGCTTGATATCGTCGACAAACAGGTGTCCGCTCGGAGTAGACACTCTG
>JAQGOE010000314.1 GCA_028293725.1 Gammaproteobacteria bacterium | reverse complement strand
CAACCGCGATACGCGCCGAGCGCCGGGTGCCGAGGTCGAGGGGCAGATCGGGAGTCAGTCCCCACAGCCACAACGGCGCACCGCCATTCTGGGTGGCGTATTGGGTGAGCTGATTGCCCTCGTTGGCGTATTCCGTCAGGAGAGCGATCGTGGGGTTGGGTCGCTCGCGCGCCGTGCGGCGTCCCGCGATCACCACAGCGAAGTTGGCGCGCCCTTCCGCGACGGCATCGTTGTAATACAACATTGCCACGAGCAGGTCAGCCCGGTCCCAGCTCCGCCGTGGCCACTCCCCAACGCGGGCCGGCAGCTTCGCATCCAGAACCGCCCGCAACTTCGGGGCATCCAGCTTGCGCTCAGAGAAGGTTGCAGCGACCTGCTCGGGCGGCAAGGGTCGTGGCTCGTAGTGAATGCACCCGGATGTACTGACCAGGGTAGCCAGGGCGACAAGCTGCCCAACGGCAATCGGGAGGCGGCGCGGACGACGCGATCCGGAACTACTACACCTGGGAAGCAAGGACTCCAGAACGTCCCGGCACAGTGCCCGCCACGATCTTGCACCGTGGCAGCTTTTTGACATCCAGCGTTCCGGCATACGTCGCGAGATCAGTGAGGCGTACCCCACGAGAATGCCAGATACGCAGCAGGCGCTCGAACGATTCAAGATAGGCGCCGCCTTCCAATTCCGCGTGCAGTGTGAACACGTGATCGCGCTCGGCGTCCGCCGCCGTCAGGGCGAGCAGATGATCCACCGGATCCACACCTTCCAGATCCGGCCGACCAATCAACTCGTCCAGAGTCGGCAATGTCGTCGGCAGTTGAGGCACCGCCACCTCCGCTCCCGCCACGACCGGCACGAATGGACACACCCCTCGCGTGTCAGAAGCATAACGAAACCCCAGCTCCTGCTCCAGAGCGGGTACGTAAGCATTTACCTGCCAACCGGCGGCGCCGTGCACGACGGGACGCTGCCCGAACACTTTCACAAACTCTTCGAGCGCGAGCGTGAGCTCGCGACGCGTCCACGGTTCGCTTGCGTTCGCTACGCCATCCTGCCACTTGATGTGGTCATAGGTGTGCACGCCCACTTCGAAGCCGCTTCGCGCGATCTCCTGCATAAACGAGCGGCAACGTCTGCCGATGTGCGGCCCCGGAAGCAGCACGCCGTACATCAGGGTCTTCAGCCCGTAGTGCTCCAGGACCGAGGTTCGTTTCACCTTGCCCATGAATCCGGGCCGGAACACGCGTTTGATCGCGCGGCCGGTGTGATCGGGGCCGACACTGAAGAGGAAGGTTGCCCCCGCACCGACCCGAGTCAGCACCTGTGCCAATCGTGGAACACCTTCGCGTGTACCCCGATAGGTGTCGACGTCAATCTTGAGTGCGATGGTCGCCAATATCAGCTCAGGGTGACCGGATGCTGCTGCAGCTCGCGTGCCGCCACGGCCAGATCGACCGGACCCGAATCGTTCGACGCCGCCAGAATGCGCAGCACACCGCCATCGCGACAGGCCACATAACAGTGCCCGTCGGCACCGAACAGCCGCGCCCGGGTAGATGGCTCGATGGTACGCGGCTCCACCCGGGTCTTGTGGATCATCCACCGCTCGCCGTCGATCTGCCCGAAGGCTCCCGGGAAAGGCGGCGCAACGGCCCGCACCAGGTTATGGATGTCCCGCGCGCCAGCGGCCCAGTCGATCCGGCCGTCTTCCGGACGTCGCCGGCCGAAGTACTGTCCCGCCTGGAGCTGCTGCGGCAACCTGGGAGCCGTGCCGGCGATCAAACCCGGCAGCGAGCGCGCGAGAATGATCTCCGCGGAAACCGTGACCTTCCCGAAAATATCGCGAGCCTCGTCGTTCTCGAGGATGGGTACCGCGAGCTGATCGACGATGTCGCCGGCATCCGCGCGGGCATTCATATAGTGCAGCGTAGCCCCGGTCTCCCGCTCGCCATGCAGGATCGCCCAGTTCACCGGCGCCCGGCCGCGGTAACGAGGCAGCATCGAGCCATGAATGTTCAGTGCGCCCAACCGAGCGGCATTCAGCAGGGTGGCTCCAATCATGGAGCGAAAGTAGAACGAGAACACGAAGTCGGGCCGCAGCTCCGTGACGGTTTGCTCGAGCTCAGGAGTATTCACATCGTCGGGCGTAACGACGGTCAGCCCATAGTCCGCGGCCGTGACCGCAGTGCTCGCGAACCATTGGGTCTCGTTCGGATCATCCTTTGTCGTGACGACCAACGGCACCTCGACGCCCGCCGAGAGCAAGACTTGCAGACACCTGACGCCAACGTCGTGATATCCGAACACGACCGCTCTCGTAGTGCCCATTACACTTCCCCGACCGAGTGCGGGCTGCGCAGCTGCGGGTCTGTTACTGGCTGACGTAATCTCTGCGTGGAGTCGTCTGCCTGCGCTCCCTCCTCCAGGATCGCCGCCACCATGTAGCGAGGCCGCTGGCGCACCTGCTCATAGATGCGGCCCACATACTCCCCAACAACGCCGAGACCAATCAACAACACCCCGATCAGGAAGAACGCGATGCCGAACAGGGTAAACACGCCCTCCGCTTCCGGCCCTACCACGAGGCGGCGAATCGCGAGTCCAACTACTCCGGCGAGCGATAGGAGCGCGAGCGCGGTACCGGCCATCGTGAAGAACTGCAGCGGCGCCACCGAGAACCCGGTCATGAGGTCGAAGTTGAGCCGGATGAGGCGGTAGAGCGAATACTTTGACACTCCCGCCTGGCGCTGCGCGTGGGCGACCTCGATTTCCACCGGATGGCGGGCAAACGTATAGCCCAGCGCCGGAACATAGGTGCTCACTTCGAGACAGCGGTTGATCGCCTCGACAATGTTGCGATGATAGCCGCGCAACATACAACCCTGGTCAGTGATACTGATCGAGGTGGTCCGCTCGCGGATCCGATTCATCAGACGGGAGGCCGCCTTGCGCCAATACACGTCGTGCCGACGGGCGCGAATGGTACCGACGTAGTCCGCACCTTCATCCATTGCGAAGACGATCTTGGCGATCTCTTCAGGCGGGTTCTGGAGGTCCGCATCGAGCGTGATGACATAGTCGCCGCGTGACTGGGCAAAACCGGCGAGGATCGCCATGTGCTGTCCGGCGTTACGCGCAAGCACGACGACCCGGGTTGTATCGGGCCGACGTTGAAACTGTTCCCGCAGCAATGCAACTGAACGATCGCTGCTGCCATCGTCCACGAAAATGACTTCGTATTGCCGCCCGAGCTTATCGAGCTCCGGATAAAGCCGCGCGTACAGTGACGCTAGACCCGCCTCCTCGTTGTAGACGGGAATGACGACCGACAAAGTCGCACTCATCTACGCCCTCCCCTTCAGAACCTGTGTCACCGCTGTTACTACTCTATCGACGTCCGCAAGCTCCATGGTCGGAAAGAGCGGCAGCGTTACGGTCTGCCGGCCGATTCGCTCCGCGTTCGGGAATTGCCCCTCCCGATACCCCATCGCCTTGTAGACGGTGAAAAGATGAATCGCCGGATAGTGCATACCAACGGCAATGCCGTGCTCCTTCATGGCTTCCATGAACTGCGGCCGGGACATACGGACCGTTTCGAACGGTACCAGTACCGTGAGTACGTGCCAGCTATGCCCTTCATCGCCACGCTCCGGCAGACGCACAGGCGGATTGTCCTGCCAGAGATCGTAATAGCGAGCCACCAGCTCGCGCCGTCGCGCGTTGAATTCCTCGAGCCGGCGCAACTGGCCGAGGCCCACCGCAGCCGCCACATCCGACAGATTCGACTTGCCGCCCGCGATCAGGGTATCAAAGCCGTCAATACCCGACTTCACCTGGCCATGCCAGCGCTCCAACTCGATCGCCTTGAGCTCCTCGGGCGAGCCGCCGGAAATCGCGCCACCCTCGATGGTGGTCATGTTCTTGTTGGGGTGGAAGCTGAAGCAGACCAGGTCGCCAAAGCTGCCGATGAGGCGCCCGTGCCAGGCAGACCCGATGGCGTGCGCGGCGTCTTCAATGACGCGCAGCTTGTGGCGGTTCGCAATCGCATAGAGGCGATCCATGTCGACCGGGAGTCCGCCGAAATGCACTGGCATGATTGCCCGCGTACGCGCAGTGATGGCGGCCTCGACCTGGTCGAGGTCGATGTTGCGCGAATCGAGTTCCACGTCCACAAATACCGGATGCGCGCCAACCCGACAAATGACGTTAGCCGTCGCCACAAAGCTCAATGCGGGTGTGATGACCTCGTCACCGGGGCCGATGCCGCACGCCCGCAGCGCCATCTCCATTCCGGCGGTGGCCGATGTCTGCGTGCGTATCGGGCGACCCCCGAGATAACGCGACAACTCGGCTTCGAGCGCGGCCACCTTCGGGCCGCTCGCCAGCCATCCGGACCGCAACACCTCGACGACCGACTGAATGGTTTCTTCGTCGAGTGTAGGACGCGTAAAGGGCAGCATCTTGGTCATCACTCACCTCACGAGCGCGCAACGAGAACTACACCGGCAATGATCACGCCGACGCCAATGACCCGTTGTGCGTTCGGCGCTTCGCCAAACAGCCACCAGGCCAAACCAATATTCAACACGTACCCCAACGAGAGCAGTGGATACGCCTGGCTCACCGGCACGCGCGACAACCCGACGATCCAGACAATGACACTCACTCCATACGCGGTGAGCGCGTACCACAATGAGGGTACGGTCAGCAGCTGCAAGGCCCGGCTCATCATATGGCCGTCGGTCGTGACCAACGGACCACTGATGCGAGTCGCCGCCTTCAGCCACAGTTGCGCAAAGGCGTTCAACAACACCCCACACAACAACACACTGAAGTCCGCAAGCTTCATGAGCGGCTCACCGCAACCGTGTGATTATCCGCCGCGATAACGCGCCCGGGTAGCCCGCGATGCCGGTAAGCATCCCAGGCCTTCGGACCGAAGAAGGCGACGGCATCAGTGCTCGAGCCCCAGCGGGTGACGAAATCAGCGGGCGTCGCCATCTGCTTTCCAGGTTGAGCATGCAGCCCGAATTCCAGCTCGCCCTCGAACTCCACGACGGTCAGGGTTCTCTCCAAGTAGGGTGAGATCGTTTCGCGATACTGCCCGACACTGTACAAGGCGGTCTCCGGATGAACGTGGGGTTTCACGGCCGCGACCAGGTCACGCGCCGAATGCTCCGGGGGAACCGCCCCGAGCGCCATCATGAAAGATTGCCAGGCCAACGCGGCCGCGGCGGCAGTGGCGACGACCGGCGTGGCGGCGGCGGCACCCGCCTGTTGCCTGCGACTCGCGATCACGGCAACGATCATTGCAACCACGGCGATCGCCGCCCAGAGCATGGCCTCCCGGGGAACGAAGCTGTTATGCAGCGCCGAATAGACCAACAAACCCACGGCGACGACGCTAACGAGCACTGCCGTAATTACAGCCGTCGTGCGCAGGAAGCTCACTCGATCCGCTACATAGACACCCACCACGGCGGCCAGCGGCGGAAACAGCGGCTGGATGTAAGGGGCGAGCTTCGATCCGGACGCGGAAAAGAAGGCCAGCGTGAACCCGGAGAAAATCAACAGGAAACGTAACGGCTTGAACTGTTGCGTTGGACCGGGATCGCGCCAGGCGCGCACCGATGCGCCGACGAGCGACAGCCCCCAGGGTAAAACCCCGAGCAGCAGCGGCGGCAGAAAAAACCACCAGGGCTCGACTCTCTGATGCACGGTAGTCAGGAAACGCGCGAAATGCTCATGAATGAAAAAGAACTCGGGAAAGTCTGGATTCCGCATCGACACCGCAATGAACCACGGTGCCGCCACTAACAAAAACAAGGGCACGCCAACGACGGCGTGCAACCGCTTCCAGGGACGCACATCGCGTTCTATCAATGAGTACACGACGAGACTACCCCCCGTGAGGACACCGACCACGATGCCCTTACTCAGAATCGCCAGCGCCGCGGCCACCCATGCCACGAGCATCCAACGACGCTCGTCCCCGCTCCCCACCTCGGAACTCTGGGCCAGCGTAAAGGCGAAGACCGCCCCCGTCAGCCAGAAACTGAACCCGGGATCGAGCAGGTTGAGATGCCCCACGATGCCAAAGTACGGACTCACGGCGAGGGCCGCTATCGCGGCCAACGCGGCGTTCCGGCCATAGAGCCGCCGCGTCCAGCCAAAAACCATGGGCAGGCACGCAAAGGCCAAACCCACGGTCCACAGCCGGGACGTCCACTCACTCACGCCGAATACCGAGTAGGCCGCGGCCGTGGCCCAATACTGCAGTGGCGGCTTCTCGAAGTACTTCAGCCCATCGAGCCGGGGCGTGAGCCAGTCGCCCGTCGCCGCCATTTCGCGCGGAATCTCGGCATACCGACCTTCGTCCGGATCGAACATCGGACGCAGCTGCAGGGTCGCGAACCAGGCGACGGCGAGAACCAGCCATGCGACCCATCCGAGCCCGCGAGCGCGTACCCGCCCCGCTTCTATGGCCATGACCGCGCCGGAGTTCTAGGTTCTCGATAGGGACAGGGCGGCGGCGCGGGCTCCGAAGTTTTCCTGCTTCACGTAGTAGTCGATCGTGCGGCGGATGGCCGTGTCCATGTCGGTCTTGGGCGCCCACCCGAGATCGCGCTTCGCCGCCTCGATCGCCGGGACGCGCACCTGGATGTCCTGGTAGTACTTGCCGTAGTAATCGCCAGCGGTCACATCGACGATCTGCGTGGCCTTGGCGTTCTCACGCAGCACCGGGAACTCCTGCGCGATCCGGATCGTACGCTCGGCGAGATCGCGGATGGAGATGCAGTTGCCGGGATTGCCGATGTTGAAAATGCGGCGTGTCGCGCGATTGTCCTTATTCTCGAGGATCGTCAGCAACGCCTCGATCGCATCGTCAATGAAGGTGAACGAGCGCTTCTGACTACCGCCGTCGACGAGCTTGATCGGGCGCTTGTAGAGCACGTTCGAGAGGAACTGCGTGAAGACGCGCGAGCTGCCCTCTTTCGGCTCCTCGACGTCGTCGAGGTTGGGACCGATGAAGTTGAACGGGCGGAACAACGTGTAGTCGAGGTTGTCGCGCACACCGTAGGCATAGATGACGCGATCGAGCATCTGCTTCGAGGCCGCGTAGATCCAACGCTGTTTGTTGATCGGGCCGTAGACGAGCGGACTGCTCTCCTCATCGAGCACCGCGTCCGGCGACATGCCGTAGATCTCGGAGGTCGAGGGGAAGATCAGCCGTTTGTTGTACTTCACACAATGGCGCACGATCTCCAGGTTCGCCTCGAAGTCGAGCTCGAACACGCGCAGCGGATGCGTCACGTACTGCGCCGGGTTGGCGATCGCCACGAGCGGCACCACCACGTCGCACTTCTTCACGTGGTACTCGACCCACTCCTTGTTGATCGTGATGTCGCCTTCGACGAAGTGAAAGCGGCTGGTGTCCTTCGGCAGATCCCCGAGCTTGTTGTCGGCGAGGTCGATCCCGTAGACCTCCCACGGCGTGTTGCGCAGAATCGCGTTAGTGAGCGCGCTGCCGATGAAGCCGTTCGCTCCGAGGATCATGATTTTCAGTGCCATTTAAGTCCTTCAGCCCTTCTCGAGGGCGCGCAGCTTGAACTATGCCCGGCCAAGGGTCCAGCCCCCGGCCCGCGGCAGGTTCAGCAAGCGCGGAATCCTAGCATTTTCCGCTGAACAGCTCCTTAAGACAGGGGTAGCCCGACGTAGTTCTCGGCAAGGGTCTGGGCGGCCGCGCGGGACGAGACGATGTATTCGAGCTCGGCCAGCTGGCGGCGTTGGTCGAAGGCGTTGTCGGTGTCGAAACGATGCAGCAGGGCCGTCATCCACCACGAAAAACGCTGCACTTTCCACACCCGCCGCAGGCAGGTGGCGGAGTACGCCCGGAGTGCCTCGGTGTTACCCGACCGGTAGTAGCTTTCCAGGGCCTGTCCCAGAATCTGCACATCGGCAATGGCCAGGTTCATGCCCTTGGCGCCGGTCGGGGGAACGATGTGCGCCGCGTCGCCCGCCAGAAACAGCCGCCCGCTGCTCATGGGCTCGGCCACGAAACTGCGCATGGGGGTCACCGATTTCTGCAGCACGGGGCCGGTGGCGAGTTGCGACCCCAGCCGGGCCTGCAACTCACTCCAGACACGCTCGTCCGGCCACTGGTTGAGATCCTCCTCGGGCAGACATTGGAGGTAGAGCCGGCTGACCGTGGGAGATCGCATGCTGAGCAGAGCAAACCCACGACTGTCGTTCGCGTAAATGAGCTCGTGCGAGGCCGGCGGCGCCTCGGCCAGGAGCCCGAGCCACGCGAACGGATAGACGCGTTCGTAAATCGTAAGCTCGCCCTCGGGAATGCTCTGCCGACAAACACCGTGGAAACCGTCGCACCCGGCGATGAAGTCACATTCGAGTGTCTGCTCCTGACCTCCCATCCGGTAACGCACTCGCGGACGGTCGGTGCGGTGTGCAGCCCAATCGAAGTCGCTCACCGAGACATCATCGACTTCGAAGTACAGGGGCTGCCGCGCAGCCAGACGCGCCGCGATGAGATCTCGCACGACCTCCTGTTGACCGTAGATCATGACCGCTTTGCCGGTAAGGTCGGCGAAGTCGATACGATGATTGCGGCCGTTGAAATGCAGGAAGATCCCCTCATGCGGCAGACCGTCGCGCATCATCCGATCGCCCACTCCGGCCGCCTTCAGGATATCGACGCTCTGGTGCTCGAGCACTCCGGCGCGCACCCGGCTTTCGAGGTATTCGCGCGGGCGCGCCTCCAGGACGACCGACTCGATGCCCCGCTGATGCAGCAGTTGCGCCAACAGCAGCCCGGCCGGACCGGCACCGATGATGGCAACCTGGGTACGCATGCGACGCTCCAACGCCTCCGCGGCGGATTCAGTAGCGCTAGACTCTAGTTCCGGCGTCACGGTCCTCCCATGGACTTAAACGCCTTCTTCTTGGATTTATTGCGGAATTCACTCGATGTCGGAGCCGCGGGGCGCGATCCCTCGATTCTTTCTGTACGGCGAGCCTCCCCGGGACGCGGATGAGCGCTTTCTGCACGTCGAGACGATTGCCGATCGCAGCCGTCTCTACGAGTGGCGGATCCGGCCGCACGCGCATCGCGACCTGCACCAGCTATTGGTCATATTCACGGGCGGCGGTGAAATGCAGGCCGAGACCCTGAAGTTTGTTTTCCGGGCACCCACGCTGCTCATCGCGCCTGCCGGCGTGGTGCATGGATTCGTATTCGCGCCCGAGACCGAAGGCTATGTCGTGACGCTGGCCGATAGTCTGTTGCGCGATCTCTCCCGCGAGGAAGCCGCATTTAAACGTTTGTTTCTAGCACCCGCGTGCGCCTCGCTCGCGACCGATCCGGCGCACACGCAAGAGCTTGCCGACACCGTGCCAAAGCTGCGTCGCGAGTTGGTTTGGACGGCGCCTGCCAGCGCCGCAGCCGCGGCCGCGCGGCTCACGACAGTGTTGGTGAGTGCCCTGCGCGCTTTGCACGAGCCGGGTGGTGTGACCTCAGAAGCCACTAATGCCAGGGCCGCGCTCGTCGCGCGCTTTCGTGAAAAGGTCGAGTCGCATCTGCGCATGGGGCTGTCGATCGCGCAGTATGCGAAAGCCTTGAGCGTCACTCCGGCCCGGCTGCGCGCCGCCTGTCTCGAGGTCGCGGGGAAACCCCCGGCGCGGGTGCTCGAGGATCGCCTGCTGCTCGAGGCGAAGCGGAACCTGACCTACACGAACATGACTGTGGCGGAGACGGCCTACTATCTTGGCTTTGCCGACCCCGCTTATTTCTCGCGCTTCTTCAGCAAGCATGCGGGAGAATCGCCGGCCACCTTCCGTAAACGGATGGCACGGTAGTGGCCCGCGAAGGAAACTTTTGAGCACGCCGTCGACCAAAGCTGTGCCGGAATCAGGAGCTCCCGTATTCATGCGATCGTTGTTCGGCCGCGAGGCCGTGTTCAGTGTGGCGGCCCTACTCATCAGCGCGATTCTGATCCAGACGATCTACGCCACGGTCATCCGGCCCCGCGCGGCCGCCATTCTGGCCGAGCCGGTCGCAGCGCCGCAGGACCAGGCGCACGCGGGGCAACCAGAAACGAGCGCACCCGCAGCTACCCCCGAAACGGCGCCCGGGGCCACTCCCTCCGCGACGCCCGAAACTGCACCGGCGGCCACTTCCGCAACCACGCCCGTCCGCAACCTTCGCTCGGTCTTCGTGATCCTCAAAGACTACGAGCAAGAGGTCGCCCTCATCCTCGCGACCTGGGCCCTGTGCCTGATCGGTTACCAGGCCAGTGAGGCGGCCCGTAACCGGCGCCTGCTGGATAAGGACTACATTGAGCTCGGCGAAGGCCGCGTCGTACTTCCCGACGACGCCCGCGCCTACGGACGTCCGATCGAAGGCCTGCCGCGAGACGAGCAGGAAATGCTGCTGCCCCGCGCCTTGATGGTGGCGCTGAATCGGTTCGGCGCGACGCGCAGCGTGCAGGATGCCGCCGAGGCGGTCCGGGCCGAATGTGAGAATGAGCTCGATCGCCTCGATGCGCAGCTCTCGATGGTCCGCTTCACCGCGTGGGCGATCCCGGCGGTGGGATTTGTCGGTACGGTCCGGGGTATCGGCCGGGCACTACAGGAAGCGCAAGGCGCTCTGCACGGGGATATCTCAGGAGTGACGCTTGGACTGGGCGTGACGTTCAACGCCACGCTCACGGCACTCGTGGCCTGCATCATCGTGATGTTTTTCCTGCATCAGCTACAGCAGGCGCAGGACCGGCT
>JAQGOE010000248.1 GCA_028293725.1 Gammaproteobacteria bacterium | reverse complement strand
ACCTTGCGAGGGAAATCGGCATGAAGGCTCCGCGGATAAAATGGGGAATGCTGGGCGGGGGCACGGGATCCCTGATCGGTGGCGTGCATCGTATCGCCGCCGAGATGGGCGATGACTACCACCTGGTCGGGGGTGTATTCAGCGGCCGCGGCGCGGCGGCCCTCGAGTTCGCCCGCGACCTGGAGCTCGACCCTCGACGTGCGTACCTTGACGTGGATGCGTTGATTGCGGGCGAGATGGCACTTCCGCCCGACCAGCGCATGCGACTCCTGACTATCGCGACCCCGAATTACCTGCACTATGAGGCAGCCGTGAAGCTGGTGAGTACGGGCTTCCACGTGTTGTGCGAAAAGCCGATCACGACCAGTGTAGCTCAGGCCACCGAGCTCGCACGGCTGGTGCAGTCGCAGGGCGTGATCTTTGCTGTGGCTCATACCTATACCGGCTATCCAATGGTGCGCCAGTTGCGGGCAATGGTAGCCGATGGAGCGATCGGCGCGATCCAGAAGGTCCATGTGCAGTACTACCAGGGTTGGATCAGCCCGCTACTGCGCGACCCTGCAAAGCGTCGCACTGTCTGGCGCCTCGATCCGGCACGAGGCGGAGACAGCTCCTGCATGGGCGACATCGGCGTGCACTGTTTCAACCTGGTTGAATACACGACAGGGCTGCGGGTCGAACGACTGCTCGCCGATACCGATACCGGCGCTGCGGATAATCCACTCGATGTCGATGGGAGTGTTCTGCTTCGGCTCACCGACAACGTGCCGGGGGTCCTGTGTGCGAGCCAGATCGCCACCGCCGAGGAAAACAACTTGCAACTGGCGGTATATGGGCGCACGGGAGCGCTCAAGTGGGCTCAGGAAACGCCACCGCGACTGGAATTCCTGCAGGAGGGAAAACCGCTGAGCGTGTTGACCGCCGGGCAGGGTTACAACGCGCCACAAGCTCGCGCAGCCAGCAAGCTTCCACCCGGGCATCCGGAAGGCTTCACTGACGCGATGGGGAACCTGTATCGGGGAGTAGCTCGCGCCATCAACGGTGAGCCGTTTGATCCGGGTGCGTTCCCCGGCATCGACGCTGGAGTGCGAGGCATGCGCTTCATCGAAGCTGTGTTGAAGTCAGCCTCCAGCGGCAACCAATGGCGCGATTTGTGAGACCGCCTCCGAGTCTCAGCTCCGATACGCCTCGCGCCCAACGCCCTGAATCGCAATGCCTTGCGAGCGCAGCACCTCATGTTGAAGTGCGTACATAGCCGCCGCCGCCTCATCAATCGCCCGCACGAAGTCTAGTGATCCGGCGAGAATGGGCGCAAGCAGCGCTTTGTCCTGCACCCGGGCTGGTGGAAATTCGTGCTCCACAACCAGGTATGTCTCCGCGGCATCAATGTCCAACAGCTCACGCGCCGCGAGCTGATGGTCGAGCCAGTCCACGCTGCGATTCTGCAAGTACGCCAGAGGGTCGTGACGCGCGGTGCCGGGTAGCTCGTGTTCCGCCAGTACAGTCTGCTTCTTCCAGGCATTGGCCCGGTCCGCGGCATTCCGGGCGGGCTCATCACCGACACGATCTCCACGCAACAGGGTTTGACCGCCATAACCCCAGGCAGAGACTCCCTTGGAGTCGATGACCTGGCCCTTCACATGAAAGCCGCCGATGAGAAAGGCGTAGCCTTCATCTTTGAGATATTGGAAGACAGAGCGGCTGTCCTGTCCCATGAGGATGGCATGCGAAGGGTCATAGTGGATTCGGAACTGGTCGCCAACTCCATGGCGCTCGCAGATGCGGTGCAGGGCAATCCACGGCCCGGGGGCGTACGCGAGGTTGTTGTGCCAGGTATCGCTCGTCGTCCATCCCGGCATGGGACATTGTTCGACCCGATAGACCAGGCCACGCGCTTTCGCCTCACGCAGCAAAGGCACGAACTCACTTTCGAACATCGTGAGGTTGGCGTCCATTCCCAGATCGGGGTTACGTCCCACGAAGCCGCAAACGGCCGGGCAATCGAGCAGCACGGCGGTATCGAACACACGCAACATGAACTCATGTTTACGCGCGCGTACCGCGGGATCCGCAGCGAGCATGTTGTCGAAGTATCCGATATCGGATAGGCCCACGCCCGTGCTTTTCATGGCCGAAGCCACTCGAGTGGCGCGGACGCGATCGAACGGTTTCCGCAGATCCAACGTATTGGCCACCGGATCCAGCATGGCCTCGGGGGGGACGTCATTCAGACTCGGATGAATTGCCGCGGACAACTGGATGTTTGGACAGCCGATCGTCCGGGAGAAATCCAGCCATTCCTCGATGGCCAGATCCGGATCCGCGTCCCGGCGGCTGCGCGGGGTGAGCTCCAGCAGTGCCGCGGTGAGTATGCTGAGCTTCATGCGCCTGGGTCTGAAGGTCGAGGAGGGCGTGTCGCGGTTCTGTTGGTTGGTCACGGGCGTCCTCGTTTGCGAAACTATCGGAAAATGGTGTAGCCTCAGCAAAATGTAATCCTTTACATGAGCACGCGCAAACTTCGAGGGGGCTTCATGAGATCCCGCAGGCGATTTCTGATCGGGTCCGGATGGGGTGTTGCGGCGCTTGCCTCCGGCGCTTTGAGGCGCGCTGTCGGGGCCGATGCATTGGGCAAACATCCCGGAATCCAGCTTTATACGATCAACGACGCCATGCGGGCGGATCCGCGCGGCGCGTTGCAGCGGTTGCGGGAAATCGGATTTGTGGAAGTGGAAACGGCAGGCTTCGGCGGCTTGTCAGCGCAACAGTTCCGCGGCCTGTTGAATGATGCGGGAGTCTCCTGTCCCAGCTCCCACCTGCAATTCGACCTGGCTAGTCTCGAGCGTGCGTTTGATGACGCTCATGCACTCGGTGCGAAGTTTGCGGTCAGCTCCATCATGCGCTCTCTCGTGCTCGGACCCGATGCGCCCAAGGACGTGCTGAAAACGGGTATGAGCCTCGATGAGGCAAAGCGAACCGCTGAGCTTGCCAATCGAATCGGCGCAGCCGCGCAGCGCGCCGGCTTGCAGTTCACCTACCACAATCACAATTTCGAGTTTGCCGACCAGGGCGGTGGCCTGATCGGCTATGACATGCTGCTGAAAGAGACTGATCCAAAACTCGTCAAATTCGAGATCGATTGTGGATGGATGATTTTCGCCGGCCACGATCCTGTCGGATACCTCCAAAAGTATCCCCAGCGATTCCCGATGATCCATGTCAAGGATTTTCTACCTCGGGAGAATGGCTCGACGGAAATGCGAGGCGCGGAGCTCGGTCACGGCACCGTGGACTACAAGCCGATATTCGCGGCGGCTACCAAGGCCGGTTTACAACACTATTTCGTGGAGCAGGAAGGGCCGTTTGCCAGGATGAGCCCGGTTGAGGCTGCCCAAGTTGACTTTGAGTACCTGCGTGCGATTGGCAGGGCGTGAGGCGTCAGCGCAGCAAGAACCTACAAGAGAGCACGGATGGGCAGCAATTCATACGACGCAATTGTGGTTGGCACCGGCATCAGCGGCGGCTGGGCTGCCAAGGAGCTCACCGAACACGGGCTGAAAACCCTGGTACTCGACCGCGGCCGAATGGTTCGGCATGGTGATTATCCGACAGCCCTGCTGAACCCCTGGGAACTGCCCTACGGCGGGCGCCCGACGCGCGAAGACCTTCGCCACCAACCAGTCGCCGCTCGCACGGGCTATGTCGGCTCTCAGGCGTCCAAGCATTGGTTCGTGGACGAGCTGGATAACCCCTATGTCGAGAAGCAACGGTTCGACTGGATACGGGGTTATCAGGTCGGAGGGCGCTCCCTCACGTGGGGTCGCCAGAGCTATCGCTGGAGCCCGATGGATTTTGAGGCGAACGCCCACGATGGCATCGGCGTGGACTGGCCGATTCGCTACGACGAACTGGCGCCGTGGTACGACCATGTGGAGAGCTTCATCGGAGTGAGTGGCAGCGCGGAGGGTCTGCCCCAACTTCCAGACGGCAAGTTCCTGCCACCGATGGAGCTCAATTGTGTTGAGAAGGAGTTCAAGCGAACGATTTCCGAGAAGTTTGGCCGCGCGCTGACTATCGGACGTGCCGCCCATCTGACGGCGCCACTGGCGCACAGCCCGCAACGCACGACCTGTCAATATCGCAACATGTGCATACGCGGCTGCCCGTTTGGCGCGTACTTCAGCAGCAACGCCAGTACGCTGCCGGCAGCGGAAAAAACGGGCAACATGACCTTGCGCCCGAATGCGATCGTGTCCGAGCTCATTTACGACGCCAAGGGAGGTCGAGCAAGCGGGGTCCGCGTCCTCGATGCCGAAACCGGAGCGCAAACCGAATACTTTGCACGAGTGATTTTTCTTTGTGCATCCACCTTCGGATCCACGTTTATTTTGTTGAGCTCCCTCTCGGACCGCTTTCCAAATGGCTTCGGCAATGATAGCGGCGAGCTGGGCTGCAACATCATGGACCATCACCTCGAAGCCGGTGCGAGTGCGTTGGTTCCCGGATTCGAAGATCGATACTACAGCGGACGGCGACCCACCGGGTTCTACATTCCGCGTTATCGCAACATCGGCAAGGATAAACGGGACTACCTGCGCGGATTTGGCTACCAGGGTGGCGCGAGTCGCTCGGACTGGCCCAGTCTCCTAGGCGATGATGCTCTTGGCGCGGAGCTGAAGGGGAAAGCCACGAAGCCAGGCCCGTGGCATATTTCGCTGGGCGGCTTTGGCGAGATATTGCCCTATCACGAGAACCGCGTGACTCTCGATCACAGCCGCAAGGACAAGTTCGGTCTGCCGGTGCTCGCGTTCGATGCGGGCCTGAAGCAGAACGAGTTCCGCATGCGTAAGGACATGGCGAATGATGCTGCCGAGATGCTCACCGCCGCAGGTTTCCGTGACGTGCGAACTACCGATAACGTCATCGGCGTTGGCCTTGGCATTCACGAGATGGGAGCGGCGCGTATGGGACGCGATCCGAAGACCTCGGTGCTCAACGCCTGGAACCAAGTCCACGCCTGCAAGAATGTCTATGTGACCGACGGTGCGTGTATGACTTCCTCCGCCTGTCAGAATCCTTCGCTGACTTACATGGCGCTCACCGCGCGCGCGGTCAACCACGCGGTCGATGAGCTCAAGCACATGAACCTGTAACCACCGATATGAATCGCCGCGAAGCA
>JAQGOE010000258.1 GCA_028293725.1 Gammaproteobacteria bacterium | reverse complement strand
CTGATATCGTGGGACCACAGCGCCGTGCCAGTTCTGGTGTCGATGGCCCACAGCTTCCCGCCCCAATCCGGCACGTAGGCGACTCCATTGACGACGGTCGCCACGGCGGAGATGTCACCGGCCGTCGTAAAAGTCCACCTGGGCTTGAGCTTGCCGACGTTGTCGGCGCTGAGGATATGCTCGGCCGCGGAGTGTCGGGTGTTGTGATTGTTCTGCCCGGAGCTCTCCCACCCTGACTGCGGGGGAGATGAGGCGGCCGCGGCCGCAACGACACTGGCAACACCCGTAACGCCCAACAGCTTCAGTATCCGCGTGTACAGCACGTGGCCGATTGACATAACCCTTACCGTTCCCGATCTGTTTGATTGCCGTGTATGTCACTCGATCACCGTGTCTGCAGGGTTTCAAGGCCGGCGTGCCTCTATTTCAGTTGTAATCCGGCGCGAAACTTCCTCGGCGTCACGCCTATAAATCTATGGAAGCGGCTGGAAAAGTGGCTCTGATCGGCGAAGCCGATGGTCAGAGCAATCTCGGTCAGCGACAACTGCGTGGTCGCCAGTAGTTCGCGCGCTCGTTTCAATCTGCGTTGAACGACATACCTGTGGGGCGACGCACCGACAACCTTCGGGAACGACCGGTTGAATTGCGACGCCGTCATCTCCGCGACGCGTGCGAGCGCGTGTATATCCAATTTGGAGTCCAGGTGGGCGTCGACGTATTCCCGGACTCGCCTGAAAGTCTCGCGCGCCGGGTCGCGCTGCTGACAGCCGTCGGCTACTTCGTCGGCCGGCGGTCCGCCGAGACCATAAGGAAGAGGCTGACACGTGCCTGAGTCGCTCTGTTCTGCTCTCACCCGTCGCCCTCTTGCGAATGACCCGAGCTACAGCCGGAGGATAGTCATGCGTTGCGGATCGATCTATGACACCTTGGTTTAGAACATATCCGGGCGGGAACGTACGGTTACCCCGCTACCGGAAGCCAGAAACAGAGTGACCGTGTCCGTGAGCTTCCGGGTCCGGGCATTGACGACACCGAGTTCAGCCAACTCATACAGCCGCTGCGCGGTGAGAATCTGGAGAATGTCAGCATTGCCGACGCGATAGCCCTGCCGCGTCAACCCCAGCGAGCTGTCGGCCGAGGTGAGCGCCTGTTGTTGCGTCTCCAATGCCTCGGCGTCGTGGTTTAGCGCGTGCAGCGTATCGGCTACCTGACCGAATGATTTCAACACCACGAGTTGGTATTGCGCGAAGGCGGCCTGGTATTCGTCCTGTGCCGCGCGCCTCTGCGCGGTGAGCGTGCCGCCATGAAAGATCGGTGCCGTGATGCCGCCGACCAGGCTCCAGGCGGTGGCGGTTCCACCGGTCAGCAGGCCCTCCTCGGCCCAACCCGAGCTCAACGTGATCCGAGGATAAAGATCAGCGGTGGCTATCCCCACCTTTGCACTGGCCTCATG
Source organism: Gammaproteobacteria bacterium (assembly GCA_028293725.1). The sequence continues at coordinate 9,739 of JAQGOE010000258.1, read as the reverse complement.
CAATTGGGTCTCGGCGGCGCGAATGTCGGGGCGAGAGTGGACCAGTTCGGACGGCATCACCAGACTCAACTCATGTGGCAGCACGAACTGGTCGAGCGCAAAATCGGGCGCTGTCCATTCGGACGGCGCTTTACCAATGAGAACCGCCAGCGCGTCCTTCGCGACATCCAGCTCCTGGTTCAGAGGCGGCAGCAGCGTGCGATCCTGGTCCCGTTGGCTCGTGGCCTGGAGCACATCGATGTCCGAGACCACCCCCACACGACGGGCGGCGCCGACCAGCTCGATTGTCTTCTCGTCCGCGCTCAATACTTCTTGCACGACCGCGATCTGCGCCCGGATGGACGCGATGTGCAGAGCCTGTGTGATGGTATCGCCCACGACGCGCAAGCGGGCGGCCCGCAACTGCTCGCGCTCATAGTCCGCGGAAGCCCCCGCCATCTCGATCCGATGACGCGTCGCTCCAAAAATATCCAGGTCATACGAGACCGTCGGCCCCAGGGTGTAGGCCGAGAAAGTGGGGAAAGTCTCCGCCTCCGGGCCTAAGAAGGAGGCTCCGTACTTCCGGCGTTCGATGCCTGCCGCAGCATCGACTTGGATCGAGCGTGCACCGCGCGCCGCATTCAAGCCCTCCTGCGCCTTGGCCAGGTTGGCGCGCGCCATCTCGAGTGACAGGTTGTTTTGCAGCGCCAGGTCGACCACGTGATCGAGTTCCGGTGATTGCAGCTGCGTCCACCAATTGTCTGGCGGCTCAGAGCCCAGGACGATCGTCTGCATCGAGCGGGGCGACGCGTCGCTTCGACCTGCGGCCGGCGCCTCGACGGAATTCGTCGTTGTGCCCGTATAAGACTGCAAAGTCGGTTGCGCGGGCGGCGAGTACTTCGGGGCTGTTGCACATCCAACCAACATGGTGACGGACGTCGCGAGCGCGACTGTGAATGACTTGCCGGACATACTCAATGCGTCTCTCCCGCAGGGCCCGCGCTCGCTTTCTTGAAGCAACACACGGCAATGAGGGCGAGGCCCAATAGGACACTTTGGAGAATAATCGTATCGGACAATCCCAGGATGAGCGCCTGACGGTGCAGAACGCGGCCGGTGGCGATCGCCGCCTCGTGTTGAGCGATCGACGGGTCGGCAGTCACGCGGTGTAGGAAGAAGCCCGTGAGGTTCCGCAGACGCTCGCGCGCGGCCTCCCCCGATAGCGACACCTGCGAAGTGAGGATGTCGGAATGATATTGCTCACGCCGGGTGACAAAGGTCTGCAGGACGGCGATACCGATGGCGCCCCCCAGGTTGCGGACCATGTTGAAGAGGGCCGATGCCGAGGGGGCATACTCGCGCTCGATGCCCGCGATCGCCAGTGCCGTCATGGGCATCATCACCACCGACTGCGCCACGGCGCGCACCAGGCTCGACCAAATGAATTGGGGTCCGGAGAAGTCCCCCGACAAAGGAACGGCCAGGAGGCTGCCCAGAATAAAGAGGGTATAGCCGCCGATCACCAGGTGCCGGGGGTCCACGAATTTCACGACCCGCGGCATGAGCGGCAGCAACAGCAGTTGCGGCAGGCCGATCCAGATCAGAACCGAGCCGATCTCCTGCGCGTTGTAGCCTTGCACCCGCGCCAGGTAGAACGGCACGATGTACAGCCAACCAAACAAAGAGAAGCCGAAGAAGAAGTTGGCGATCGAACCCAGTGCGAAGTTGCGCCTTGCGAACAGCCTCAGGTGCAACAAGGGTCGCGCGTAAACGAGTTGCTGGATGCAGAAGGCCACCAAGGCGACTGCGGCGATGACGGCCAGACGGCTGATGAGGGGCGAGCCAAACCAATCGTCCTTGTTGCCCTCCTCCAACACTGTCTCCAGGCATCCCAGGCCGATGGCCATGGTCGCGATGCCCACCCAGTCGCCCTGGCGCAGCAGCTCCAGACGTCGGGGCTCGCGATCGAGCGACAGCCACAGCATTACCAGCATCACGGCGCCGGGCAGCAGGTTGATCAGAAAGATCGACTGCCAGCCGAAGTTGTCGTTACAGTAACCGCCGATGACCGGCCCGATCGAGGGCGCGAAGATCGCCGACACCGAATAGATGGTGAGGCCGATAGGGTGCTTGGACGGAGGCAGGCGGGTCATGATGAGGGTAAACGCCAGCGGAATGAGAGAACCGCCGGCAAAGCCCTGCAGTGCGCGCATGACGATCATTTGCCCCAGGTTGGTCGCGAACGTACAGCCGACCGTGAACACCAGGAAGAAGAATGTGCTGGCGAGCAGGTAGGTCCGTATCGACAAGGCCCGCGCGAACCAGCCGCTGAGGGGAATGACGATGATTTCGGCGACCAGGTAGGCGGTCACGATCCAGCCGCCCTCGTCAACACCCGCGCCGATTGCGCCCTGCAGGTCGGCGAGCGCCGAGCTCACCACCTGGATGTTGAGGATCGCGAGAAAGGCACCCAGGCAGGCGCCCAGGACGGCGAGCCAGGTCTTGCGCGAAACCTCGGGCTCAGCGCGTTGCGCCGGCAAGCTGGTTGCTGTCAATGATGCACTCGACACGACTCAACTTCCCTGTCGTGCGGTGGTCGAGGGCTGTTCGTGGCGCGTGTCGACTGCGACGTCCACTGACATGCCGGGACGTAGCCGGCCTGCCAACTGCCGAGGCTCGCCGAACACGACTTTGATCGGGATCCGCTGCACGATCTTGGTGAAATTGCCCGTCGCGTTGTCCGGCGGTAACAGCGCAAACTCCAGGCCACTGGCCGGAGCCAGGCTGTCCACGTGTCCAGTCAGGCTCTCGCCCGGGAAGGCATCGACGGAGAGATGGACTGCCTGCCCCGGGTGCATCCGCATGAGTTGTGTTTCCTTGAAGTTGGCCACCACATACGTGTCCTGTAGTGGAACGATCTCCATCAGCTGGGTGCCGGCCTGGACGAATTGACCTACGCGCAATGTGCGCGCACCCACGGTGCCATCAATGGCGGCGCTAATGGTGGCGTAACTCACGTTCAGCTCCGCCTGGTTCCGGTTCGCAACCGCCCTGAGGCGTTGCGCCTCCGCCAACTGTCGTTGGGTTTGGAGTACGTCGACTTGTTGACGGGCGCGCGCCACCGCCGCCTGCGCTCGGGCGACACCTGCGGTTTTCCGCCGGAAGTCTGTCGTGGCCTCATCCGACTGCTCGTCCGAGCCGAAGCCGACCTTCGCCATCTCACGACGCCGGCCATCGTTACGCTGGGCCAATGCGGCTGCGGTCTGGGCAACCTGCAGATCCGCCTGCGCCTCACGAATGACGTAGTCCTGTGCGTTCAACTGTGCGGCGAGGTTTGCGACCAGGGCGGTGGCCGCGGCAAGACTGGCATTCGCCTCATGCAGCGCAGTCTGCAGATCGCGGTCATCGATGCGCGCGAGCACTTGTCCCGCCTCGACGTGTTGGTTGTCTTCCACCAGTACTTGCGCAATGTACCCTGAAACTTTTGGAGCCACCGTGGTGGAGTCCGCCTGCACATAAGCGTCGTCAGTCGATTCAATAAAGCGACCAACGGTCCAGTATCGAACGCCCCAGGTCCCTAACGCGACACACAACAGCATGCCGGCGGCCCACAGGGCATGGCGGGGACCTAAACGCCTTCTGGAAACTGGCCCGGTCGTGGCGGACGGCGTAGCGTCGTCGTCGGGAGACCCGTCGGCCGGCGCGGTCCTCGACGCAGGGGCGGTGGCTGTGACATTCATCTCAAAATGCCATTCAGCGCTTGAGGGACGCCGCCGTGCCGGTGCCGGGCGCATCTGCTGCATGCGTCGCCGACACGCCATAGTCGGATTGCGTGAACTGCAGAGTCTGCTTCTCATCGGGCAGCACTTGGACCGTCCAGCCGCCGCCCACCGCGCGAATCAGAGACACGGCGGCCTGGACCTGGCGCACCCGTATCTGGACGTCGGTGAGTTGGGCAGCGAGGGCCTGCACCTGCGCAACCGAGACGCTCAGATAATTGTCTAGTCCGTCCTTGTACAACAGGGTCGCGATGGATAACGCCTGCCCGGCCTGATCGCTGGCCTCGTGCTCGTGCGAATCCTCGGTCGCCAGACGTTGGGTCTGGCTCAGCCCGTCCTCCACTTCCTGGAACGCAGCCAGCACGGTCGCCCGATAGTTGTCGCGCGTCTGCGCGTATTGTGCCCAAGAGTGCCGCAGCTGCGCCCGTCGCAGGCCGCCATCGAACAGCGGCTGCATAGCTCCCGCCCCGACCGACCAGAGACTGTTTGGCAGGCTCAGCAGGTTGAATCCGCTATCCTGGAAGCCGCCCGCCAGGTTGAATGTCACGTTGGGATAGAACGCAGCGCGCGACACGCCGATCGAAGCGTTCGCGGCCGCCATCTGACGTTCGGCGCTGGCAATGTCGGGTCGGCGTTGCAGCAGCTCCGAAGGTACGCCCGTAGGAAGCCGCGGTGGAGTCAACCGGAACTCGCTGATCGGTGCGATCGAGAAGGTGCTCGGCATCGCATCCACTAGCACTGCCACGGCATGTTGCATCAGATCGCGCTGCAGTTGAGTCTCGGTCTCCTGAGCCTGCGCAGCATCGAGTTGGCTCAACGCTCGCGCCAGATCGAGGCCGGAAGCGATCTGTCCGCTCGCGCGCAGCCGCGCCACCTCGACCGCCGCCTGATAGGAGACGATCGACTGGCGCAGTACCTCGAGTTGTGCGTCCAGCCCGCGCACCGCGATATAGTCAGTCGCCAACTCCGCCTGGAGACTCAACTGTGCCGTCGCCAGATCCGCAGCACTTGCCTGCGCCAACCGCTTCTGCGCGTGCGCGCCGTTGCGTAGCGCATGCCAGAAATCCGGTTCCCATGATGCCGCCACGCCGAACTGGTTCGAGGCCTCGCGAATCGGCGCGGAGCTGGTGGGGCTGCGGAACAGACGATGCACGGAGCCCTTGTTCTCCGACACCCCTGCGCTGGCACTCACCTGTGGAGAGAGCCCTGACTCCGCCTCGGCGGCCAGGGCGCGTGCTTGGGAGTAAGCGTCCGCGGCAGCTTGCAGTGTCGGGTTCGAGTGCCCAAGTTGGTCCTCGAGCTGATTCAACTGCTCGTCGCCGAACAGCGTCCACCAGTCCCCGCGTGGTGAGAGCGCCTCGTCCGGACGGGCTACCGTGAAGGGGCCGCTGCCCTGATAGGAAGCCGGTAGTATGAAATGCGGCGGCTCGTAAACTGGCGCAAGATCGCAGCCCGAGAGCAGACCCACACCGAGCCAAGCGATCAGCGCTGTGGCATGTCGTTTCATGGCTTGGTCGCCTTCGTCTTCTGCGTCGCCATGGCATAGCCGGTCACTGGCGTTACGGGCTTGACCGACTGCCCCTCGAGCAAACCTGCGGGCGGGTTGTTCACGAGCTTGTCGCCGAGCGACAGGCCGCTCGTGACCTGCACCGTTTGTCCCAGATTCTGGCCGAGCGTTACGTTGCGCAGGTGGACGCGGTTCTGCGCGTCGACGATAGCCACCTGCGCCCCCTCCGCACGAAAGATCAGGGCCGCTTCGGGCATCGTGAGTACTGTCGGATCGGTCGGCACCTGGAACACTACGTCCACGTACGTACCGGGCCACAGCGTACGGTTAGGATTGTCCACCGTCAGTTCCGTCTCTGCCGTTCGCGTATTTGCGTTGAACGCCCGTGCGGTCGTGAGGAACTTCGCCTCAATGGATTTTCCCGGTTGGGAGGGCTGATGGAGGGTCGCCGTGATACCAGGGACTAACAGGCTCGCATAGTCCTGCGGCACCGACACGAACACCCGCATCTCATGCACGTCGGCGACGGTAAAGAGTTCCGTCGAACTACCGCGGACCGAAACATCGCCTCCCGCCGCATTGACGTAACTACCAACATCGGTGAAACGCGCTGTGACTATGCCGTCGAATGGCGCCACCACGCGTTTGAATGCCTCGAGTGCTGCGTAGCGCGCGACGTCCTGGGCCGCAGCCTCCATCTCGGCTTTGCGCGCCTCCGCACCGGCTGCCTGCACATCTACCTCCTGCTTCGAGACGGCCGGCGTTCCCGCCAGGGCTTGCCAGCGCGCCGCGGTGGACACCGCAAGTCGATAGTTCGCTTGTGCCACACTAAGATTTGCCTTGGCCGCTGCGTACTGGGCATCCAGACTCGGCGCGTCGATCGTCGCTAGCAGCTGCCCCGCCTTCACGGTAGCTCCGTAGTCTTCGCTCCAACTGTGGACGTAACCAACGACCTGCGCGAAGATCGGCGCCTCGTACCAGGCGCGCACCGTTCCCGGCAGCACGAGCGGCCGCGTGGAGGGCCCCCTCTGCGGGCTGATGACCTGCACCGGAACGATCGCCTGTTCATTCGAGACGCGCGTCAGAGCCCCGAGGGCCCGTTCGCGCCCCACCAGGCCGTACACCAGCAGTGCCACTACCAGCACCGTCGGCAACCCGAAGATCAACAACGTGCGTCGCTTCATGATACTTCTCCTACAGTTGTGCGCCTCTGGTGCATCAGGGCGAAAACGCATGGCACGAACAGCAACGTTGCGAACGTTGCCACGAGTAGGCCGCCGATCACCGCACGCCCCAGGGGCGCATTCTGAGTGTTGGACATGGACATCGGCAGCATGCCGATGACCATCGCAAGGGCCGTCATGAGTACCGGTCGTAAGCGTGCATACCCCGCTGTCACGGCCGCGCGGATCGCATCTCCATGTGCGGCCAGCTCATCGCGGGCGAAGGACACCACGAGGATCGAGTTCGCCGTTGCGGTGCCCATGCACATGATCGCGCCGGTCAGCGCCGGTACTGACAGTGTGGTGTCGGTCAGGAACAGCGACCAGACGATTCCGGTCAACGCGCCCGGCAGCGCCGTGATGATGATGAAAGGATCGAGCCAGGACTGGAAGTTCACGACAATCACCAGGTAAACAAGAAGGATGGAAAACGCGAGCCCGACCAGCAGCTGCACGTAAGCGGCCTTCATCGTCACCCCCTGGCCCTGTACTCGCACGGTCGCGCCGTGCGGCACGCCGCCTTTCATCCGCTGCAACACACCGTCAACCGCGTTGCTCACGGCTCCCAGATCGCGTCCCGCGTTGCTCGCGTAGATGTCGACCACGGGCATGATGTCGCGATGCGATACCTCGAGCGCCCGTCCGGTCTGGGTGATGTCGCTCAAGCTGCCGAGGATTTGCACACCCTGTCCGGTCGGGTCACCGTCGCCCTTATCGATGGGAATCGTCTCCAGATCACTCATCGAGGTCAGCTGCGTCTGCGGTGTTTGCAGGTTCACGAGGTGCGAGACACCCGTCTTATAATCGAGCCAATAGGTTGGCGAGACCTGTCCGGAGCCCGACAGCGTCGCCAGCGCGTTGTTGGCAATGTTTGATTCGGTCAACCCGGCGCCGAGCGCAAAGGCGCGATGCGAGGAAACCAGCAACGTCGGCTGCGCCAGCGTCTGTTGGATCGACACATCGGCGATGCCGGGTATGCGGCGCATCTCGGCGACCACGCGCTGCGCGTAGGCCATGTTCGCTGCGACGTTGCGTCCGACGATTTGCACGTCAAGCGGTGCCGGCAGGCCAAAGTTCAGAATCTTCGCCGTAATATCGCCGGCCGGGAAGGTGAAGGCCGTGCCGGGAAACAGCTTCGGCAGTTTGTCGCGCAAAATCGCGCGGTACGCGTCTACCGGCGAGGCCTGGTCGTTGAGGCTGATGGTGACGTCGCAGTCTTGCGGTCCGATCGTGGCGCTCGCGCTGTAGGCTTGGTTGATGCCGCTGGTCGGCAGGCCGCAATTGTCGATGACATTGGTGACATGGCCTGGTAGCAACGTGCCAACGGCAGTGTCCACCAACGCCGCGACCTTGCTGGCCTCTTCGAGGCGCAGCCCGATCGGCGCACGGAAATGCATGTCGATCTCGCCGGATTTGATGCCTGGGAAGAAGTCACGCCCCAGCCACGGAATCAACAGGGCCAGCGAAGCAACGGCCGCTGCCAGAAATCCGACAATGAATCGGCCGCGCCGCTCCACCAGCTTGGCCAGCAACTCTCGATAGCTGTCGCGAAACCGATCGAAGCGTCGCTCGAATGCCGCGTGGAACCGGCCGAAGAAGCCTTTCGGCGGCCCGCCCGCCTTGCGCGCCGCAACCTGCGCGGGCAGCAGATAGGCCGCCAACGTCGGCACCAGCGTGCGCGAGAGGATGAAGGAGGCGAGCATCGCGAAGACGATGGCTTCGGCCATCGGCAGAAACAGGTAACCGGCGACGCCCGATAACTGGAACAGCGGCAACCAGACGATGCAGATGCACAGCGTGGACACGAAGGTCGGAATCACTATCTGGTTCGCTGCTTCGATGATCGCCGGCCGCAGCTCCAGGCCGCTCTCCAGATGTGCGTCGATGTTCTCGATCATTACCGTGGCGTCATCCACCAGGATACCAACCGCCAGCGCCAACCCGCCCAAGGTCATGACGTTGATGGTTTGCCCGAACCAGGCAAGCGCCAGGATCGAGCACAGAATCGAGAGCGGGATCGAAGTCGCGACGATCAACGTCGAGCGTCCGGAGCCGAGGAACAACAGGACGACCAGGCCGGTCAACAGGGCCGCCATCACCATCTCTTGCACGACGTCCTGTACTGATGCGCGCACGAAGGTCGAGGCGTCGTTCAGCGACGTGATCTTCACACCCGCCGGCAACGTCTGCAGGATCTGGGGTATTTTTGCCTTGACACCCGCGACTACCGCGAGCGTCGACGCATCCCCGGCCTTGAGTATCTCGAGCAGCACCGCCTGCTGCCCGCGAACCAGTACGGAGTTGGTCTGCGGCGGCCCGCCGAGGTATACGTGGGCGACGTCGCCCACAGTCACGACAGCACCGCCCACCTTCTTGATCGGCAGCGCGTTGAATGAAGCCACACTCACCGGCGATGCGTTGGTCTCGACCAGGAAATCGATTGTCCCGATTTTCTGGTCACCTGCCGGTAGCACGATGTTCTGTTGTGCCAGAGCGTGGGATACGTCCTCCGCCGACAGGCCATGCGCCAACAGCTTCTGCTGGTCCAGGTCCACCTGGACGTTGGCGGGTGTTCCCCCATAGGGCGCGGGAACCGCCACGCCCGGAACCGACACCAGCATCGGTCGGATCAGATTGGAGGCCATATCATACAGCTGCGATCCGGTCAGCTGGTCCGATGAGATCTGCAGGGACAGCACGGGCACCGAGGAGGCGTTGTATGACAGCACCAGCGGCGGAGTAATCCCCGCCGGCATCTGCTTCAGCACTGTTTGTGAGACAGCAGTGACCTGTGCCTGAGCCGCCGCCACGTCCGTGCCCGGCTGAAAATAAATCTTTACGATACCGCGGCCGTAGAGTGATTGGCTCTCGATATGCTCGATGTTGCCGACCGTCGTGGTCAGCGCGCGTTCGTAGTAATAGACGACTCGTCCTGACATGTCCTCGGGCGTCAGACCGTTATAGGTCCAGATCGCCGCGACCACCGGGATCCCTATGTTCGGGAAAATGTCCGTCGGCGTGCTGAGGGCGGCGCGGCCGCCGAAAATGAGGATCAGGATGGCCAGAACGACGAAGGTGTAAGGCCGTTTGAGCGCTATGAGGACGATTGCATTCATGGGTGCCCTGCCATTTCCGTTGTGCATCGTTCGTGTGTTGAAGGGTGCGACTATCCGCCCCCAATCCATCGAGACGATGTCGGGAATGCCAGCCGGGCATTACAGACGTAATGTTTCAGCTGTAACACTTGCCAC
>JAQGOE010000238.1 GCA_028293725.1 Gammaproteobacteria bacterium | reverse complement strand
GTGACACTATTTTCGTGTTCGCGAGCGAGAACGAAGGCGGACATGGCCTCCTCGCACGCGGCATAGTCACTTCTTCCGAAGCAATCGCCAGGAAGCGAGGCGTCGCTCGTCAAACACCGCGCGTAAGTGTCACCATCAAACGCAACGCGCTCGCGAAGCGGCCCCTGGGACGCAGCGAACTCAAACACCTGACCCACTGGAAGGACGGTCAACCAGGCACCGAGCTCAATTACAAATTCTACCGCCAGGCAACAAACAAGATCGTCGGCATCTCGGACGAAGCCGCAGCTTTCCTCGACGGTTTTTTCAGGTGAGAATCAGCGACTGCCCCCGACCTTCTCAAAGGTCCAATTGCGAGTGCAGGCACTTACCGTCTTGTCGATACTGTCGACGGAGCTGCGCCGCTGCTCGCGGACTAGGGCGTACGTGCAAATGATTTGCGTCGCGACGATCAATACCGTCGCCATGAGAAGGGGCAAATGATACTTCCAATTCATAGGCCGGACCCTCCGCCGACATTCGCCTTGTAAGGGCGACGCTCCAGCCACTAAGTTAGTCGGCTGGGTTCGGCAGAATCAACCTAGCGGAAGAATGCGCACTCGTGACCGGCCTTCGTCGACGATGACGAGAGCTCCCGCCGCCATGATGGTTGTATCTGGCGCGTTTGGAGCGCCGAGCGCAGACCAATGCAGTGCCTCGCGACCCACTGCCTGGAATTCTGAGCAGAGGTCCGGCGACATGTTCATGTCGATGAGCAGCCGCATCACGCGGTGGCCAGGGGTAACTCCCGCTCTTCCGAGCGCCAAGCCGCGTAGGCCAAGGCGGCATGAATGTCGCCCGGCTCAAGATATGGATACGCCCGCAGGATCTCATCTTCAGATCGGCCCGCTGCGATAAGGCCAACTAGCATGCCGACCGTCACACGTATCCCGCGTATACATGGATGCGCAAGTGATTGATTATGTTGGTGCGCGCTGACGGGATCGAACCGCCGACATTCGCCGTGTAAAGGCGACGCTCTACCAGCTGAGCTAAGCGCGCATCCGAGGAAATGAACCAGGGGGGTGGCTAAAACCACCCCGCGGGAAAGGCGGCGTAGTCTAGAGAATCCCCCTAGACCACGCCAGTAGCGCCCTTAGTGCGCCGGAGCCGGCTGCTTACGGCGGCGCTTGCTGCCGTCGCTAGCAGAGGCAGGAACACCCCCTGCCGAGGCGGCGGACGCGGCAGCAGCAGCGGCAGCGGCTGCGGCACCGTCCACGGTAACGGCAGGCTGCTGCGTCAGGGCGAGGGTCAGGACCTCATCAATCCACTTCACCGGCTTGATCTCGAGATTCCCCTTGATGTTGTCGGGAATCTCGACCAGGTCCTTCGTGTTCTCATGAGGGATGAGCACCGTCTTGATCCCACCACGGTGAGCCGCGAGGAGCTTCTCCTTCAGGCCGCCGATGGGGAGAACTTCCCCACGCAGCGTGATCTCGCCAGTCATCGCCACATCCGAGCGGACCGGAATCTTCGTCAGGGCAGAAACCAGCGCCGTGCACATACCGATACCCGCGCTCGGGCCGTCCTTGGGGGTCGCCCCCTCCGGGATGTGCAAGTGGACGTCTTGCTTCTGATAGAACTCGGGCTCGAGACCCAGTATCTGCGCACGGCTGCGGACAACCGTCATCGCCGCCTGGATGGACTCCTGCATCACCTCGCCCAATTGGCCGGTGTGTTGCAGCTTGCCCTTGCCCGGGACGACAGCGGCTTCGATGGTGAGCAACTCGCCACCCACCTCGGTCCAAGCAAGTCCGGTCACCTGGCCAACACGGTTCTGGTCCTCAGCCTTGCCGTAGCGGAAGCGCCTCACGCCCAGGTACTTATCGAGATTCCGGGGCGTGATCGCGATCTGCTTCTGATCCTTCTTCTCGAGCAGCAGTTGCTTCACGGCCTTACGGCCGATCTTGGCAACTTCGCGCTCGAGATTACGCACACCGGCCTCGCGCGTGTAGTAACGCACGATGTCCATGAGCGCCGGATCCGACACCTTCAGCTCATCGTCCCTCAGGCCGTTGTTCTTCATCTGCTTCGGCACCAGGTAGCGCCGGGCGATGTTCATCTTCTCGTCTTCCGTGTAACCGGGCAGACGGATGACTTCCATACGATCCAACAACGGAGCCGGGATGTTGAGGCTGTTTGCCGTGCAGACAAACATCACTTCCGACAGGTCGAGATCGACCTCGAGGTAATGGTCGTTGAAGGTCGCGTTCTGCTCCGGATCGAGCACTTCGAGCAGCGCCGATGACGGGTCGCCGCGGAAGTCCATCGACATCTTGTCGACTTCGTCCAGGAGGAACAGCGGGTTGTGTACACCCGCCTTCGACATGTTCTGCACGATCTTGCCGGGCATCGAGCCGATATACGTGCGCCGGTGACCGCGGATCTCCGCCTCGTCACGCACGCCGCCGAGCGACATACGCACGAACTTACGGTTCGTCGAGCGGGCGATGCTCTGTCCGAGCGAAGTCTTACCAACGCCTGGCGGACCTACGAGACACAGGATGGGGCCGCGCAGCTTGTCGACCCGCTGTTGAACAGCCAGGTACTCGACGATGCGCTCCTTCACCTTGTCCAGCCCATAGTGATCCTCGTCCAACACCTTCTCGGCGCGGGCGATGTCCTTGATGATTTTGGTCCGCTTCTTCCACGGCACCTTCACGAGCCAGTCGATGTAGTTCCTCACCACCGTCGCTTCAGCCGACATGGGCGACATCATCTTCAGCTTGTTGAGCTCACCGTTAGCCTTCTCGCGCGCCTCTTTCGGCATGCCGGCCTTGGCGATCTTCTGCTCGAGCTCGGTAATCTCGTTACCGCCCTCGTCCATCTCACCGAGCTCTTTCTGAATGGCCTTCATCTGCTCATTCAGGTAGTACTCGCGCTGGCTCTTCTCCATCTGCGCTTTGACACGGCCGCGGATACGCTTCTCGATCTGCAACACGTCCATCTCGCCTTCGATGGCGACGAGGATGTGCTCGAGGCGCTTGCGCACGTCGAGGATCTCGAGAACCTTCTGCTTCTCCGCTAGCTTCAGCGACATGTGAGCGGCGACGGTGTCGGCGAGACGGCCCGCGTGCTCGATGCCGGCGAGCGCCGTCAGCACCTCGGGCGGCACTTTCTTATTCAGCTTCACGTACTGCTCGAACTGCGAGATCACCGAACGTGCCAGCACGTCCATCTCGCGCTCGTCGTACGCCTCGACGTCCGGAAGCAACGTGGCATCGGAGGAGTAGTAATCGCCCGCGTGCAGTCTTTCGATGCGCGCGCGATCCACGCCCTCGACCAGCACCTTGACGGTGCCATCAGGAAGCTTCAACAGCTGCAGGATGGTGGCGACCGTACCGATGCGGTACAGGTCGTCAGCCTTCGGATCGTCGACGTCCGCCTGCTTCTGCGCGACAAGCATGATCCGCTTGTCGGAGCGCATGGCGACGTCGAGCGCCTGGATGGATTTCTCTCGCCCTACGAAGAGCGGGATAACCATGTGGGGATAAACGACTACATCCCTGAGGGGCAACACCGGCACGTTCTCTATGCCGCTGGTCGTTGTTGTAGTTGGTGTCGTGACAGGTGAGGACGGATTAGTGGGTTCGGACACGCTCAGGCCCTCGGTGGCGAAACGGCATGGAACATAATCCCCGTTGCGAGTGGGGACAATCTGTGTCGCAGTGCTAGTTTATCGAGAATGGAGTTGGGAGCGCCGTGTTTCAATGGTCTCGGCCGCGCTTGTACAAACGCGACGCGGATTGGCACGGAGCGACTGCGGCGGGAGGTGCAGCCGGAGCTGCACCTGCACCCAACTTTTAAAAGACTTCGATCAGTGATGGTTCGTCCCGGACGCGCGGCGCGGCTCTTCGACAGCAGGAGGCGTCGCCACGTCTGAACGATAGACGATGTACGGCTGCGTCTGGCCTTCGATGACGGTCTCATCGATGACAACCTTACCGACGTTCCGCATCGAGGGCAGCTCGTACATGGTATCGAGCAGCACCGTCTCCAGGATCGTACGCAGGCCGCGGGCACCCGTCTTACGCTGCATGGCGCGGTGAGCCACCGCTTTCAGCGCTTCCTCTCGGAACTCGAGCTCGGCGCCCTCCATCTCGAACAGCCGCCGATATTGCTTCGTCAGCGCGTTCTTGGGTTCCGTCAGAATCGAGATCAGGGCGCTCACATCCAGCTCATCGAGCGTCGCCACGACGGGCAGACGGCCAACGAACTCAGGGATGAGACCGTACTTGATCAGGTCCTCGGGCTCCACATCGTGGAAGAGGTCGCTGCCATGCGGCCGCACATTGACGTCGCGAACCTCGGACGTGAATCCGATGCCGCTCTTTTGTGTGCGGTTGAGAATGATCTTTTCCAGGCCGGCAAAAGCGCCGCCGCAGATGAACAGGATATTGCTCGTGTCGACCTGCAGGAATTCCTGCTGCGGATGCTTGCGGCCACCCTGGGGGGGAACGGACGCGATCGTGCCTTCGATGAGCTTCAGCAGCGCCTGCTGCACACCTTCACCGGAGACGTCACGGGTGATCGACGGGTTGTCCGACTTGCGCGAGATCTTGTCGATCTCGTCGATGTAGACGATGCCCGTCTGCGCCTTCTCGACGTCGTAGTCGCACTTCTGCAGCAGCTTCTGGATGATGTTCTCGACATCCTCACCCACGTAACCCGCTTCGGTGAGCGTCGTCGCGTCGGCAATCGTGAACGGAACATTCAACAGGCGCGCGAGCGTCTCGGCCAGCAGCGTCTTGCCGCAGCCCGTCGGGCCGATCAGCAGAATGTTGCTTTTCGCGATCTCGACGTCGTCCTTCGAGCGCGTGCCGGCGGTACGCGTCTGCAGGCGCTTGTAATGATTGTAGACAGCGACCGAGAGCACCTTCTTGGCGCGCTCCTGGCCGATGACATACTCATCGAGAACTTTCTTGATCTCGTGGGGCTTCGGGAGTTTGTCGCGCGCGCGTTCGGCGCGATCCTCTAGCTCCTCACGGATGATGTCGTTGCAGAGCTCCACGCACTCATCGCAAACGAACACCGATGGACCGGCGATGAGCTTGCGGACTTCGTGCTGACTCTTTCCGCAGAAAGAGCAGTACAGAAGCTTTCCGTCATCGTGGCGGCCGCGTGCATCTTCAGTCATCGAAGGCCCTCATGAACTCGCACCCCATCAGTAGACCCGCTGAAGGAGGGGGCGCAGGTTCTTATAGCACGGTGTCCGGCCGCTACGCAAAGCGCCGGTACACGGCTAAGTCGTTGTGTGGATAGGAGTTGTAGGACGGAGTTCACTATTTTCAGATTGTGACCGTAGTTCACATGAACTATGGGCTATTACGTCTGTTTTCCAGGCACGGTTGCGGCCACGGGCACCTCACCCCGCTTTTCGAGCACTTTATCGATCAGACCGTAGCGCTGCGCCTCGTTCCAGTCCATGAACCGGTCGCGGTCCGTGTCGTGCTTGATGCGCTCGACGCTCTGGCCGGTGTGCTTGGCCAGGATTTTGTTCAACCGGTCACGCGTCTCGAGCATTTCCTTCGCGTGGATTTCCATATCCGCCGCCTGCCCCTGGAAGCCGCCCAACGGCTGGTGAATCATCACCCGCGCATGCGGCAGAGCGAAGCGCTTACCGGCCTGGCCAGCGGCGAGCAACACCGCGCCCATGCTGGCCGCCTGGCCTACGCAGATAGTGCTCACGTCCGGCTTGATGAATTGCATCGTGTCGTAAATGGCCAAGCCCGCGGTCACGACGCCACCCGGCGAATTGATGTATAGCGCGACGTCCTTGTCGGGGTTCTCCGACTCGAGGAACAGCAACTGCGCCACGACAATATTCGCCATGTAGTCGTCGATCGGTCCGACGATGAAAACCACGCGCTCTTTGAGAAGGCGCGAGTAGATGTCATAAGCCCGCTCACCGCGCGCCGTCTGCTCGACGACCATCGGGACGAGATTCAATGCGCGTTCTTGCATAATTAAGCCGCCTGTTCCTGACCGAAGCCGGTGATCTCTTTGAAGGTCATCGGCTTGTCGGTTATGTTCGCCCGTCCCAGCACCCATTCGACCACCTGGTCCTCGAGTGCCGCGGACTCTATTTGCCGCATCGCGTCCTGATTCTGCAGGTAGGCCCGGCGCGCCTCTTCCTGCTGCGGTTCCGGATAGCCGGCGACCAGATCACCTAAACGCGTCTGGACCCGCTCGCGATCCAATTTGATCTGTTCCGCCTGGACGATCTGGCTCATCAGCAACCCAAGGGCCACCCGCCGGCGTGCCGGCTCTTCGAAAGGCTCGCGCGCCGGGATCTGGCTGGCATCCTTGACTCCCATGCGCCGTGCCGTATCAATCTGGAGCTGTTGCACCTGCTCTTCAAGTAGCGCGCGGGGTACGTCGACTGGATTCTGTCGATAGAGTGCATCGAGCACCTGCCCGCGAACGCGGTTACGGATCACATCCGAGAGTTCTCTCTCCATGCTCTTGCGGACCTCCGCCCGCAACGCCTCCACGCCACCCTCCTCCACACCGTACGCGCGACCGAACTCCTCGTCCACCGCCGGAAGAGACTGCTCCTCGACCCTCTTTATGGTGACTTGCAGCTCCGCGGCCTGGCCGGCGACGGCTTTGTTCGGGTGTTCCGCGGGAAAGGGCACGCTCACCGTGCGGCTCTCGCCGGCGGTCGCGCCTCTGAGGCCTTCCTCGAGCTCGGGCATGGACTGCTTCGAGCCGATGATGACGTTGATATCGGTTCCGTCGCTGCCATCGAATGGCTTGCCGCCGATGCGGCCCTGGTAGTCGATGACCACACGATCCGTATCCTGCGCCGGACGTTCTACCGCGGTGAATACCGGCCGCTGGCGCCGCATGCTTTCAAGCATGGCGTCAATGTCCGCTTCGGTGACCGAGGCTGCAGGACGCTCGACCGCGATGCTATCCACCGCGGCCACTTTGACCTCGGGCATCACCTCGAAAACAGCCGCGTACTTGAGATCCGAGCCGGGTCCCATCGCCAGCGGCTCGATGCGCGGGTTCGCCGCGGGTGTCAGCTTTTCCTGGCTGAGAGCCTGCGCGAACGAGCTGCGCATCAGATCGCTAACGACCTCGGTGTGCACCTGGTCGCCGAACTGCTTCCGCACCACCGCGTACGGGGCCTTTCCAGGACGGAAGCCCTTCAGGCGGGCAGTACGCGAAATCTGTTTGAGCCGCTGCTCCACCTCGGAGGCGATTTCCGTGGCGGGAACGGCCACTTCGAGCCGACGCTCGAGCCCGCCGGTGGCGGACAGTGATACCTGCATTTCTTGAATCCTCGAACCTAAGAGTAATCCGCGTCGCGAGCGGTGCTTTCTGGGGGGTCTACTGCGAGCACTCTGGTGCGACAGGAGGGACTCGAACCCTCACGGGGTTACCACTGGCATCTAAAACCAGCGCGTCTACCAATTCCGCCACTGTCGCGCACGTTCAAGTGCGTACCGTACGCACGGTAAAACCTTCCTCGTGCCTCGGGATACGCCGCATTATACCGGATCGGGCGTCTTACCCTAGCGATTCGGCGCCGAGCGCATCAGGGCCTCCATCCGCTCGATCTGGTCCTGGATGCGGTCGGCGACACTGCGCTGTAAAACCGTCGCAATATCCGCATCCAGCTCGCAGTTCTGCTGCTTCAGGGCCGCCACGGCCACCACCACCGCCGACTGGACCTGGCGTAAGTGCATCGCCACTTCCCCCAGTTGGCTACGCATGGATCGCGTCTTGGAGATCGACTTGCCTGCCACCATAGTGCTCCTCCACTCTCCCCTTCAGACCGTCACGGGTCGCTGCACTTGCGTCATCGGACCGGGATACGTTACTTTAGTACGACTCTCCCAATACTAATGTAATGAAAGCGTGACGGGAAGGTGTCGTGACCTTACATTTGTGCTGCAGTGCTTCATCGCCGCAGGGCGCAACGGAAGTCGACATGACCGGAAGGCGCGAAAGACAGGAAAGCAGCGGTTTTGCCGCGCGCTTGCGCGAAGTGATCGACGCCTATGGAAGCGCAAGCGGCCTGGCTAAGACGATTGAGCGCTCCGAAGGTGCCGTACGAAAATGGCTGCGCGGCGAATCAGAGCCCAATGTGACGGACCTGCGCTCCGTCTGCCAGCAAACGGGCACCAGTATCGAGTGGCTGGTGACCGGCAACGGCCGGCGGGAAGCACAGCCGGCCGGCGTACGCGACGCTCCCCCTCCTCCTTATCAAAACACCACGCGCGAGCAGGTCAACACACAGCTCCTCGAAGGAATTCTTCTCGCGGTGCAGGAAGAGATCCGACATGCCGGCCTCGACCTGCCTCTCTTGAAACAGTCCATGCTCGTCGTGACCTTGTACGACCTCAGTCACGAGCGTAGGGAAGTGGACCGGGACGCGGTCGCGCGCCTCGTCAGGCTGGCGGGGTAATCTGTGCTGCGCTCATTGCCGGGAAATGCCGGCCGCTATCTGTTTGCGTGCGTCATCACGGTGTTGGCGCTGTTGGCGGCGTGGGCCATCCGGATGCTCACCGGCGGCGGACCCGCGTTCTTGATGGCCTTTTTTCCGGCGCTGCTGGCGGTGACTTTCTACTCGGGCGCCGGCCCCGCGGTGTTGAGCTGGTTGTTTGCGATCTGCGTCGCGGCGGTCACCTGGGGTGGCTCGGTGATGCGGCCCGTGTTGGCCCTGTCGGATCGGTGGGCGCTGGCGGCCTTCGCGCTGTCAACAGCGTTCAGCATCGCGATCGGAGCCCGCGCGCGCCGCGCCGCCCTGGAGGAAAGATCCGAGCTACAGCGCGTCGAGGAACGAGCGCAGCACGACGTCAGCCGCGCCGAAGAAAACAAACAAATGGCGCTGTCGAAACTCTCGCACGACCTGCGTACGCCGCTCAGTACTATCATCGGTTGGGCGCAGGTATTGCGCGCGCAGAATCCGCCGGAGCAGATGCTCCACGGCCTCGAAGTCATCGAGCGCAATGCCCGCACACAAACCCGCATTATCTCGGAGTTGCTCGATGGCGGGCAGGCGCCGGCGGACGGCACGGCGCGCGGCAACGGGCCCGGCCCGGTCAGCCCGTAGCGACTGGGGAAAGCCTAGTTGCGCTCACGCATGGAGGTGGGACGCGGAACGGCGCCGATTCTTTGCTGTGTCGGGGCCGGTCGCGTCAGCCTTAAGGTGCCGATCGCAGCCGCCGCGATTTCGTGAGCCATCGAGGCAGACTCGTTGGTTTGCCGGAACGGCTCTCTAACCGAAGGAACGGGTTCAAACAGGCGCGGCGAGAATGGCTTCGACACCGTGGCGCCGTCCGTGCGGTTGGTCACCGCCGGCCGCGAGCCGAAAGCGGCGGATGTCCTCGACATTCCGAACGCACCACGCGTGACGTCATATGTCATGTGGCTCCCGATCTCAACTTTCATGTCGGAAGCGTGAATGCCGTGGAATCCGTCCATCTGCCAACCTATCAGGGCGCGATGCTGCATCGGATCGCCTGCGTCGGGGGCGCCCGAATTTCCCGCCATGTGAATCTGCTCGATCCGAAAACCAAACTTCGGGCGCATCGAGCCGCCACCCCCACCCCCGATGGGCTGGCTGAGATATAACATAAAGCCGTGAGTTCGAGGCGTGGGGGTCGGGCCCGTCGGAGGGCCGGCAATCGCTGCAGGTGCCACGGCAGCCCCTGCCATGGCAGCGATAAACGCAACTCCGCCGCTTAAGCGGAACCCCGTCCGCCGCTGCATGATCCCCACCCCTTGTTATTTGTTATGCAGTTCATGAGGCTTAGCATCCGCGCATGGCTGCGGGATAACAAGCGCCATGCGGACGTTCTGCTGTAGGAGGACTCCCACGAGCGCCCCGCCCCCGCTCCCGCCGCCGTCCTACGCGTTCGAGCGTTCTTCGCCGATTGACGGCGGGCTCGGCAAAGGCGAGATTACGTTCAATCTCATCAATACGACCATAGGTAGACGCCTGGTGTTCAACTACAACGGAATCCCGCTCCGCAGACCTGATGTGTTCGACTCGCATGATCTAGGCACTCCCGAAAGCTACTGGCAGGCAGAGCTGGCCAATGCGCCAGCGTGGACGCCGCCGGAGGGACCGGTAGTGGTGGTCGCCGCTCATCCGGATGACGAGACGTTCGGCGCTGGCGGCCTCATTCATAGTTGCTCCAGCGCGGGACTCGAGGTGACTGTAATAACGGTTACCGACGGCGAGGGTGCGCGCACTGACCTTGCGCATCCAGGCGCGGTCCGTCGGCGTGAGCTACGCGCGGCGCTGAGCTGCCTTTCCGGTCGTTACATTCAGTGGCATCGGTTGGGAATGCCCGATGGGAATGTGGTCTCGCACGAGTCCGCGGTCGAGCGGGCCATCAAAACTCGGCTACCCACCGATGCCACCCTGATCGCCCCGTTCGAGCGGGATGGGCACCCGGATCACGAAGCGGTGGCGCGCATCTGCATGACCCTCGGACAAAGACGCAACATGAGCGTGCTCCGATATCCCATCTGGGCATGGCATCACTCCTCACCCAGCGCCTGGCGGGACGGAGAGTTCGTGCGCTTCGAGTTGAGCGCGGAGGCGCAGACGGCAAAGTCTCGCGCGATCCGCTGCTTCGCTTCACAACTCGATGCGAGCGAGTCGCAAGCGGTGATGCCAGCACACGTGCTCAGCTATTTCAGTCGTTCTTACGAGGCGTTCTTGCGGTGAGCCGGCGTACCGGCGTGCATGGCTTACGCGACGCTGGCGTGCCCTTCGGGAAACCGTTCGTGAGAGCCTGAATTCTGCAAACTCGTGAGCCGCTGGAATTCCGGGCAAGTCAGGGCCAATTCGTCCGCTGATCCCTGCGCGACGAGCCGGCCGTCCTGCATGACCAGAACTTCATCGAACCAGCTGAGAAGACTCAGCCGGTGTATCGACGAGATCACGCAGGCGTCGCTGAACGCCGCAAACAAATTTGTGTAAACCCGTGCCTCGGTAGCGGAATCGAGACTCGCCGTGGGCTCGTCCAACAGGACGAGATCACTGCCGCAGGCCGCGAGAATTCCGCGCGCGAGAGCGACACGACTGCGCTGGCCCCCGGACCAGTTTGCGGCCCGCTCCGCTACTGGAGCCTCGAGACCGATCGGTGTGGCTTGTACGAAGTCGGTAGCGCAAGCCGCTTCGAGTGCTCCCGAATAGGCGTTGGCTGCAGGCGGCCCGACCACGGATTCGCACAAGCCAAGGTTCTCGCCGAGAGTGCCCTCATAAACCTCAGCATCCTGCGGAATCAGCGTTGCGTGGGCGCGCAGGAGTTGCGCCGTTTCCGCGGGCGAGACGCGAATCGGACCGTCGTCCAGAGTCAGCGCAATCCGCTCGGCCGGATAGAGACCGGCCAACACGCGCATCAAGGTGCTTTTTCCCGAGCCGCTGGCGCCGATGAGCGCGTAACGCTTGCCCCGCTCGAGACCCAAGGCCAGCCGCTCGAGCGCGGCGCCCTCGTGACGACTTGCCGAATGATGGAAAGTCAGATCGCGGACCGTCATGCGCCGCCAACTCACATCCGCCACCGCCTCTGGCCGCACCGAGGACTCCGGCGCGGTGTCGCGAATGATATCCGCGCTCGCGTAATCCGCATGCTGTCGGGCAAACGTCTGGAAATGCGAAGCAATCGAGGCGACTACATCCGCTGCCTGCTGCGCGTACTCCCAAACCATGTACAAACTACCCAGCAGCAGAATCTTTCCCGCACCGTTGCCCGGCGTCGCGCGCGTTGCCAGCCAGACGAATAGCGCCACGAGACAGCAGTTCAGCACGCGCGTTGAGAGATCCACGGTGCACCACTTGATCTCGTTCAAAACAATCGCCCTGCGCAGTGGCACGAAGACCGCCAGCAGGCGGCGCTCGAGCCGAGCCGCCACTCCACGCGCCTGTCGAAGTGCGTAGACGGTCCCTGTATTGCCCAGAGTGTCAATGAGCGTGGCGGAGTAGCGTCGCTCCGCTTCGTTCTCCAGGTTCGCCAGCCTGAGCATGGCGCGATCGAAGCCCACCACCGAGGACACAATCAGCGCAAATCCGGCCAGGGCGGTGAACCCGATGACCGGCTGCACCCACCACAGCGCGATCAGTGGCCCCAGCAGGCGCACGGCGCTGTTGAGATAGATAAACTGACTTTGCGCGAAACCCGACAGCGCCTGAGTGCTCTGCTGGACCCGATGCGCGGTCGCGCCCGAGTGATGCGCCTCATGCCAGCCGAGCGGCAATTGAAAAAGACGCTCCACGAGCGAGGCGGACATCCGCTGACGGATGAGCAGCGCTGCTCTACGCTCGAGAATGCGGCCCGGCCCGTGTAGCAGCCAGCTTCCGCAAGCAACGAGTAAAACCATCGACAACCAGATTCCCGCTTCGCGCAGACCTGCCGTGCCGTTGAGTTGTAAAGCGTTGAGAGCCCTGCCTGAAATGTAGGGCACGGAGAGGAGCACGACCTGCGCCAGGATCAGCAGAACCACGGCGCCGACGAAGACTCGACGCTCGCCGCGCATTTGCAGCCAGAGATCGCGGTAAAGACGGAAAACGGCGCCGGGTCGCGGGACGCGGGCCTCGGTGGAGTTACGCACCGAGTTAAGTTAACTGCAGCGTATTACGCGTGCTGTGCGGCGGTTCACGCCGACGAGCGAGCGGGCCGCAACTTCACGAGGTGGTGCCACTTCCGCCAATATCGACCTAGCCGAGCCGTGAACGCTGCAGGAGGCTCCTCGTAAACACGGCGGCCTACCCGCAGCGCTTTGTCCTGCAGCTTCGCCCGACGCCGCTCGATCAGCGCGATGAATGCGCGGTGTGTAGTCGCACTAGGGAAATCTTCCCGCGCCGCCATCGCACGCTCGCTCAAAACCGCCAGGTCATGATCGTCGCCCAGATATTCCACGAGCTCACGGGTCTTTTGCACGAGACCGCCGAGCCGCCTGGATCCCAGCGGTTCTAAGAGCTGCAGCTGATTGCGGAAGTATTGCGCCTGCTTGCGCCACTCATGCAGGCACTCGTCTCCGCCGCCGTCCTGTGCTCGCGCGAACGCGCGCCGTCCTTGCGAATAAGTGCGCTTCAGCCCCGGCCCGAGCACGGACCAGCCGTGCCGGCCGACGTGCCAGTGCTCCGAGCGCGAGCGCGCGGCCCGCAAAATCTTGCGCGCTCCTTTCAGGGCTCCCGGATGCTCGAGAATACTTTCGCGCAGCTCTCCGCGGCGACGGCTAAGTACACGCTCGAACTTCTCGAGCGGCCATTGCGAAGCCGGCGCGCCGTGATGCTCAATCAATGAACTGAGAGCGTTGAGCAGCACCTGCCCATCACGCAGTTCGCTGAGTGGTCGGGCGGCGTCCCGAAGCGCCGCATTTTCCTTCTTATAGGTG
The DNA here is from genome assembly GCA_028293725.1 of Gammaproteobacteria bacterium. The sequence continues at coordinate 10,962 of JAQGOE010000238.1, read as the reverse complement.
GAAGTCCCCAGAACGTCGCGCAGCAGGCGCAGCGCGGCCCGGGCTTTCTTCAACTCCTTGCGGGCCGCGTGCACCGCTGGGTCGGTGGGACTCTTCCGACCCAGAACTTCCAAAGCAGACTCCACCCGATGACGCGCGATCCGCCGCGCGCCGCGTGTGCCGGCTTCATCGGGTCTCAGCCTTCCGACCATGGCTGCCCCAATGAGGCTGCAGAGCTCATGCCACGGGGTTGACCGTGTAGTGCCGCCGAAGCAGGTCAGAAAGATTGCTGAGGGATATCAGGTGCGCATAGATGAGACCGAGCTCGCCGCCGGCAAACCATTCCTTCAGCGTCGCTTCGGGTAGCGCGCGAAAGCGGGCCTCGTCGACGACCCAGAAGCCTCGCCAGGTGAAGCTGCGTCCGTCCGGCAGATCGGCCTTGGCGTTGGCATCCATCAACAAGTTCGCCGCCATCAGCTTATCCATGAAGACCTTGGTCTGGCTCATCAGGCGGTGATAATCGGCCAGCAGGTTCACTGTCTCCTTCAGTAAGGGGCTCGCCTCGCCGTTCTCGAACAGCGGCGTGCCCACCTCCTCGCTGAAAAATTTCGAGCCCGGGTCGATACAAACCGTGAACTGTTCGGGACCCGTCTCGGCGAATACGAACGGATAGCGGCGCGCGTATGCGGGCACGTAGCGGGCATCCCACGACCCGTCAGCCCGCACGAAGAGGTTCTTGCCCTGGGGCATACCTGTCAGGGCGACGGGAACGACTTCCTTGGCGCCAGCTCCCATGAAAACGAGCGCGTACTCACGGGCGATCAGTCCAAACTCCCCCGTCAGCACCGGCACGAGTGTCGCGGCCGTGGCGAATGAAAATTCGTTGGGCGGGGTGATTCTGAGCCGCTCGTGCGCCTTGCGATCGAGGGCCACCACACTATTATAAAAAAGAGGCATCGAGGCGGTCGTCATAGTTACACTCAACCCGTATAGCCAAATCCAACACCACGGCGGCGCGGCGCCATTCTAGCCTAGCCGGACAACAAACCGGCACTGATGTTGACCGCGAAGCCCAGGATGGAGGCGTTAAATACGAACGCAATCACACTGTGGGCCAGTACCGTTCTGCGGATCGCGGTGTTGGCGGTCGACACGTCGGCCGTCTGGCAGGCAGCGGCTATGGTGAAGGAAAAATAAGCGAAATCCCAGAACACCGGGCGCAGCGTCTGCGGAAACAAGAGCGGCCGCTCGTCCTCGCCGGCACTGTAAAACGCATCCGCGTAGTGAAGAGTGAACATGGTCGGCACGAGCAGCCAGGAGGTCGTCACGGTCAAGGCGGCCAGGCCGATGTGCAGGGCCCGCTCGGTGCCGGCAACCTGCTTGACGGTCGACAGTAACAGGACGATCGCGACCAGGCTCAGGAGTGCCGCACAGGTCACAATGACCAGGATGAGGGCCGCGGTCTCGTCCTCTTCTTTGTACCTTATATAGAGCTGCTCAGCGGTGCAGTTGCTCATCCACACGAAGACCCACGTCAAGAAGAGGATGGCACCGCCGTTCCAGCTCACCAGCACACGAGCCATGACGCTCAAATGGACGGGCAATACAAAAAACAGCACGACGCCGGCGACTATCGACGTCAACAGCTTGATGTGCTGGAAGAACGAGTAAATCATAGGTGTCTATAATGCCGGAAGGATCATGAAAATACTCACCCGTGGGATTCCGTACCTGCTCGCCGCCTGCGTCTCGGTCGCGATTCCACAGGCGCGCGCGCAAAACCCGACCCCCGGGTCACAGTGGCTGTCAGTCAACAATCATCTCGACGGCCAGCGATTCTCGCCTCTGAAAGAAATCACACCGGCCAACGCCGCGCAACTCCGTGAGGTCTGCCGGCTGCAGATTGACGGGCCGACCACGTATCACGCCGGGCTGGTCGTCGTTGACGGTGTGATCTACACCAACACGGGACTCGAGACTGTTGCAATAGACGCGGCAACGTGCGCCTTGCGTTGGAAGTTCAGCTACGTGCCGGACGAAGAGCGCGCGTCACCCTCCAACCGTGGGTTGGCGGTTCTCGACGGACGCGTGTTTCGCGGAACCGGAGATGCGCGCCTGATTGCGCTCGATGCGACGACAGGTAAGTTGCTTTGGAAGAGCATCATCGGGTCGCCACGGCTGGGCGAAGCCGCGACCGGAGTACCACTCGCCTGGGCGGGCGTGGTGTACATGGGAATCAGCGGCAGCGAGCTGGGCGCCCGCGGCCGTGTCATGGCTTACGACGCGCAAACGGGCCGGGAGCTGTGGCGATTCAACACCATACCCGGCGGCAACGAGTTGGGAGCGGCCACCTGGAAACGGCCCAAGTCGGCCAAGACAGGCGGCGGCGGTATCTGGGGCTCGATGACATTGGATGTCTCGAGCGGCGAATTGTTTGTCCCGGTCGGCAACCCGTGGCCGGACATCGATAAGGCGTATCGCCCCGGAACCAACCTGTTCACCGACTCGATCGTGGTACTCGATGCCCGTACCGGGGCATTGAAGTGGTGGCACCAGGTCACCCCCGCGGACTGGGAGGATAAAGACATCGCCGCGGCGCCTGTCCTGTATCGGGACGGCCAGGTCCGAGATGTCCTGGCCTTCGCCGGCAAGGACGGCTATGTCAGGGGAATCGACCGGGACACCCATGAGGAAATCTTTCACACGCCTGTGACGACTATCGAAGCCCGCCCCGACGGCGCGACAGCGTCGGGTGTGAGAATCTGCCCGGGCTACGCGGGAGGGGTCGAGTGGAACGGTCCCGCTCTCGATCGTCTCAATAACACGCTGATCACCGGCTCGGTCGATGTGTGCTTCATCGTGAAATCGGGCACTACGAAGTACTCACCCGCCGCCGCGAGTTTCGGTGGCACGGTCGAGCCCGACGGCCCGAGCACCGGCTGGGTCACGGCGGTGGACAGCGAAACCGGGGCGGTCCGCTGGCGATATCACACGGAAAAGCCCGTGGTGGCCGGCGTGACACCGACCGCCGGTGGAGTCACGCTCACCGGCGACCTCAACGGCAACTTCCTCGTGTTCGATAGCAAGACCGGCGAACTCGTTTATAAGACCCAAACGGGTGGCGCGTTGGCGGGTGGCGTTGTGACCTACGAGGCTGGCGGCAGGCAGTACGTCGCGATCGCTTCGGGCAATGTATCCCGCAGCGCGTTTGGCGCATTGGGCATACCGAGCGTCGTGATTATGGCTTTGGGTGGCGGAGGGGCTCCGAGCGCGCAGCCGGCAGCATCAGCCACGGCAGCCGCCCAGGGTCGCAAGTTGTACTCACAGATCTGCACCTCCTGCCACGGCCCGGAGGGTGACCTGGTCGCGGGTCACGAGTTGAGTACGCTCAAAAAACGCCGCAATCTGGCTGACACCATCGCCTTCATCAAGGCCCCCAAGGCGCCGATGCCTGCCCTGTATCCCAGCCTCATCAATGAACAAAATGTGACGGATGTGGCGACCTATGTGCTGCAGGAGCTGGCCCGCTAGGGGTCCAGGGGGGCTGTCAGACAGACTCCTTGTCACGGGTTTGGAGTCTGTGCTATTACTCTCCACGTATGAACTTCACTGCTCGCAGCTACCGTTTTGCTTACTTTTACTGGCCAAATCACATTGGCGGTAGACGGACTGCACTCGGCTGAACGAACAGCAAACAGATCCCGAAAAAACCGCCAGACCCCTGGCGGTTTTTTTTCGCCAGTGGCCCGCACGAACCGGAGCCGACAAAGTGAATATGCGTACCGATGACTTACGTATCCGCGACATCAGGGAGCTCACCACTCCCGAGGACCTGATGCGTGAGCACCCGTGCACCCCGCAGATCTCAGCCACGGTCACCGCGGCGAGACAGTCCTTGCATCGAATCCTTCACGGCCAGGACGACCGGCTGGCGGTAGTGATCGGGCCGTGCTCGATTCACGATACTGCCTCGGCGATGGAGTATGCCGGGCGCCTGGCGGAACAACGCGAGCGACTCAAGGACTCCCTCGAGATCATCATGCGCGTCTACTTCGAGAAGCCGCGTACCACCGTAGGTTGGAAAGGTTTGATCAACGACCCCGATCTCGATGGCAGCTTCCGGATCAACCAGGGTCTGCGGCTGGCCCGCGGCCTGTTGCTCGACATCAACCGCCTCGGACTGCCGGCGGGCTGCGAGTTCCTCGACATGATCACACCGCAGTACATCGCGGATTTCGTGGCCTGGGGCGCGATTGGCGCACGCACGACGGAAAGCCAGGTGCATCGCGAGCTCGCCTCGGGGCTGTCCTGTCCTGTGGGATTCAAGAACGGCACCGACGGCAACGTGAAGATCGCGGTGGACGCGGTACAGGCCGCAGCGCAAGCCCACCATTTCCTGGCCGTCACCAAACAGGGGCGCAGCGCCATCGCCACCACGTCCGGCAACTCCGACTGTCACATCATCCTGCGCGGCGGCAAAGCTCCGAACTATGACGTTGTCAGTGTCGACGCGGCCTGGAAAGTCGGCGCCTCGACCGGCCTGTCGACGTGCATGATGATCGATGTCAGTCACGGCAACAGCAGCAAGCGTTACGAAAATCAACCGGGCGTGGTCGACGCCGTCGCCCAACAGATCGAAGCCGGCGACAGCCGCATCGGTGGCTTGATGGTTGAAAGTCACCTGGTCGCTGGCCGTCAGGACCTCGTCCCCGGCAAACCGCTCGTGTATGGACAGAGCATTACGGATGCCTGTATCGACTGGGACGCCTCGGTGAAGGTGTTGGATCGCTTGGCGAAGGCGGTGGTGGTACGGCGTGCATCGCGGAACTCCCGCGCGGCGGCGGTCGCCGACTCGGAGGCCTGACGGAGTCGCTCCCGAGCTGGGTAACGACTTGAGGGCCTCACGGCTCGCCGATATCCTCATTCCAAACCTCAGGATGCTTCGTAATGAAGCTCTCGAGGAGTTGAACGCAGTCGGGGGAGTCGAGGTCGATCACTTCGATTCCCCGCTCCCGCAGCCAGTCGATGCCGCCACGGAAAGTGCGCGACTCGCCGACTACGACCGCGCCGATCTGGAACTGCACAATCAGGCCGCTGCAATACCAGCACGGTGCCAAGGTCGTGACCATGATGGTGTCCCGGTAATTCCGTTGCCGCCCGGCCTTGCGGAACGCGTCGGTCTCACCGTGGACGGACGGATCGCCCTCCTGCACACGACGGTTGTGACCACTTCCCAGCAACTGACCTGTACGGTGAAACAGCGCGGCACCAATCGGAATCCCGCCCTCCGCCATCCCGGTCCGGGCCTCCTGGAGCGCAACGGCAAGCATGCTCGCGTAATCGGATTCGGATGTCATACTGCACACTCGAAATGGGGCTGACTGGCATACCGTAACATGACTCGCGCCGAACCAGACCTATCGCCGGGGGTGCCGGGGAAACTCGATCGCTACGTGACCCGCCTCGTTGCACCGAATGCGGGAGTCATGACCGGTCCCGGCACCAATACTTATCTCGTCGGCGAGCGGGAACTCGCGGTCATCGATCCGGGGCCCGAGGACGCCGCCCATGTTCGGGCGATTCTCGACGTCGGCGCCGGGCGGATTCGTTGGATTCTGTGCTCGCATACCCATCTCGATCACGCCTCGTCCGCTATGACACTGAAGAAAGCCACGGGCGCGAAAATCGCCGCGATGGCGAAGGCGGGGACGGGGTCGCCTGCGCCGGGCGGGGAACACGACGTGAAGTTGGTGTTGGATCAGCCTCTGGCAGACGGCGACGCGGTCGAGCTCGACGGCTTCTCATTGCGCGCCGTACACACCCCCGGACACGCGTCCAATCATCTCTGCTTCCTGCTGCCCGAAACCGGCATGCTGTTCACCGGCGATCATGTGATGGAGGGCTCGACAGTCGTCATCGGGCCGCCTGATGGGAATATGCGAGCGTACCTGCAGTCTCTGCGGCGACTGCTCGAGCTCGAGATCGCTGTTCTGGCGCCGGGGCACGGTTACCTGATACACGATCCGCATGCCGAGGCGGAGCGCCTGATCGAACATCGACTGCGTCGGGAAAGCAAAGTGCGCCAGGCCTTGCTCGAAGCGGGCGGATCCGCGCCGCTCGCTACGCTCCTACCGCGCGTCTACAATGATGTCCCACAAACGCTGTATCCCATCGCCGCCAAGTCTCTCCAGGCTCATCTGGATAAACTCGTGGAGGACGGCGAGATCCGTTATGTTGGTGGGAGCTACACGAGCGTCACGAACCCTTCAACAGACTCGCGAGCACAACAATAAAGCCCTCGGGATCGATGGGCTTGGGTAAATGATCGTCGAAGCCGGCGGCCAAGGCGCGCTTGCGATCTTCCAGCCCGGCGAACGCGGTGACCGCCACGGCAACAACGCGCTCAATATTCTTCTCGCGCTCCATTCTGCGCAGCGCTCGAATGAGCATGTACCCGTCTTCGCCGGCCAACCCGATATCCGCGATGACTAACTTCGGCTGCCGGGTGGCAAAGGCTTCGCGTGCGGCCGCAGCCGAATCGACCGCGCGCACCTGCGCGCCAGCGCGTTGCAGCAGGATGGTGGTCGCCTCGCGAGTGGACTCCTGATCCTCCACCAGCAGCACGTCGATACCGGTCAAATCACCTGCTTCAGACTGAGAGGCCAGCGGGTCATCCCAATGAAACTCCGGCAATCGCCTCAGGTTTGGCAGCCTGACCGTGAACAGGGAGCCGCGCCCCTCGCCGTCGCTCTCGGCGGTGATGATGCCGCCATGCAACTGGACCAGTTGGCTCGCAATCGCGAGCCCGAGGCCCAGACCGCCATGCTGGCGCGTCGTGCTGGAATCGGCCTGGCGGAAGCGCTCGAATATGAGCGGCAGCAACTCCGCGCGGATGCCGATGCCGGTGTCGCGAACTGAAATCTCGACATCGTCCCGTAGCCGTCGCAAAGTAACGCTGACGTCGCCCCCGGAAGGTGTGAACTTCACCGCGTTCGTCAGAAGATTCCAGACCACCTGTTGAATCCGGTCCGGATCGACGCGCACCATACCGACATCAGGGCTCAGCTCCGACTCGAGCCGCACCTTGCGGCCGTCCGCGACCGGCCGCACGGATTCAACGGCGTCCTCGATGGCCTTCGAGAGTTGGGTCTCGCGCAGTGCCAGGCGGATCTTGCCGTTCGCCATACGCGACACATCGAGGAGATCGTCGATGAGCTGGGTCTGCGCGATGGCGGCGCGCTCCACCATGAGCACCCCATCCTTAGCCTGCTCGGCAGGGACGTTGCCCTTGGCAAGCATGCTCGACCACAAGCGGATTGTGTTGAGCGGCGTGCGCAACTCGTGACTCACCGTGGCGATGAACTCGTCCTTGGCCCGATTGGCGCTTTCCGCGGTGGCGCGCAGCCTCTCGGCTCCGGTAAGCGCCTCTTGAAGTTGCCGCTCGAACGCACGGCGCTCCGTCTGATCGCGCACGATTTTGACGTAGCCGCGCAAAGCCCCCTCGCTGTCCCGCGCGGCGGTCAGAACTCCGCTCGCCCAAAATCGCGTGCCGTCCTTACGCAAATGCCAACGCTCATCACTGGCGCGACCCGACTCGAAGGCCTTGCGCATTTCGCGCTCCGGCACACCGTCTTCGCGATCCTCAGGTGTAAAAACGAGCGCTACCGGTTGCCCGAGCACTTCCCGCTCGCTGAATCCGAAGATGTTCTCGGCGCCACCGGTCCAGTTCACGATTCGACCGTCGAGATCGAGCATGAAGATGGCGAAATCGTGGGCACTTTCCAACAGCAGCCGGAGTCGCTCCTCACTTTCACGTAACGCCTGCGCGGACCGAATCCGCTCGCTGACGTCGAAGAATGCGGCGACGGCGGCCACTACTTCGCCACCCCTGCCGTAGACCGGGGAGGCGCTCATCGAGAGAGTGCCCCGTGAGCCGTCGTGAAGTTGGTATTCAATCTCCTCGTTCAGTACCGTCTCCGCTTTCGCCAGCGCGCGCGCCAGCGGCCACTCCTGCGGACCATATATCCGGCCGTCGCGATGCGCGGCTCGGAAGGCCGAGTACGTCGCGGTCCAATTCGAGCCCACGAAAGGCAGTGGGAAGGGCTGACCGAAAAGGCGTGAGGCCTGTCGATTACCGAGGAGTAGTTGGCCGCTGGGTGCCTGTACCATCAGCACTGCGGCGGGCATGTGCTCGATGACCGCCTGCAGACGTGCTTGGGCGGCCTCGATAGTCAGGTGCGCCTGCTTGCGAGCCGAGATATCGATGAACGTGATCACCGCCCCGGCGATGCGATGGTCTTCGGTGCGATAAGGCAGAATCCGGCGCAGATACCAGCGTCCGCTATGGCTGTTCACCTCGGATTCCAGGGGGACGAGCTTCGCAATGACCTGCCGGGCATTGGCGATCAAATCCCCATCGTTGAATTTTTGCGCCAGGTGTGCCAACGGCCGGCCGATGTCCGCCGGAATCAATTCCAACAGATCGTTGGTGGCGGGGGTAAACCCGCGCACATTGAGCTGCAGGTCCAGAAACACGACCGCGATATCGGTACTGCTGAGCAGGTTGTTGAGATCATTGGTCAGTCCCTCCAGCTCGCCGATCTTGGTCTGCAGCTGTGTGTTGACGGTCGCCAACTCCTCATTCAAGGACTGCAGCTCTTCCTTGCCGGTCTCGAGCTCCTCGTTGGCGCTCTGCAGCTCCTCGTTGATCGAGGTGACCTCCTCGTTCGAGGCTTTCAACTCCTCGTTGGCGGCCTCGAACGATTCAACGCTCTGCTGTAATTCCTGGCGCAGTCCTTTGACCTCGGCCTCCAAAGTCTCATCCGGGTGGACAGCCGGCAGCGACCGCGCCACGTCGAGTCCCTGCAACCCCGTGGCCGCTCGCGTCGATCCCAGCGAGGCAGGGTGCAAGGCTTCAAAACTCACCCGGAACAGCCCCGGAGCGCGCCAAGAAGGCAAGGGCTCCGCAGTGACACGGATCGTACCGCCCTCCTCTTCAGATGAGACTCGCTCGATCACGGTGGGCCGCTTGTCTGCTATGGCCTGCCGTAGGGCGGCGCGCACCGACGCACGTAGTGGCAGGCGAACCATCTCGATGAAGTTCGATGTGATCTCGCCGGTCGGACTCAACAGAAATGGCCCGGAGTCGCCGTGGAAGTACACGATGCGCTCGTTCGCATCCACGACCGCGGTGGGTGGACCGAGCAAGTCCAACAGCGCCAACTGGATTGAATTTGCTTGTGAGGGACGCGAGATCGTCGCCACCTGGGTGACGCGATCGATCGGACGCGGTGACGGAACCCTGGTCGGAAATGCCGTCAGATCCCGGAAGCGATGCTGGCCTGGACCGGTGCGGCGATAGATGCGCCAATGTTTGCTCACCACTTCGAAGTACTCGTCCGCCTGCCCCAGCGTCTCGGCGTTGCCCAGAAAAAGATGGCCGCCGTCGCGCAAAGCGAAATGCAGTAGGGCGAGTGCCCGGCGCTGGGCCTCCGGCTCGAGATAAATGAGCAGATTGCGGCAGGTGACGAGGTCAACACGCGAAAACGGGGGATCGCGCAGAATATCCTGGGGCGCGAATACCACCTGGTCGCGCAACTGTTTGCGGATCCGGTAGGTGTGATCGTCCTTTTCGAAGAAGCGGTCGAGCCGCTCCGGCGAGAGATCGCCTTCGATGCCGCCGGGATAGACGCCGGCGCGGGCCAGCGCGAGGGATTTCTCCGCGGTGTCGGTCGCGAAGATTTTCACATCGAGCTTTTTATGGAGGCGCTCCGCTTCCTCCGCAATCAGCATCGCCAGCGAATAGGGCTCCTCACCACTCGCGGATGCCGTCACCCAGGCGCGAATCGGCTCGTCAGGCGAGCGCTCCTCAACCATCGGGCGGACGACGGCGAGGCGCAGAGCCTCCCAAGCTTCCGGATCCCGGAAAAATCCGGTGACATTGATCATCAAGTCGTTCGCGAGCGCCGGTACCTCCGCCGGCTCCCGAATCAGGAAGGCCGCGTAGGAGACGAGATCGGAAGCGCCTATCAACCCCATCCGGCGTTGGATCCGCCGTAACACCGTCGCCACCTTGTAGGGCGCGAAATCATGGCCCGTGCGAGTACGCACGATATCGATGATGCCGAGCAACTCCTGGCGATGGCGCTCGAGCTCCTGCTGCGCTCGAGCCCGCCCGGCGGGGTCCGGATCGAGATAGGGATGTTGGACATAGCGAAGCAGCACCCCGGGAATGTCGGAGATTTTCAGGACCTGGTCCGCGTAGCCCGCGTGGATCAGGCTCTGGGGCATGCCCGGAAATTCCGCGGTCTCGGGATCCTGGGCAATACAGAGCCCCGCTACGGCCTTGATGGCCTGGGCGCCGGCGGTCCCGTTCGTACCCATCCCGGACAGCACCACAATGATCGATTTCTCCTTCTGCTCCCGCGCCAGCGAGCGAAAGAAGTCATCGACCGGACGCCGAAAGCCGCGCTTTTCCACAGACTCGCCCAGGTGCAGGGTGCCATCGAGCAGTGTCAGGGTATGTCCCGGTCGGATCACATAAACGTGATTGGCCTCCACCCGCATGCCTTGCCGGATCTGATGCACCGGCATGTCGGTGTGCCGACCCAGAATCTCCGCGACCAGGCTCTGATGATCGGGCGACAGATGCAGGACCATGACATAGGCAATGCCAGTGTCGGGTGGCATCGCCCGCAGAAGCTCAGTCAGCGCTTGGATGCCTCCCGCGGAGGCGCCAATTCCCACAACCGGAAAAGCGAGCTTGGCACGATCGGTGAAATCCGCCGGCGCGGATATGTCCGCGGCACCGCGTGTGGGTGGGACGATGCCCTCGGGCTCGGAATTGTTTTCTGTCATGCGCCGTGGGCGTCGAATGTTTGCAGCGGACGTGTAGCGAGCCGCGACCGCGTAATTAAACCTCATCTCATGCGGTCGGTGATTAGTCAAGCGCGGCGGGCGCTCGAGTTCCACGCGCCAGCAGGG